>JANWWQ010000005.1 GCA_025055635.1 Flavobacteriales bacterium
TGTGCACCAAAATGAAAGATTACACCACCTTACACTTCCTGCAATGGTACGTCACCGAACAACATGAAGAAGAGAAGCTCAGCCGCACTGTCCTTGATAAACTCAATATTCTTGGTACCGAGTCCCCGGGGCTTTACCTCTTTGATAAAGAGTTGCCCTCTCTCACGGTGGATACGCAATTAGAAGATTCAACCGGTTAAATTTCCTGTTAGCACCTGGATAGCCAGGCGTTCCACATCGTCCGGTGGAACGGGAATGGCTTTTGTTTTGTTTCTGAACCAGGTTCTCTGGCGGCGGGCATATTGCCAGGTATTTTGCATGATGGCCTTCAGGGTCTCTTCTTCGGTGAGGGATCCTTCCAGAAAGGCAAAGGATTCTGAATAACCCACTGTACGGAGGAGCGGTAGATGCCTGAAGGGCATGAGGCGCCGGCATTCATCCACCAAACCGCGTTGCCACATGAGGCGAGTGCGGCGTTCAATCCTCATACGGAGTTCTGTGGGTTCCACAGCGGGCATCAATACCCAATACCGGAATGGAAATTTTTTGTAATTCCGGCCAGTGAGAAATTCGGAAAAAAGTTTCCCCGTAGTTTCCATTACTTCTACTGCCCGAGCCAAGCGCGCAGGGTTCATCGGGTCCACCAATTGAAAATAATCGGGATCTTTTTTTTGCACGTAAGCTTGAAGCTGTGCCAACGTCATGGAACGAGCTAATTCCCGGGCTTCCGGGGAAGGCTCAGGAATAGGATCCAGAGGATGCAGGAGGGCATCCAAGTAAAAGCCTGCCCCCCCCACCAACACCACCAAACTCTTTTGTCTCAGAATACTTTCTATCAATGGAAGGGCCTGTCGGCCAAACTCCGCCGCTGTGAGTGGATGGTGAATGCTATGAGTGGCTATGAAGTGGTGGGGCACTCCCTGCATTTCCTCTGCGGTGGGGCGGGCCACACCAATGTCCAATTCTTTGTAAAACTGCCGGGCATCAAAAGAAACAACCTCTGTCTTTAGAACCTTCGCTAAGGAAGCGGCTAATACAGTTTTACCAGAGGCCGTAGGGCCTGCTACGACAACCACAGAAGGTTTGGTGCTCATGGGTCGGATACGGGCTCTAATCCCAATTTCCGTGCTTCCTTTATGAGGTATTGAAGGGCAGCTTCCCGTTCATTAGGAATTATTCCGTCAAGGATGGCTTCCTTAACAGCCGCTTTTAGGATACCCACTGTCTTGCAGGGCGCCAGATTAAACATTTTCATCACTTCCTCCCCGCGCACAGGCGGCTGAAAATTCCGGATGCGGTCGCGGGCTTCTACTTCTTCAATCTTTTTTCGCACTAACTGGTAGTTGTTCAGGTATCGGCGAACCTTATTTTCATTTTTACTTGTGATGTCGGCCTCGCAAAGCATCAGCAGATCCTCCAGGTCGTCTCCAGCTTCATAAATCAGACGACGAATGGCGGAGTCGGTGATGTTATCCTTGGTAAGCACGATAGGGCGCAAATGCAAGCGAACCAGCTTCTGCACATATTGGCATTTTTCGTTTTGGGGCAGTCCCAGCTTTTTAAAAATGCCCGGTACCATTCGGGCCCCCACTTCTTCGTGGCCGTGGAAAGTCCATCCATGCCCAGGTTCATAGCGTTTGGTGCGGGGCTTTGCAATGTCGTGCAGCACAGCGCTCCAAAGCAGCCAAACATTATCCGTGCGGGCGCGCAGACGGGTGAGCACATCCAAGGTGTGGAAAAAATTGTCCTTGTGGCCATGTCCATCCTGGTATTCCACACCGTGCAGCCGGGCCATCTCCGGAAATATGACTTCCAAAATTCCGGTGTTGAACATGAGCTTGAAGGCCATAGCCGGCCGAGGTGACTGGAGCATTTTGTTCAGTTCTTCGCCAATTCTTTCAGGTGCCACAATGTGCAGTCTTTCTCTGCAAATTTTCATGCTTTCAAGGACCTGCGGATGAATCCGAAAATCCAGCTGAACTGCAAAACGTATCCCGCGCAACATACGTAAAGGATCATCGTCAAAGGTTTTTACGGGTTCCAGCGGGGTCACTAATATTTTTTCCATCAGGTGCTGAAGCCCGCCAAATTTGTCCACAAGCTCACCGGCGTCAGGCCCCGTGAGCAAAATAGCCATAGAATTCACAGTGAAATCACGCCGAGCCAAATCATCATCCAGTGTTCCTGGCTCCACATGAGGATTACGGCTATGTCTACTGTACGATTCTTTACGGGCACCTACAAATTCAATCCACAGGTCCTTATAGGAAAATGAGGCAGTTCCGAAATTTTTATACACAACTGGCCTACCTTGAAGACCCAATTGCTTGTAAACCTGTGTGGCCGCAGCCACACCATCACCCACCACCATGAAATCAATATCCTTGCAAGGTCTGTCCAAAAACAAATCGCGCACATATCCTCCTACCAGATAGACCTCAACTCCTAAATCATCAGCGACCTTCTTAACCGTATCCAATAGGTGGAGGTCCGGAAACTTACTCCGCAGGAAATCCCAAAGCCCAGCCACACCGCAAAGGTACAACCCCCGCAAGGCGCTTCATAAAGTAGGCAATTTTGGAAACTGTTTTAAAAAAGTGTGTTCCTAAAGGCTTCTTCATCTCTACGTTCCTTTTTTGTGGGGCGACCCATTCCCTTTTCACGGTGCACAAAAGAGGACCCACCCAGTTCCGGTTTTTCCAATACCTCACTATTTAGCAAAAGCACCACCAAGCCCATCATTGACTTGGATACTCGACTTTTTGGAATATTTAGGATACGATATTTAAACTCTCTGTATTTACGCTTCACTCCGATAATATCACCTGGAACAACCTCCTTGGAAGGCTTTGCCTCTCTACCATTAAGTTTGACACGGCCTCCTTCACACGCAGAAGCGGCTTTGGACCGCGAATCATAAAGTCTGGCAAAAAATAAAAACTTATCTAAACGCATTAGAAGTTCAAATTGGAAGGATATTCCTCTTTCAAATATAATCAAAACTAGAATTACAAAAAGTGGACAAAGTATTCAAAATTTTTATTTATAGATGAAAATGATCATTTAACTTCCATGTAAAATATCTAAAATTAAAAATTTAAAAACAATATCCATAGGTCTTTTACTTCTCAATTCTAATTTAATCTCTCAAAAATAATTCATCCGAATAAGCTCACATAAACGTTCAACTCAATTTGCCCCTTTTTTAACACAGCGTATTGAGGATAAAGAAGTTTTTAGGTATGAAGGTAACCTATAAATTTACATATTCTCTACTTAGGTTAAAAGCAAAAAAATGCATACCAAATGCTTTTTACACTCAATCTGCTTTTCAAATTCATAATGATACAAATCTTTTAAAGAGCCTCAAAAAAAAATACAGAGTGTTCATTACCCGGAGTATATACACATATTTTGGGACAGAAAAACTTTTAAGGAGTCAGAGCCCAGGAGGAAAAATGGAATTCATTCAGGTATTGAAATCTTTAGATTAAAAAGAATATTTTTTATGAAAAATTTTATGATTTGCCATTTGGAGCTACTTAAAAAAAATCTACCTTTGCAACCCTGATTTTAACTATGGCGATCATTGGAAAAATTCGTAACAGAATGGGAATGCTCCTGGTGGTGTTGGTGGGAGTGGCGATGTTATCGTTCATCTTGGGCGACTTTCTCTCAAGCGCCGGATTTTTCTTCTCAGGCGAGCGGAGCCTAGTTGCTGTGATAAATGGTGAACGAATAAGGATTGATCATTTTGATAAACTAGTGAAAGAAAAAGAAAATTACTACATGGTCATTAATAATAAAGAATCTCTTGATAATGCCATGCGCGACCAGGTGGTGGACGATGTGTTCAACGATCTCATTTTTCAACTGATAACCCAAAAACAATATGACCGACTTGGCCTAAGGGTGGGATCGGCTGAATTTAATGATATGCTAACGGGGGAATTTATTCATCCCATTGCGCGCCGTTATTTTACCAATCCTCAAACTGGGCAGTTTGACAAAAACTTTGTGCAGAATTATGTGAACAACTATCTTCTAGACGAGGCCAACATAAGTGAAGATCAGCTCCCTGCTTGGCGTAACGAACGTCTGAAATGGAGCCAATTAGAAGAATACATCATCCGAGACAGATTAAATAATAAGTATAACAATTTGATAGCAAAAGCCATGTACGTAACCTCCAAGGAAGTGGTTTCTCAAAATCTGGAAACCAGTATGAGTGCGGATGTACGCTTCATCGCCAAAAACTACTCTTCGCTACCTGACTCTGCCATCCAGATAGAAAAAAAAGATTTGCAGGCCGCCTACGAAAAACATAAAATGCGTTATCGCACAGATTTTGCCTCACGTAGCCTCAAGTACGCTGTCTTTGAGGTGATACCCACACCGGAAGACAGGCTGAATATATACAATGAAATTTTTGCCCTTCGCAAAGAATTTGAGGCCACTCGGGAAGACAGCCTCTTTGTGCTTCAAAATTCCGATTCACGGCGCGAGCCTGTTTTTCTGCACAAGGAAAAACTAACGGCTATCCTGGACTCTGCTCTGTGGGACGCACCGGATGGAAAAGTGGTAGGTCCCTATGCGGATGGCGACACATTCAAACTGGCAAAGCGCATTCTGGAAAAAACCAGTCCGGATTCGGTAAAACTCAGGGCCATTCTCATCGCCACCAAGTTGCAAGATGGCAAGGAGCGGCCTGGAGGTAAAGAATTGGCTGACAGCCTCTATGGTGTCATTATGTCAGGAGCAGCTACACTGGAAGAAATGGCCCTTAAGTATTCCGATGACCAAACCACTAAAAACGATAGCGGAGATGTGGGTTGGGTAAAGCAATCGGCGCCAGGGCAAAACCTGCTCATTGACTCGGCCTTTGCGGCTCAGATAGGTAAGATTTATAAACTGGAACTTCCTATAGTCACAGCTATATTCAGAGTGGAGGCCAAATCTCCACCCACCCGAAAAATTCTTGTAGCTTTCGTGAACAGGGAAGTGGTACCTAGCAAAGCCACTGAGAACAGAGTTTTTAATCAGGCTGGTGAATTCGTGGCCAAACATAAGACCCGTGAGGATTTTGAAAGAGCACAAAAAGAGGGAACCGTCCTCATCCGGGATGAATACTACCTCCGAGACAACGCTCGCCAGGTGGGAGGCTTGGAAGATAGTCGTCGTCTGGTTCGTTGGGCATTTGAAAGTGAAGTGGGCGAGGTATCGGCCATAGAAAAATTTGGCAATAAATATGTGGTGGCCATCGTAACGCGGAAACGTTCCGCCGGAGTGCCGCCTTTAGAAGAAATTGAGGAAGAATTGAAGCCATTTGCTTTGAGAGAAAAAAAGGCCCGTAAATTCAAGGAAGAAATCCGCACAGCTATGGAGGGTAGCAAATCTCTGGATGATATAGCCCCCCGTCTCCAAACCAACGTACAAACCGCCACTGGTCTAAACTTTAACTCCTACTTTGTACCCGGCGTGGGTTATGAGCCGGCCTTTGTGGGTGCTGCATGCGGCGCGCAAAAGGATAACATTTACGGGCCGTTCCAAGGAAATAACGGGGTATACGTGTTGCAAGTGACCCAAGTAACCCCCGGAAAAGCTCCTGAACAATCGGAACTGCGCACTAAAGTGAGAGAGATGAGCACCATGGCTGGTTACCGGTCCGGAGAAGCCCAGGAAGCCCTCAAATCTTATGCTGGAGTACGGGATTATAGGTACAGATTTTATTAACCTACTGGTCGCTGCCAACAATGAGGCCCGCTTTGTTTTTACCGTACCTTTGCCCCAATGAGTAAGACTTCCTTTCTGTATTTTATTTATGGCTCAATTGGGTGGCCTCAGATTGTCCTTATTATCGTAGTGGCCCTATTGCTTTTCGGAGGACGCAAAATTCCTGAGCTAATGAGAGGCTTGGGGCAAGGTATACGCGAATTCAAAAAGGGTATGAGCGAGGACAAGTCCCGTAACGAGGAGGAGAACACCACACCTATGAAAAAAGACTCTTGAAGGCCATGCATGTGCAGGCCGACTGGAAACGGGACAGAATCCTTGGTATCCCGGTCCAACAGAGAGTGCAGCGCTTTCTGGAAGCCATTGAAGCCCATCGTGATCTAAACTGCTTTGCGGAAGTATTTGAACAATCGGCTATGAAGCGGGCTGCCGAATTGGACAATGCTTTAGCAGCGGGACGACAGCCAGGACGACTCACAGGCATGGTTATCGCTATCAAGGATAACATTCTTTATAAAGATCACCTGTGTACAGCTTCCAGCAAAATACTTCAGAATTTTCGAGCACCTTACACGGCCACTGCTTTACAGAGGTTGTTGGATGAGGGCGTTGTAGTGATTGGCCGCACTTCATGCGATGAATTTGCGATGGGCAGTTCCAACGAAACTTCTTATTATGGACCCGTGCGCAACCCACTTGCTCCGGAATGTGTTCCGGGAGGCTCTTCAGGAGGTTCGGCGGCGGCCGTGGCCGCCGGCTTGTGTGATGCCGCCTTGGGTTCCGATACAGGCGGCAGTATCCGGCAGCCCTCAGCTTTTTGTGGCATCTGGGGTCTAAAACCAGGGTATGGGGCAGTATCTCGATATGGATTAATCGCTTACGGATCTTCCTTTGACCAGATTGGACCCATGACAGCTAACGCGGAGGATGCCGCAACCCTCATGGAGGTGATGGCCGGTCCTGACCCTCGCGATGCCACAAGCGATGCCGAATACCACTTTGGAAAAATGAGGAATGTACCAGTATCGAATTTGCGCATTGGGTATTACCCGGAAATTCTGAATTCTCCTGATGTGGGAGAAACCGTTCGGAACGCCTATCAAAGAATACTGGACAAAGCCAGAGAGGCTGGGGCCCATCTTGTGTCCTTGTCTTTTCCTATTCGCGAACACCTTGTGCCAATGTACTACGTACTTTCTACAGCCGAAGCCAGTAGCAACCTAGCCCGCTATGATGGGGTGCGCTACGGCTACCGTGCGGCTGGGGCTTCCTCCATGGAGGAGATGCTCGTACGCACGCGCACAGAAGGCTTCGGGCAGGAGGTACGTCGTCGGATACTGTTAGGCACTTTCGTGCTTAGTTCTGGCTACTATGAGGCTTACTATGGAAAGGCTCAAAAAGCCCGAGCATTATTACGGGAAATGGTGGATAAACAGTTGAGCGAAACTGATATCCTCCTTTTGCCCACTACACCAGATTTGCCTTTTCGTTTTGGAGAGCGTAGCGAAGACCCAGTTAAAATGTATTTAGAGGATCAGTTCACGGTTATGGCCAATCTTAGCGGGCATCCAGCTCTTTCTTTTCCAGTGGTCTCAGGGCATACTTTTCCTGTGTGTGGGATGCAAATTATCGGGCCCTTCCGGAGTGAGGCCTTTTTACTTTCAGTAGCTTCTCAGTTGAGCGGATTCTAAATATCCCTCTGGAGTCGTTAGAAAATTAACTATTACCTTTTACAATTCTAGAAACTTGTTCGACCGCAAATTCCGTTAAATTATGTTTCTCATGCGTTATTATATTTTGGAAGATTCCAGAACAAACTTCAAGATAACTGAGGTTAATTAACTGAATATTTTCAAATGCGAAACCAAATCAAGTTATTTGTAGGTCGCTCTTACGCGGTCTTTTCCGAAAATAACGGAGGACTGAGCGCAGAGGAAGGTTTTGCCATCCTTGATACTTGGCTTAAAAAGCCCACAGGTAAGGATCAAATGATACAGGTCCACTTAGATCCTGAACGATTTACCGAAGTCTTAAAACAATTTGGATTTAATTATTCCAGAGCCGCTGGGGGCCTGGTGTTTGGTCCAGAAAAAGGGCTGTGGCTAATACGACGTTGGGGATTTTGGGACCTGCCAAAAGGAAAATGCGAATACCAGGAAGAAGACGACGTATGTGCCCTGCGGGAAGTGAAAGAGGAATGCAGCCTTATGGATGTCCGAATCGAGCGCTTTGCGGCCAATACTTACCATGCCTTTTCTATGCACAACAAAAAATTTGTGAAACGCACGGCCTGGTTCATTATGAGCTCCCGCCAGCAGTGGGCCAAACCTCAGGTGGAAGAGGATATTGAAGAGGTGCGTTTGGTGCCCTTGAATGATTTACCGGATTACATGCCTGAGATGCATCTCAACCTACAGTATCTGCTAAAGGAAACGTTTCCTGAGTTGATGAGGTAAAATACTCCATAGCCATCCTCCTGTGAACACGGGGTACATGCTAGGAACGGCACCAAAGCGTTGATAAAACTTTGCTACCCCTGGATGGACTGAACCGCAAAAATCCACCCAGTTCACACCATTTTGCCGGAGCCTAAGCAGAGCCTCATGGATGAGATAAGTCATGGCTCCCACAGACCGGCCTTCAGCAGAAGGAGTGCCCTCTATAAAAAAAGCCCATGAGTCCTGCTGGATAAAGAAAGCCATAGCGACAGAGGTTTGACTCTTATCCAAGGCTTTTATTGTCAGGCCTTCTCCTCGCCTCAGGCTGTTATCCACGAGCATGGCCAGCCTCTCTTTATGAATGGCCTTAAAAGCCGGTAGCTGATCAGCCCTGTGAAGCCAAAAAAAATCGGCGAATTCTTTACCAGTGGAGACTTTGGCCACACCCAAGGCATTTTTCTGGGCTTTCTTAATCAGGCGTACATGATGGCCCTCAGGAATTTCGTAGTGGCGCAAATCCAAAATGTAGGTGGGTTTCTGGAAGTATGAGCCGCTCTGGGGAAATACGTTGATATCCATAGGCAACACATAAAGGGAAAAGGTGCGTCTCAGGAATTGCCTCAATTCATCAGCCGAGCATTTCACAGCGCAGGCCGGGCCTAATCTCTGGACCCAAATAGGAGCCAAGGCCACCCTAAAGGGTCCTTTGCGGACGGCAAGAATAGGCATTACTGCATAGTAGGAGCCATACACAAGGGCCTTCCAACTTGGGTGACAGGCATCCAGATACCAAAGCCTTAGAAACGGATGGACCACCCTGGCTTTCTCCAAACAATTTTCCCAAGCCTGCTTGGAAATTTCACCCCGATCCAGCAGCCTCCATGTGCTGCCGTCAAAAATTGCCATACATCAGCCGGCCCACTGAAAAATAGACAAACAGCCCCACAATGTCGTTGCTGGTGGTGATGAATGGACCCGTAGCCACGGCCGGATCAATTTTAAAGCGATACAACATCAAAGGGATAAGCGTACCCATCACCGATGCAATGATAATCACCGTCAGAAGAGCAGTGCCCACGGTGATTGACAACCCCAGATTATCAGTGAAAACGAAACCATAGGTAAGCAGGGCAGCGGCACACACCCCGCCTGTAAGCAAAGCGGTAAGAAACTCGCGCAGGAGCCGGTACAATACGCTGAAGCGAAAAGCTGTCTGGTTGGCCAGCGCCTGGACCATGATGGCCGAGGACTGTACACCGGCATTTCCACCCATAGCGGCGATAAGTGGAATAAAAAAAGCCATTTCAGGGTGAATCTGTAGCTGCTCTTCGTATTGGCCAATTATTCGGGAGCCTAATATACCCCCTGCCAGCCCGATGAGCAGCCAGGGAAGACGGGCCCGGGCAATTACCGTCAGGTTGTCAGCGGAAGATACATTTTCCGATAATCCACTAGCCAAAGCATAGTCTTTTTCGGCTTCTTCCTGGATTACATCCACCACGTCGTCAATGGTGATGCGTCCCAGCAACTTGCCCATGCCATCCACCACCGGCAATACCACAAGGTCATATTTACGCATCAATTCAGCCGCTTTCTCCTTGGAATCAGTGGCTTTTACTGAAATCACATCCCGGTCTATGATATCTTCCAGGCGGGCGTTTGTAGGAGCCAATAATAATTTTTTCAAAGGCAAAATACCCTGGAGTATGCCATCATTGTCCACCACATACACGGCATAAATGTCATCGGTGTCAGCAGCCTGGCGCCGTATTTCCCGAACACACTGAATGAGGCTGGCATGTAGCGGTACCTTCACCAGCTCTTTAGCCATGATGGCCCCAGCCGACTTTTCGTCGTATTCCAACAACTCGGCTATATCACCGGCGTGCGCAGTGTCGTCTATTTCCTGCAAAACTTCCCGCTGTCGTTCTTCGGGCAAATCCTGGATAACGTCCGTGGCATCGTCACTGTCCAAGTTTTCCAGGACTTTCTCGGCTATTTCCCGGGCCGATAATCGTGTCAACAGTTTTTCCCTCTTGGTTTCATCAAGAAAGGCAATAGTCTGGGCAAAGGTCTCCTCTTCAAGCAGGGAAAGTAGAAAGGATGCATCCTCAAGATTGGTAAAAGCCTCCACCACTTGGGCCAGGTCTTGGGGGTGGAGACCGACGGTCATCCTTCGTAACCGATCCGCATCACGATTTTCGGTGGCCTCCTTCAGATCATGCAATATGTCTTTGGTTAGAGTGTCAGCCACAGCAAAAGATTTGCAAAGTTACCCGAATACTTCTGAACCTTGCCCGGAAAAATTAAAAAAGCCCCATAAAGGGGCTTATCTTTAAAGTTATTAGCTCGGCTTTTCTACTTGGATTCGCTGGTCTTCTTTTCCACCACGTTACCTTTCACTTTGATCACATGGGTGTTGCTCCCCTCAGGCTCGTTAGTGGTGATGGTGACAGTCTTAGCAATCGGCCCCACACGTTCCGTATCATAGTTGATCCGGATTGAGCCTTCGCCCCCGGGAGGAATAGGGGCCTTGGGTGGATCAGGGACGGTGCATCCGCAAGACCCTACAGCGCTTTGGATGATCAGTGGCTCGGTCCCCTCATTCTTAAATTTCCATACCCGTTCGCGGGGAGCACCTTTTTCAATTTCCCCATAGTCCACGAAATCCTCCTTGTAGGTGAGCTTAGGACCAGTGACTTTCTGAGCAAGGGTAGCTGGGCCATCCAGCAAGAAAACGGCAGAAAGAATGACAAATATGTGCTTCATAGAAAAGTAAAACTATGCAAATTTAGGCAACTTTCATACCAAAATTGTCTACCGGCAAATAATTTACAGGGTCGCTGGCCGTTTTTTTATCGTTTGTAGTTCCCAACCTCGCTGACTTTGGAATGCAAACTGCTTTCTGACCCAACTTTGCAAAGCATGAGGCCTTTCCCCTCTTATGAACTTATGGGGTATCGTCTTCGGCAAGTTTTCCTTCAGATTTTTTCGGTTTGGTTTTATGGATTTATAGCTCCGAACTCTATCCTGTCCGGACAGGTCCCCGCACCTGTTAAAAAGCCACAAAAAATAGAATTCCTCAATGCCGATGAAGCCTCCTTTGACGAATCTTCCACTCCGCGCGTTCTGCGCATTCGTGGACGCGTGGTCATGCGTCACGAAGAAGTCATGATGTTCTGTGATAGTGCTTGGCGATACACCGATGCCAATGCTTTCATCGGTTTTGGACGGGTGCACCTGCAACAGGGAGACAGCCTGAACGCATACGGCGATACTTTGCGATATGATGGAGATGCTCGCATGGCCTTCTTAAGCGGGCGCGTACTCATTAAGGACCGCAACACCCTGCTGCGCTCGCGCCAGATAACCTATAATTTGAACACCCGCGTGGTTTCGTACAACGATAGCGCCCTCACCGAATCAGGGCGCAATACAATTACCAGTCGCATCGGCTATTATGAAGTCCGCCGCCGAATGATGGGATTCAGAGGTAATGTTTTTATTCGTAATACGGAATACACCATAAGATCCGATACGGTGTTCTACGATGTGGATCGGGAAATTTCGTATTTCTACGGGCCCACCACTATCAAAAGTGATTCGCTCCTTATCACCTGCTCACGGGGATACCACGACAGTGCCAGGGAAATAAACAGTTTTTCTGGCGGGGCCACTGTTATATATAATTCCCGTTTCCTAGCAGGCGATTCTCTCTTTTATGACGCTCGCAAGGGTTATGGTCGTGCACGCGGTCATGTGCAACTGCGCGATACTACTGAAAAAGTTGCTTTATATGGGCATTTTGCCGAAACATTTGATTCCAGAGGGTATTCATACATTACCGATAGCCTTACACTCATACTCCAGACCGAGGACGATTCCCTCTTTCTTACCAGCGACACGCTCCACATTTGGGAACACCCAGAATGCGACAAAATCATCGTGGCCGCCCCTCAGGTCCGCTTTTACTTACGCGATCTACAGGGCGTTTGCGACTCCTTGGTTTTTATTGTGGGTGACAGCCTCCTTAATTTATACCACCGACCCATCCTCTGGAGTGACAGCAATCAGTTATCCGCGCGTTTTATCACCATCCAGTTACAACAGGGACGAGTCCATAGACTGGATATGTACGAAAAAGCGCTCATTATCTCATACGAAGATAGTACCATCTACAACCAACTAGGAGCCCTTCATATAGCCGGCCTATTTGCTCAAAACAATCTGGAGAAGGTGGAAGCCCAAGGCCTGGCCGTTTCCATTTACTACCCCCGCAAGGAGGACGGCCGGTTTATGGGTGCCAACAAAGCCGAAGCGGAACAAATCTGGGTTTGGTTGGATGACCGGAAAGCACAACGCATCCGCTTTGAGCCCAGGCCTTCCGGCACCCTCTTGCCCATGAAGCAAGCCGATCACACAGGTCTTCGGCTCCAGGGATTTCAATGGTTGCCTCACCTGCGGCCGCGCAACCGAGCCGACATATACCGACGCATTGTATTTACCTCTCACACAACTCCATAGAAGGTTTCTTTAATTAAGGCGTGGCCACTGCGGCCCAGCCAGGTAAATCCTCCCTCCATGAGTATTTCCATGGTATCTGATTATTCAATTCTTGAATGTCTTGCTGGTACTGCACATTTTCATCAGGAGGATTACCTTTCGCTGTATTTAAAAACTATCCTCATGCGATTGACTACCCTCATTTATCAAACGGCGCTATCCATCTATAAAATATTTCCCTTCAAAATAGTACTTTGTCATATTATTAAATTTTTTAGGATCCCGCATAGCCTATTTTACAAGGATCTTAAATTTAAAGGACCCTTCCGCGTAGCCTGCGACCACAAATCCTTTTTAATCTTTCACTATGGCGGAACCATTGAAAACGAAACCTTTTGGAATGGCCTGTTCGTGAGTTGGGAGAGCGAAACTGGCTGGCTATGGAAAACTCTTTGTCCTCGCTGCCATTATATTTTTGATATTGGCGCCAACACCGGTATTTATAGTCTGGTAGCCAAGACAATAAATCCTGCAGCCCACGTATATGCTTTTGTACCAGCCCGGCACACTTTCCCAAAGTTAGCGAGGAATATCCTCCTAAACGGTTTTGATATCATCTGCGAAAAGTTGGCAGTATCTTCCCAGATTGGTTTACAGACTTTTTATGATGTACCTGATGAAAACCAGACTTCGGCATCACTGTCTCCAGATAAATTAAAAAATTTTAAAGACTACCAGGGGCCTATCTGCGAATATGCCGTAGAAACCGTCACCCTCGCTCATTATGTAGAAACACATGCAATTCCTCAAATTGATTTGATAAAAATAGACGTAGAACTCCATGAACCTCAGGTAGTTGCAGGCCTTGGGCCTTACCTAGAACGATGGAGACCTATCATTTTCTTGGAAGTTCTCACCCCTTCCATTGCCGAGGAATTAAATAAAATTATTGATAGAGAAAAATTTACTGTATTTAAATTAATATCTTACAGAAAAGCCATACGCGTTCCCCGCTTTGAGGCAGATCCCGATCACTGGAATTTTGTGGTATTTTCTAAAGACAAAGAACAATGGATGAATAGCTTTCTCCTTTAAGATTTATTATCAATTTGCACGGATCGGAGCTACATATTTAAGGCTCCCAGCCCGCTGGCAGCGAGACTGGCTTCTTTCAAGGCTTCACTAAATGTGGGATGCGCATGGCAAATGCGGCCGATATCTTCGGCAGCAGCCTTGAATTCCATCGCAAGAGTGGCTTCGGCAATCAGATCCGCAGCCCTCGGTCCGATTATATGCACACCCAAAATTTCGTCACTTAAAGGATCTGCCAGTACCTTCACGAAACCTTCGGTGTCCATGCTGGCCCTCGCACGGCCACTTGCCAAGAAGGGAAATTGCCCAACTCGATAAGGTCGCTGGGATTCTTTAAGTTGTTCCTCACTATATCCCACAGAAGCTACCTCAGGCCAGGTATACACCACATTCGGAATGAGGTGATAATGGATAAGGGGCTTGCCTCCCGCTATACGCTCAGCTACCGCAGCGCCCTCCTCCTCCGCCTTATGGGCCAACATCGGGCCCCTCACCACGTCCCCGATAGCCCAAATATGCGGTACCGAGGTTCGGCAATTTTCGTCCACCGGGATAAAACCTTTGGCATCCGTAGTTAAGCCGGCGGCCTCTAAGTTTAAACCTTCGGTGTAAGGCCTGCGACCAACTGCTACCAGGCAATAATCACCCTCAATGAACACTGGTGAGCCCTCAGAATTTACGGCTTTCACCTGTATGCGATCGATGTTTACGTATTCAACGGACTGCACCGCATGTTGGAGAAAAAACTCCATGCCCAGCTGACGGGAAATTTTTAGAAGCTCTTTCCCCAAGGCCCGATCAAACGTACCTATTATCCTATCCAAATATTCCACAACTTTTACTCGGGCGCCCAGTCGCGCAAATACAGTACCCAATTCCATCCCAATTACTCCACCACCTATCACCACTAATTCTCGGGGTACTTCGGGCAGAGATAGTGCCTCCGTACTGGTAATGATGCGCTTCTTATCCACCGTGATGCCAGGAAGGGTAGCAGGTTTAGATCCTGTAGCGATGATGATATGGCGGGCTTTCAGGGCAATGATCTCCTCTTTATTGACCACTTCCACAGTGGTGGGGGATGCAAATCGGCCTATACCATGAAAAACGGCCACTTTGTTTTTTTTCATGAGCAATTCAACACCCCGACTGTTTTCTTCCACCACTTGGGCTTTACGAGCCACCATCTGCGAAAAATCCAATTCCGGAGGGGGAATCTTTATTCCATGTTTGGCAAAACGATGCACCGCGTTGTAGTATTGTTCAGAGGAATCCAGCAGGGCCTTACTGGGAATGCATCCCACGTTGAGACAAGTGCCCCCCAAAGTGGGATATTTTTCCACTAGAGCCACCGACAATTTCAATTGGGAGGCCCGGATGGCAGCAATGTACCCCCCGGGACCGGACCCTATAACCACGACATCAAAAGAATGTTCACCAACCATGCGTTATTTGCTGTCAAAGGTAAAGGCCAGTTATCTATGGGGATAAACCAAAAAACCCCAATTTTGTGAATGACATGAGTTCAGAACGCCGCTGCTTAGAGTGTGGCGATGTATTAATAGGCCGAAGCGACAAAAAGTTTTGCAATGACTCTTGTCGCAGCGCTTACAACAATCGCCAAGCTAGAGGTGCACGTTCTCCCACGGTACGCCGTATTCAGCGCATACTCCTGCGTAACCGACACATATTGGAAGAGCTCGTTGGACAAGGCGAAACAGCCAAAGTAAGCGGACAGAAACTCCGAACATTAGGTTTCAATTTCCAATACCACACTCATACGTACACTAGTAAAAAACAGACTACTTACATCTTCATTTTTGAGTATGGGTATTTGCCTCTGGACAATGACTGGTTTTTTGTGGTGAAGCGGGAGCATCAGACCTAAAGGGAAGAAGAGAGTTCTCTCCGCAAAAGATCTTCCAACACACGAATGCGGGCTTCCGCATCCGCTTTCTTTTTCCGTTCGCGTTCAACCAGGTCGGGGGGAGCATTGGCCACAAAGCGCTCATTAGATAGCTTTTTATTCACTAACTCCAAAAAGCCTTTTACATACTCCAATTCTTCGCGAAGCTTCAGAGCTTCGGCACTATGAGCGTTTCTCTCTACGGGTACGTACAATTGGAACACTCCCACCACTAAGGGTCTTGAACTATCTGGACGCTGATCTGCAGGAGCCCATTGCTGCACGTTACAAAGTTTCATGAGACATGCCCTGAAAGGAATGTCACTGTCGGAGAACACCTGGAGGGCTTGGCGAAAAGGAATTTTCTGTTCAGTCCTAAATTGCCTTAATGCTGCTGCCACCTCCAACATGGAATCAAATTGATGGAGCACATTTTCATCATATGTTCCCGCTTCCGGCCACGGCGCCAGCATAAGATGTTTGGGATGATGCTTATATTCGGCAGGGACGTATTCGTAGAGCTTCTCCGTCGTGAAGGGAACAAAAGGATGGGCCAAACGCAATAAAATTTCCATAAAGCACCAAGCCTGGTGAAGCGTTTGGGGATTTTGAATCCTTCCTGTAGGCTTAATAGCTTCCAGATAAACCGAACAGAAGTGGTCCCACATTAACCGGTACACGCTCATAAGAGCTTCATTAAGCCGATACTGGTCAAATTGCTGGCGTAGTTGGTGTAGAGTATTGTTCAAACAATGGCCAAACCATATTTCGGCTTCTTTGGCAGCCTCGGAACGAAGTGCCTCAGGATGTGCAGTCCAGCTTTTAACCAGGCGGAAAGCATTCCAAAGTTTGTTGCAAAAGTTCCGTCCCTGTTGGCATAAGGATTCATCAAAAAGCAGATCATTTCCAGCAGGAGAACAAAGCAGCATTCCCATGCGCACCCCATCAGCTCCATAGCGTGCCATGAGATCTAAGGGTTCCGGCGAATTGCCCAGGCTCTTACTCATCTTGCGGCCGAGTTTGTCGCGCACGATACCCGTGAGATAAACATCCTTGAAGGGCGCCTGCTTCATGTATTCACATCCCGCCATGATCATGCGAGCCACCCAGAAAAACAAAATTTCAGGGGCCGTCACTAGCACTGTAGTGGGGTAATAGTACTGAAGATCCCGCGGAATCGTGTTGAAGCGCTTTTGCGCCAGATCGTAATAATCAAATCCTTCGAAAACGGCTATCGGCCACAGCCATGAAGAAGCCCAAGTGTCCAGAACATCCGGATCCTGTTCAATATCATCGGATGAGATGCCAGGGTTTTGAGCCCGGAAAAGGGCTAGGGCTTCTTCTGCATTTTCAGCAACTTGCCAGCGCGAGCGGTCATTTTTCAAGTACCAGGCCGGAATCCGATGCCCCCACCAAAGCTGGCGACTGATGCACCAGTCGCGCACATTTTCCATCCAATGGCGGTAAGTATTCACAAACTTGGACGGGTGGAGCTTAACCTCCCCAGATTCCACAGCCTGCAAAGCGGGGCCAGCCAATTTGTCCATCCGCAGGAACCATTGTTCCGATAAACGAGGTTCCACAACCGAACCCGTGCGCTCGCTGCGACCAATCCGGCTGAGAACTTTCTCTTCTTTTTCCAACAGGCCCGCCTCACGCAGCATCTCTACAGCTTTTTTTCGGGCTTCGAAACGATCCAGACCTATCAATTCTTTCACGCCACAAGCTTCGTTGAGTGTTCCGTCTTCATTGAGGATGTCAATAATGGGAAGTCCATGCCGCAGACCTATTTCATAGTCGTTGACATCATGAGCCGGAGTCACCTTGAGGCAGCCCGTACCAAAGTCCGGATCTACATAACTGTCCGCAATGACTTCCACCACGCGATGAACAAGGGGTACCACTACTTTTTTACCCATCAATTCTACATAGCGGGAATCCTGAGGATTCACTGCAACGGCCACGTCGCCTGGTATAGTTTCGGGCCTTTGAGTGGCCACCCGTAAATACCCACTGCCATCGGCTAAGGGATAACGCACATAATACAGTGTGCTTTCCTCGCCTGGTTCGTGATAAATCACTTCTTCATTACTTAAAGCTGTGCGCGCCTCACAATCCCAATTGATCATTCGCTTTCCTCTGTAGATATAGCCTTTACGATACAAATCCACAAAGACGCGAATCACGGCCCTGTAATACCCCTCATCCATGGTGAAACGAGTGCGCTCCCAGTCACAACTAGCACCTAGTTTTTTCAATTGTTCTAGGATAATTCCGCCGTATTTGTTTTTCCAGTCCCATGCGTATTGCAAAAATTCATCACGAGAGAGGTCCGTTTTCTGGATTCCTTTTTCCCTAAGCATGCGCACTACGCGAGCTTCTGTGGCGATGGAGGCATGGTCCGTTCCGGGGACCCAACAAGCATTGTAGCCTAGCATTCGGGCTCGGCGGATGAGCACATCTTGAATGGTGTTATTTAACATGTGCCCCATATGAAGCACCCCGGTCACATTCGGTGGAGGCATGAGGATAACGTAGGGCTGCCGCTCGTCGGGCACAGAGCGAAAGCAACCATCATTTACCCAACGTTGATAAATTTCCTCTTCAAAAGTTTCAGGAGCCCATTTTTCCGGTAAGATTTCTGCTGCGTTGCCCTCCATACAGGCAAAGGTATGGCAGATGTTACCCTATCACAGACCTTTTGCCTGAAGCCAGGCATGTAATTTTTCGCAGGCCTTTTCCCAATGGGTATCCAACATCATATTGTGTGCCAGCTCCGGTAATAAAACGTAATCACTACCGAAGGCTCGGGCAGTTTTTTCTAAAGCCTTATTTTCCACTATTAAGTCCCTGCCAGCTGCCATGCAAAGGATAGGAACAGAAACGCGACGAGGCTTATGCAGGTCTAGAAAAAGCATATCCAGAAAGGCTCTGAAGGATTCTGGTTGCATACACATGAATGCGCTGTGAACGCGTTCCCGAGGAACATCGGGTGAAAAGCATAGCTTGCGGACAATTTCTGGACTTTCGGAAAAAGGCGTAGTACTCAAAGTCAGCAACGCACGAAGAAAGCGTAAAGGAGCTAGGCGTAACAGACGCCATAAGCCCTTCCCGAAACCCGTCGCTGGTACTGAAGCTATTAGGATAGCAGCCCTGAGTTGGGTGCCTGCAAGCAGCAGTTTTTGAACGATAAAACCTCCCATGCTATGCCCTACGATAACGGGAGGCTCTTTCAACTGTGAAATCACGTACTTTACATCGCGCACATAATCTGCTATGGACGTGAAACGCAGATGTTCCCACCCTTCGCTTTCGCTATGACCCCGAAGATTCATAGTAACGCAGGGGTATCCTTTTTTCTGAAGCCAAGGCACCCACAGCCACTCCCAGCACCATGCACCGTGTGCCATGCCATGTACAAATAACAAGGTTGATCGGCTCGGGGCAATTTCAGAGGGAAAAATCTTAAATGCTACATGGGGCTGACGCCTCATGATTATAATTCCTTGCGCAATCGGGCCACGGGAATACCGAGTTGCTCGCGGTACTTGGCCACCGTGCGGCGCGCAATGTTGTAACCCTTTTTTTGCAAAATTTCGGTAAGCTTTTCGTCTGTAAGCGGCCTTCTTTTTTCTTCATTCCGAATGAGATCCTGCAATATACTTTTCACCTCTCGGGTGCTCACCTCTTCACCTTCGTCGGTGGATAGTGATTCTGAAAAGAAATCCTTGAGGAGCTTAATGCCATAAGGGGTCTGAATGTATTTGCTGCCTGTTACACGGCTGACTGTGCTGATGTCTAGGCCTACTTTTTCAGCGATGTCCTTCAAAATCATGGGCTTCAACTTTTTTTCATCGCCCGTGGCAAAATATTCGGCCTGGTGTTCCAAAATGGCATTCATCACTTTCATCAGAGTATCCTGCCGTTGTTTGATGGCTTCAATAAACCATTTTGCTGATTCTATTTTTTGCTTAACAAACTGGGCCGACTCTTTCTGGGATTTATCACTAGCCATGGCCCTAAGCATCTCTGCATAGCGGGGGCTGATGCGCAGTTGAGGCGCATTACGGCTATTTAATGAGAGGTGAAGCTGGCCGTCCAGATCTTTTTCCAGAATGAAATCCGGTGTGATGGAGTAGGGATTGTTTTTTACTGATTCAAAGGCGCTACCGGGCTTAGGATTCAAATGGAGTATTTCCTGCACGGCTTCCCGAAATTCTCCATCTTCCAAGCGCAGTCGACGCTGGATGCGATCATAATGCTTTTTGGTGAATTCTTCAAAATGGTCTCGCAGAATACGCTGGGCATTAATCACGGCTTTGTCACGGGAACCGCTGTGGGCTAATTGAAGCAGCAAGCATTCGCGCAGGTCGCGGGCTCCCACCCCCGGGGGATCCAGCTCTTGCACAATTTTCAAAGCCTTCTCTACTTCCTCTTCGGTAGCTTCAATTCCTGCTAAGTAAGCCAGGTCGTCGGTGATTTGAGACACGCTGCGGCGCAGGTACCCGTCTTCGTCCAGGTTGCCAATAATATGTCGGCAGATCTGCAAGGTTTTGTCGTCCATCTCCCGCATGCCAATCTGACTGTTTAGATACTCATGGAAGCTCACTTGTTGCACCACAGGGGCTTCCCAGGGCTCGTCGTCAGGGCTGTGATTGCTGGCATGGGTCTTATAATAATTTTCCTCCTCCTCGGACAGGAATTCTTCCAGGGAAACTTCGGCTTCTTGGGATTCGGTCAAGTCATTTTCTGCGTCCTCAATTCCTTCTAAATCCAAATCGTCGTCTATTTCGTCCTGTAGTTGGGCACTTTCTTCGCGCATATCTATACGGCTGAGATCTTCCAGGGCCGGATTGTTTTCCAACTCCTCTTTAATACGTTGATCTAACAAGGCCGTGGGCACCTGCAGCAATTTCATGAGTTGAATTTGGAGGGGAGATAATTTCTGGGTCAGTCGGAGCGATTGTTCCTGTTTGAGCATATTAAATGGGTCTTAGAATAACATATAATAGGGGTACAATATTAAAAATCTTTATCCACTTTTGTGCCAGCTGATGGTCCTTAAATTAGAGCCGTGGAAGACACCATTCTTCAAATTAGTGTAGGCTCGTTTATCTTTAAGCATTCGCAATCTGCAGGCTTACTCCTTTCTGATGGGAGAGCAGTGGAACCTCAGCCCCGCTTAAAAAGATTAGGACGCTTCCTTTTTCAAGATGAGAGCAGCGGATTATCTGTGTTGGTGGAAGATTTTGATCCAACTTCCCGGCGTTTCACCCTGCGCGTGGGCAGCCGCCGGGTATTTGTGGAAGTGAGGGATGTTCTGGACGAGGTGAGCCTTCGCAGCGGCGCAGTCCGAACCGGTATTCGCAAAGCCGTAACTATACGCTCCCCCATGCCGGGACTCATTATGCAAATTATGGTGCAGCCAGGCCAGTCAGTTCGTAGGGGTGATGGCCTTCTCGTGCTGGAGGCAATGAAGATGGAAAACATGCTCCGTGCCCCCAGCGATGGCATAGTGGATACCGTCCTGTGTCAAGCGGGTCAGTCGGTGGAAAAAGGTCAAGAACTTCTCAGGTTCCGTGATTGAATTTATTTAAAGGCAATCGTTAGTAAATTAGAAATCTTCTGCTCTTCTAAAAAAACAAAAGCATTAAGGAAATTAAAAAACGATTTAAATCTAAATTCTCCCCGCATAAACTAAACCCTTCTCAATAAATTTAAAAAGAAACTCCTTGCGGATTTATATGTAATGATAATTAAAAATTAACTATTCGTTGGCAAAGAGTATTTTTATTTTACAATTCAAAATTGCATGCACAAGTTAAACAATCGCTGTAAATTATTCGTAAAAGGCCTTACTGACTAGAAAGGCGTTAGCGAAAATCCCACAGAAATTGGATGCCAGCCAATGGGACCCTGGCCTGAACGGAACAATGGATTCACTTGATAACGGGCCGAGATGTTGTAACGACTCCAGCCCAAACGTAGGTACGGAGTAAGGCGAAGGTTGTCTAGGCCAGCCACATTGTATTCTTTGACTTTAGCCTTGCTGGTGGTCTGGCCATGTTGCAACCCCTCACCCACCCGCTTGGTTTTGCTCTGTACAATATACCCTAGAGCGAAACCTAAGTTAATCTTGACGGTGTTGCGACGTTCAGGTTTAAAACGAATGCGCACTTCAGCCGGTACCTCAAGCATCGTAAGCGAAAACTTATAGCGCTTCAGGTTAGGAGCCGCAGGGACAAACTCGGTACCTTTTCCATCGGAGGTACGACTGACCTCACGATTGATAAAATAGTTTTCATTGGTGAAGCCAGCCCCAATTGCCAGGCTCAGAGGCGTCCTTCGCATTGGCAGATCATAAAACATAGCCATGGTAAGTCCGTAGGACATCCAACGGGGAGAGACCCCCGCACCTTGTTCTCTAAGTATCTGACTGGCGTGGATATCAATTAAAACCTGATCTTGCATACGGGGGATTGAGATTGGTTTTTTATTAGACTTATCGCCCTTTGCCTGACTGCCTTCCTGGGCCATAACGTAGGATACAACAGGCCAGAAAAGAATTAAGGTGAATAATTTGTGTTTCATTCTATCGTTTTGCAGGGGCAAACCTAATCAATAAATTTGGGTCAATGAAATTCCGGATCCAATCATTTCAATTCCCAATTACGTGCGTATGTATATTATGGTCATTCTGTGGGTGTAACCAGGTAATAGAAGTGAAATTTTTTATTGAGAATGCCACTCATTACACTCTGCAAGCCCGCTACTATTCACGTATCACCTACGACAGCGTGCACCACATTCTTGCCCCCATGGAATTGTGGGCATTGGACGGTCGCAGGGTACCATTACCACGAAAATCCACAGCACAACCTTCCTTTGAGCGTGACAGAAGGTTTGTTTTTGGCCGAATCTGGAATGACAGTGTTCTTCTTAAGAAAAACATCAACTGGGAACAGTTTTGGAAATTAAAGAAAACCGGCCCTGACACATATGAATACCACCTTCAATTGGACACATCCTTTTTCAGTCCTTGAAAAGTTCCAGGATTCAATAACAATTAATTTATTTGTTGAAAATTGTCTATTCCGATAAAAAATATAACTTTTTTCATTTAAAATTCAATTTTTCAGTTTTTCTCCTTTTCAAAATAATATCTTCTCTCCTGAACAACTGGAGCCGTTAGTGTGCCTGTATGAAGCAACAAAACCATCCTGTTTTGTTTCAGTTCCTTAATATAATAAATGTAATCACTGACGGAAAAATGAAGCCTCTTGCCATCCTTCAGGATCCTAACCAATCCTGATGGTGCGTTAAAAACATCGGATAGGTAATAGAACTCATCTTTTTCTGATTCGGATCTTTGAATGAAAATTTTTCCCAAGCCTTCCGTAATAACCGTATCTAAAGAAACGCCTCCCACTGAGTCAATAAGATATTGTTCAAAACGGACATATTTCCAATCTCCATCCAGGCGGGCTCTGGCTTTTTGATATCGGCTGCAGCATAAAAAAGAACTAAAAAACAAGGAAAATAAAATAAACTTTGGTATGTTTATTTTACAAATGGTAATCATTACAAATTTAAAGTCCCGCTGCTGACAAAAGGAAATACACGCCAAATCTGACCGTCCATCCCTGCAGGGCCTTAGGAGTGAAGTTCCCAGTACCATCGGCAAAGGCAGGAAAGGGCTTCCGAATATATGGGCTGGAGCCATAGGTCACCACGGACTTGTCTTCCAAAAAAACATCGTTGGTATTTAAGGGCCAAGTGTATTCCACAGATATGGGGAAACGAAGCTTCCTCGCAAAAGAAAGCCCACCTCTCAGGCCTAAAGGAAATGAAACATAAGATGACTGATAAAAACCATTTAAAGCATTATCCTGTGACATTCCGATATTACCCGTAGGATATTCATTATATACCCTTAGCCTTGCCGCATTGACCTGAAACCCGGTGGTAAAGGCTAGGAAAAAGAAGGGCAGATCAACCCCAAAATCTGCCGAAAACTTATATGCATGAATCCTGTATTTAAAATGTTGCTCTATTTGGTTGGAAAATTTGGCTTCGTTTTTCCAGGATCCGTAATTATACTCCAAGGCTAAATGAAAATAACTGCCTGCCTTGCCCCGGCCACTCATGATGTACAATCCAGGTCTTAAGCCAAAACCATGGCATGAGGTTGTGCGCAGCAGCCCAGCAGGAACCAAAGGTTGAAATGTGGAATTGAAAGAGTTGAAAAACTGGTTGAAGGGATGCCTATTAAAATTCTGAAAACCGTAGTTCAGCTCAAAAGAGAAGCCTTGTTCCTGTGCATGGCCTTTATGAAAAAATATCCATAAAGTAAAAAAAAATACAACCCTAATAAATCTGATAATGGACATTGTTTATTTCAACGGCAAAATTTCGAAATTAAAAAGTTTTGAATGAAGTGTTTTTCTTTGAAGCCCTAAAAAGAAATTTTGAATACATTCGATTGGTTTGTATTATTTCTTTCGCAAGTCTTAGTGGTAGCATACGGGATCTGGCGCACCCGACGCACGAAAAGTTCCCTTGCTTTTCTGAAAGCCGGCAAGACACAGGGATGGTTTGCGGTGGGGCTTTCAGTGATGGCCACACAAGCCAGCGCTATTACCTTTCTTTCAGGACCGGGACAGTCCTTCGCAGAGGGTATGGGCTTTTTGCAGTTTTATTTGGGCGTGCCTCTGGCTATGCTGGTCCTGATAAAGATATTTCTTCCGGTGTATGAAAAACTGAACATCACTTCTGCCTATGAATATCTGGAGGCACGCTTCGGCCTTGCCGCGCGGCTCTTTACCGCCTCGTTGTTCTTGCTGCAACGCGGGCTTGCCGCAGGCTTCACCATTTTTGCGCCCGCACTGGTGTTTGCAGCCCTTCTGGGGTGGGACGTTCGCCTCACTTCGCTGCTCTGTGGCCTGGCTGTGGTGGCCTACACTGTGACGGGAGGCTCACACGCGGTGGCCGAAACCCATAAGCTTCAGATGGGTATTATGTTGGCCGGATTGTTTTTTTCCATATACCTGCTAATCCACTTCTTGGTGCCTCACACCGGCACATTTAACCACCTGTGGACTGCGGCTGAAGCTACCGGTCGATTACGCTGCCTAGACTGGCAGCCCGATTTTCAAACGAAATATACTCTGTGGTCAGGGCTTATCGGGGGCTTTTTTGTGGCCCTATCCTATTTCGGCACCGATCAGAGCCAGGTATCGCGCTATTTGGGAGGGCGCAACCTCAAGGAAGCCCGAAAAGGATTGCTGATGAATGCCCTCCTGAAAATCCCAATGCAAGCCATCGTGTTGTTGTGCGGGGTATTTCTCTACCTCTTTTACCTGTATCACCCTCGGCCCCTTCATTTCAATCCAGTGGTGGAGAAAAAAATTCTTTTCTCTACCGACCCCTTGATAAAGCAACGCCTAATGGCCTATGAACGGGCCACTGATTCTCTAAGATCCATCCTGAAATCCAGGCCATTTAATGCAGAACTTGTGCATCGTGCCACACAGGTTTCAGACAGCCTGGGAAAGGCTATGCGCATGACATTGGAAATGGCTTTGCCCTCCGCAGAACTGAACGACACCAATTACCCATTTCTACGTTTTGTAATAGAAAATTTTCCGGCCGGGGCCTTGGGTCTTATTGTTTCAATGCTATTTAGTGCGGCTATGTCATCGGCCTCCTCGGAACTGAATGCCTTGGCTACAGTGAGTTGTGTGGACTTTTACAAACGGTTATTTAAGCCATCAGCAGGTGATTCGGATTTGCTGCGCTTTGGCAGAATCATCACGACAGTATGGGGCGCTTACGCCATAGCTTTTGCCATGAATGCAGGCAACCTGGGCACTCTCATAGAGGCGGTGAACATTCTGGGCAGTCTGGTGTACGGCACCATTCTGGGAGTCTTCCTTACGGGATTTTTCATTCCCCGGGCCCACCAGTCCCACGTACTCTGGGCTGCCGCCACAGCCGAAGCAGTGGTTTTATATTGTTTCTTAGCCGATGTGATGCCTTTTCTTTGGTTTAATGTGGTTAGTGCCCTGCTGGTGGTAGGATTATCTTGGCTCCTCAGCTGGATTTCCAAAACATTTAAACACTTTGTTATCAGGGATTAAGGTCGCCGTGGCAGCCCTCAGATGTGGTCTACTATTAATGTCCTTATTAGAGTTTTGCTCTATTCAACTACCTGTTCGAGCACAAAATGTTAAAAGCGGATTCCCTTTGGCGCACCATTCGTTGGGTTTTCGCTATGCCCGAGGTTTTCTTTTTGCTCATTCGGCACTAATGAATGCCATAGGACGAGGACCCAACATAGCGTATGAATTTTTTTTTGAAATCCAAACCTCAGGGGCTAAACCGTGGGAACTCTACCACCGCCTACCTCCCTGGCGCTTGTTTTACAACGTGGCTGACTTCAGTGACCCCCAGCATATCGGATGGGTTCACTCACTAGGTACTGAAATGTCGTTTCCTTTAGTGCGGAACAGACGGTTTTATTTAGGAATAACCGGTGCTTTAGGCTTGGGCTATGTAACAAAACCTTATCATCCGGTCTACAACAACATTAACGCAGCCGTGAGCGCGCCTGTCAACTATTTGCTGCGGCCTGGATTGGAACTTGCCTGGCAGATGCACCCTCAGGTGGCACTTTTGGGGGGGCTCACCTTCACCCACTGGAGTGTAGGAGCACTTACTATGCCTAACCTGGGGATGAATATTCCGGCTTTTTCATGGGGTATGCGAGCCGGCTGGAATTCGCGAAATTTGAATGCCGCTCCTCCCCCGACCTTTCAGAGGCCGCCGTGGCAACTGGAGGCTCTCCTAATGGGAGGGTTGAAACAGGTATATCCCATTGGCTCCGGTTTTTACCCCACGGCCACCTTGGGCCTTTGGATCTATCGTCAATTTACACCCAAATCCGGGTTCCCAGCGGGCCTGGATGTGTTTTGGGATGAGTCGGCAAAAATGCGCATGTATCGGAAGTATCATTCTTATGGCTATACTCTCCACACATTTAGGGCCGGCCTGTTTGCAGGCTATGAGTTTGTGATAAATAGATTTTCCCTGTATTTTCATTTTGGTGGTTATTTCTTTTGGCCTGATAGGCTGGACACTCGCTTTTACCAGCGCATCGGGATGCGCTACCGCTTACGTGAGCGCGGGATACTCAATTTCAGCCTTAAAAGCCATTTCTTTGTGGCCGACTTCGTGGAGCTTGGGGGAGGAATACGCATTGCAAAATTCCCAAAAGGCAAACACCTCCGCAGCACGAAAAAGCCATGAGGGCACGAGGGGACGTTTTCAGGCGCTTGAAGTTCCCCGCAACTTTTATCATGGTCTGTTTGCCAGCCGGGGTTTGTGAAGCTCAGAAAGAGCCTTGTGCTGAATATTTGAGCGTTCAGGTTCTTCCAGTTGTGGAAAGGAAGAGCTCATTGTGCGTGTTCCATCTGACAGATTTGCATGTGGGTCAAGGTTTGAATACCCGTGATTACGGTAGTCCCGGCTGGGCGGATTCCCTGAGCCACACCAAAGGAGGCTATGCGGCCGAGAGGCTTCAGAAGGTTGTACGGCGCGTGAATGCTTGCGTGCACCGGTGCCCCAAGTCTCTAGTTCTCATTTCCGGCGACCTTACGGACAGCGGCGAGCCATCAGAATTCCAGCACGTCCGAGAAATATTGGATTCCCTTCAGGCGCCTTGGGTGCCTTTGTTGGGAAACCACGATGTGTGGCCCTATATAAGATTTGGAGATGAAGCCACCGGCCCTATGGGGGATAGTATTCTGAATGTGATTTTTGAGTACCAATTCCGAAAGCTCGCCAGGCTGTTTCCTTTTCATGAAGACCAGAGGCATACATTCTGCCAAGATGGACACTCGGGCCACAGGGTACGTTTGCATAATTATTCGTTCACGGTGGAAGGAAGGAGATTTGTTTGTTTAGATTTTAACCCGCGTTACCATACAAAGCTTTCCGAACCGGGGATAGGTCCAGAGGCCTGGCTTCACCCCCAGCCTTGCGGAACATGGGCCTTTTTAAGCAGACAACTGGAGCAAGCCTGGAAAGCCGGACAACGGGTGACGCTGGTTTCCCACCATCCGCCGCTAACACTTCGCCTGGGGAAGAAGCAATACGCCTTCACTCCCACTCAGAGACGCCAGCTTCTGACCCTTCTCCGCCGATACAAAGGTACTGTCGATAGTTGGTTGTGCGGACATTTTCACCGCTCTGCGCGCTACCGATTACCGGGTACAGGGATAAGGGTCTATGAAACCCGTGCCAATATCTGTTCCAAGAATGGCGTAATGCGTATTTTGAAAATGTAGAAGTAGTAATAAAGGAAAGATGACTCCATATGGTCCTCATAACATAGACGGTGGGGCACACAATTGCTGGTTCCTTGCTCATCGTCACTATCCCGTTAAGCAGCAGGGTACATCCTATTTTACTAATCTAAATACAACAAATAAAAAATATAAAGTTTCCGATTTTCGGTTTTATTCACTACGAAAATTGGAGGGGCGAGAATAATGATCCAGCCCTGAAATTTCAGGGATACTAATAGTTACTCGTCATCTCCTAAAATCGTAATTTTTTCGTTAGAATTAATATTTGTCGCCTTAAATTTTAATAATACCTTCCAAATCTTGGTTGCTGCAATTTTGTCAGCTGCTGTCATAAAATCTTCGGAAAGGGACATAAAAACCCATGACAAATGACCCGCGGCACAGAAATTGAGACATAATTGATAAAATTCATATTTTCTATGAGTAAAATTATCGGAATAGATTTAGGCACCACCAACTCCTGTGTGGCCGTCATGGAAGGTAACCAACCGGTGGTGATTGCCAACAGTGAAGGCAAACGTACTACGCCTTCTATGGTCGCATTCATGGAAAACGGAGAAAGAAAGATTGGGGACCCGGCCAAACGGCAAGCCATCACCAACCCCAAGCGTACCATATATTCTATAAAACGGTTTATGGGTCGCCGGTATGATGAGGTCCTAGACGAAATTAAGCGGGTACCTTACACTGTGGAAAGAGGAGAAAACAACACACCGCGCGTACGGATTGGGGATCGTCTCTATACGCCTCAGGAAATTTCGGCGATGATCTTGCAAAAAATGAAGCAGACCGCCGAAGACTACCTGGGACATCCCGTAACGGAAGCCGTGATTACTGTACCAGCCTACTTTAATGACGCTCAGCGGCAAGCCACAAAAGAGGCGGGCGAAATAGCCGGCCTTAAGGTGCGGCGCATCATCAACGAACCTACGGCAGCCGCTTTGGCCTACGGGCTGGATAAGAAATCGCGCGATATGAAAATTGTGGTGTTTGACTGCGGTGGTGGCACGCACGATGTGTCTGTACTTGAGCTGGGAGATGGAGTTTTTGAAGTAAAAGCCACCGATGGGGATACCCACTTGGGTGGTGATGATTTTGATCAAAAAATTATTGATTGGCTTGCGGAAGAATTCATGCGCGAAGAGGGGGTAGACCTGAGACGCGATCCCATGGCCTTGCAGCGGCTTAAAGAAGCCGCCGAAAAGGCCAAAATCGAGCTCTCTTCCTCTACACAAACCGAAATTAATCTGCCTTACATTATGCCCGTGGATGGGGTGCCCAAACATCTGGTGAAAACCCTCACTCGGGCAAAGTTTGAAGCCTTGGTATCTGACCTGATTGAGCGCACCATCGCTCCGTGTCGCTCAGCTCTTGAAAAAGCAGGCCTGAAGCCCTCCGATATTGATGAGGTGATTCTTGTAGGAGGTAGTACGAGAATTCCTGCCATACAGCAAGCTGTAGAAAAGTTCTTCGGAAAAGCCCCATCTAAGGGCGTAAACCCGGATGAAGTGGTAGCCGTAGGTGCTGCTATCCAAGGCGGCGTATTAGCTGGCGAAGTAAAGGACGTGCTCCTTTTGGATGTAACTCCTCTTTCGCTGGGTATTGAAACTCTTGGCGGGGTGTTCACTAAACTTATTGAGGCCAATACAACCATACCCACTCAGAAAACCGAAATATTCTCCACCGCTGCTGACAATCAAACGTCGGTAGAAATTCATGTGCTTCAGGGTGAACGTCCTATGGCTAAAGATAACCGCACCATAGGACGCTTCCACCTAGATGGAATTCCCCCTGCTCCTAGAGGCGTACCCCAAATTGAGGTGACATTTGATATTGACGCTAATGGTATCTTGAACGTGACAGCACGCGATAAGGCCACTGGAAAGCAGCAAAAAATCCGCATTGAAGCTTCCTCTGGACTCACCAAGGAAGAAATCGAACGCATGAAACGTGAAGCCGAGCTCAATGCCGAGGCTGACAGAAAAGAACGCGAAAAAGCTGAAAAACTCAACGCGGCCGATGCTTTGATTTTCCAAACTGAGAAACAACTGAAGGAAAACGGCGACAAGATTCCATCCGACTTAAAATCGCAACTTGAAAAGCTCCTGAGTGATTTAAAGGCAGCCCATTCGGCTAAGGATATGGAAAAGATAGATTCCTTGATGGCTGATATGAACCGAGTGCTGCACGAAGTAGCTCAAAAAATGTACGCTTCCGCCGGCGGTCAAACCGCAGGCACATCCTCTAGTGCAGAAGCTTCCTCTGGCAGCTCAGCAGGAAACGGCCAGGTCACTGACGTGGAATACGAGGAAGTCAAATAAAAAACATTAACAAACAAATATTAATTCACAACCTCCTTAAAAGGAGGTTTTTTTATTTTTGTAAAGTCATTTAATTAAATAAACTCTTAATAAAATTTTTTATGAATCTATCAAGTTTTTTTACTACTACATGGATAGCAATTTCTTCCATGGTCAATAACAAAATTGAACCAAGCAAACATTTCCAAGTATTCCCTTACGCAGGTCTTTATCACGCTGTCATTCCAAGTGCTGAGTGTGAGGGGTTATTCTCCTTGCTTCGTCTTAGTGCCGATTACACTTATGTTTTAAGAGTTAAAAAGTTGGGTGTTTCTGATAGTTTTCTGATAGAAAAAGGCACTTTCCAATGGAATCCATCCAAAAACCTTTTAACTCTAAGTGGTAAAGGCCCAGGGTCAAATAAATTTTTATTTGAAAAAGGGAATTTCGTTTTACTAGATCCATCAGGTCGGAGACCGGAAGGCGATGAAGCCGAAAGAGCTTCTTTTATTTTTTATCCTTTCCCGATGGTCATGAAGGAAATCCGATGGAAACTGGTGGAAATCAATGGTAAACCCCTGCCGAGCGAAGAATCGTATCGCCAACCACCATATATCTTTTTCCCTGTTTACGAAAATGCCGTCCACGGCTTTGACGGCTGCAATGCCTTCAGGGGCCAGGCCAAGGTGAACGAAAACAGTATTGAAATCACCGATATCGTCTCCACTAAAGTGTACTGCGCCCAGGTGACCATAGATAAAAGCTTTATTCAGAATTTACAGGATGCCCGGAGTTACACCGGCAACGAGACAGAACTCACGTTTTTGAAAGACGGCAAACCGACTCTTCGGTTCGTAGCTGTTTACTAAGATCCGGGCGAGCCGCCCCGGGCCAGAATGTTTCCATGGCTAACCTTCACCGAGTAACCTTCCTCCTGTCCTATTCATGCGGGCAAGAGGACCTATTTTTGGGGCTGGCTTAAAAACAGCCCATGCATATCTCAGAACCAGCCCTGCCCCTTTTTACCAAACTCCTGATTTTGCTGGTGGCTGCCAGGCTTCTGGGCGAGGTATTTGAACGGTTACGCCAGCCCGCCATGATTGGTGAAATAATAGCCGGCATCGTGTTGGGGCCAGCCGTCCTGAATTTGATTCACCGCACTGAAGAGGTACGGGTGATTTCAGAATTGGGCGTTTTCCTACTGGTTATTATTGCAGGTCTTGAAATTAACATTGACGATATCCTGCGCTCCATGCGGGGAAAAAACATAATTATTTCTCTATCCGCATTCTTTGTGCCCATTACAGCTGGCTTTCTCACGGCCTATTTTTTTGGAAAAGATCTGCGAACCAACTTGTTCACTGGATTGTGCGTGGCTATTACAGCACTCCCGGTTAGTATCCGTATCTTAATGGACCTGGGTCGCATACAATCTCCACTGGGACAGTTAATAGTTTCCGTGGCCATCTTTGACGATGTAATGGCGCTCACTATCCTCGGTATAATCCTGCAAACCAAAGGAATAACTCCTGATGTGGGAGGCCTTGTGGAGATATCCGTTTTATCCTTACTGAAGCTGGCATTTTTTATAGGCGTAATTTCCCTAAGCTACGGTGCGGTACGCAGGGTTTCGCGCCGCCCTGATTATCTTGAAAACCAGATATCTAAGCTCATTGGCTTTCTCCGCGGTAGGGAACCCTTGTTTGCCCTGTTCTTTGTGTTCGTACTGGTTTTTGCCACCATTACTGAATCACTGGGTTTCCATTTCATTGTGGGAGCCTTTTTCGCCTCCTTGTTGTTGAGCGAACATATCATCGGAAAAAACCACATGAATACCATTCAAAATACCACCCAAAGTCTGGCTATGGGTTTTCTGGCCCCGGTGTTTTTTGCCGGGATCGGATTGGAATTCCAATTCAAATCCCTTCAGAATCCAGCTTTTCTGATGGCTGTTATCGTCGTTTCCTATCTATCAAAAATTCTGGGAGGTTACTTGGGGGGGCGCTTGGCCGGCATGAAGGGTCCCGAAAGCTTTGTACTAGGCTTGGGTCTGAATGCGAGAGGCATAATGGAGTTGGTTATTGCCAATATTGCTTATAAATCAGGAATGATTACCAACGAAGTTTTTTCCATTCTGGTAGTAATGGGTGTGCTCACCACGCTTACCACTCCGCTGGTGCTGAAAAGGGGCTTCAGGTATATGGAAGCTTTGAGCCGTGCATCGTGAAAACAAACGAAATACCTATGTTTTTTATTATTATCTTGCTGAAAATACGGTAAATGATTATGAAACACGAAACTACAGTTTCTCAAGGACGCAATGTGTTGGAATGTAAAGGCTGGATTCAGGAAGCTGCTCTGCGGATGCTCCGCAATAACCTTCACCCAGATGTTGCTGAAAAACCAGAAGATTTGATTGTATACGGAGGTATTGGAAAAGCCGCCCGCAATCACGAGGCACTCAAAAAAATCATCGCTGCCCTGAAAATCCTGCGGGACGACGAAACCCTCCTTATTCAGAGCGGCAAGCCCGTAGGTATTTTTCCTACTCATCCTGATGCGCCTCGGGTACTCATTAGCAATGCTATGCTAGTACCCCGTTGGGCCACGTGGGAACATTTCCACGAGCTGGACCGCAAGGGTCTCATAATGTTTGGTCAGATGACTGCGGGTTCCTGGATTTACATCGGGTCACAAGGTATCGTGCAGGGCACCTATGAGACTTATGCTGAATGTGCGCGACAGCATTTTGGAGGCACTCTGCGCGGCACCCTGAACGTCACGGCCGGGCTGGGTGGGATGGGCGGAGCCCAACCCTTGGCCATTACCATGAATGAAGGAGTGGCTCTCATCGCCGAAATGGAGGAATGGCGCATTGATAAAAGGCTAGAAACTCGTTATTTGGATGAGAAAGCATGGGATATACCCTCGGCCGTTGACCGAGCTCTCCAAGCCAAAGCTCGCGGTGAAGCGGTTTCCATCGGGGTATTATGCAACATTGTGGATCTTTTGCAATACCTCATTGATCACAACATAACTCCTGACACCCTCACAGACCAAACCAGCGCCCATGATGAACTGAACGGCTATTTTCCTGAAAAACTCAGTGTGTCTGAGGCTAAAGCCCTTCGTGTCAAGAATCCCCAGGAATACAGAGAGCGCGCCTGGGATACCATGGCCCGTCACGTGCAGCAGATGCTCACGTTGATGCGAAGAGGTGCCATCACATTTGATTACGGCAACAATTTAAGAGGTCAGGCCCATGACCGCCGGGGTGTGACCGACGCGTTTGATATACCCGGTTTTGTGCCGGCTTTCATTAGGCCTTTGTTCTGCAAAGGAAGTGGTCCTTTCCGCTTTGTCGCTCTCAGCGGCGATCCTGAGGACATTTACACCTGTGATCAGGTGTTGATGGAACTTTTCCCGGAAGACATATCACTGCAGAACTGGATTCGCCTGGCGCGTGAGAAAATTGCATTTCAGGGGCTGCCGGCCCGTATATGCTGGTTGCCCATGGGTGCCCGACAAAAGGCGGGTCTGGCATTTAACGACCTGGTACGCACGGGTCGCGTGAAAGCCCCTATCGTCATTGGCCGCGATCATCTGGACACGGGCTCAGTGGCCTCCCCCAACCGTGAAACTGAACGGATGAAAGATGGTAGCGATGCTATTGCGGACTGGCCCGTTCTCAATGCTCTTTTGAATACGGCCGGTGGGGCGTCCTGGGTCAGTCTCCACCACGGCGGAGGAGTGGGCATGGGTTATAGCATTCACGCTGGGATGGTAATTGTAGCCGATGGAACCGAAAGTGCAGCCCATCGCCTGGCCCGTGTTCTTCACAACGATCCGGGGATTGGTGTTGTGCGCCACGCCGATGCAGGTTATGAGCTGGCTCTGGAAACTGCACGGAAGTTTAAGCTAGACTTAGAAAGCCGTATTTAAGAAAACACCGTTCAGATAGGTTAGGGATTATTTCCTTGAACGGTTCTTCCTGGGCAGTCGCATTTATATGTCATAAACTTGTATTTGTAATAAGTTTGAGGGCATCTGCTTAGGTCTCCTTAAAAGGTAAAATGCCCCTTTTCCTTTCAGAAACGCAGATATAGAGATGGTTTTATAGCCCACGCGTGGGCAAATTTCATATTCTCCCGATAAGTGACGCGCCAAAGAACATCTACCCGAAGCACCTTAAAAATATTTTCTAATCCAAAGCCTGTTTCCCAATAAGGAATGCGAGCATCCAGATTTTTAAGTCCGTTGGGAAAAATGAGGGGGTAATTCCGGTTCATTGGATCTAAATATCCAAATAAAATTTTATTGATCAGAAACTCTCTAAGCTTTAATTTCTTGATACCAGGAATACGGTTAAAAAAGAACCCTTCAAAATGATTTTCCATGTAGAAAGCAAAATACCGGTCGCTCACAAATTCATAAAAGCGCATTAAATTAAAAGCCGCCTCATCATTAACAATATTCTGATTGGCCAAGTGAATTTCCATCATGTAATAGGGAACACGGCCCCAGGTGCGTCCACCTTCTAACATATAATCAATATAACCTAGTTTACTCACTCTGAGGCGATGGTTAATTTGCAGTTTTGCTCGCAGGAAATCAAAGTCGCTGCCCAAGACACCGGCGAAGCCCTTTCCCACCTCGCCGGCTACCACGGGATACTTATTGATGAATACGCGGCGTCTGAAATCGCTGCTGAGAATTCTTTCGCGAAATGCAAAGCGCAGATTAAAGCGGATTTCAGCATTTTGGAGGCTGGGAAATTCAGCAAGGTCTCCCGAAGCATTCAGTGTGAGAAAACGGAAGGTGCCCCGCGGCGCCACATCACGATAAATAATTGACAAGCGGGTCACAAAGCCGGCAAACCAATTATGCTCATACCAAAGCATCCCTTCCCGTGTGAGCGTGAGGCGGTCAAAAGGTCCGGTGCGGAAAAGGGCTGTCATGAAGTGATCTACGGAAAGGGCATTGTTACTCAAACCAATTTGTTCCATGTCGTATTTATAAGATACCCCCACATTATGCCTACGTCTAAACATACTGAGCGGGTAATAGATTAATTCGGCTCCATACTTTACCGTACGGTCCGTAAAGCCATAAGCCCCCCAAATATTTCCTTCTACGTACTTGCTCAGGAAACGATTGGTGCGGGCCCCCAGCTTAGCCCGCCAACCCTCCGAAGGATTCCAGCTCACAAATGTGTGAATGTTTCCAATATCAAACTTCCCCACCCGCGCATAACCAGAACCAATAATGCGTACTGCTTCCTTCAGGAATTTGAAATATTTGTTTTTGTTCAGGCTATCTACCATTTTATAGATATTTTCTTCGCGTTTCACCAAAGCTTCGTGGCGTACGGACCGCCAGAAATTTTCATCGCGCTGGTCGGCACCTTCTGTTACAATAATGTTGTCCACGCCTGTGTATACAGAGGGGTCAGCCGGTTCGTTCAGTTTCACTTTTCGGTATGATGTGGTTTTTCGGGCCAATACCCCCATGAGATTTTTTTCCTTTTCTAGAATTGTGAGGTCAGCAATGATGGCGGTACGGGAAAGGAACCAACGCCCTTCGGGCAAGCGCTCAAAAATTTGTTTTATACGGAAAGCCCTCACGTAGTTAATATTACTTTTTTCGGCGAAACGCATATCCACGTCTTTCACCGCAAAGTCCTCGGCATCAATAAGCAGTGTGCCTTCAAATCCGATATCCCGTTCGTTGCGAGGCTTAAAGTTGATAAGATATGTTAGCCTTCCATCAATGTGCAGGCTGTCATCAAGGTAATACCTGTAGTACAGGTTCAGGGCAGGGTTAAGCGGACTGGGAAAGTTTTTATTAAAAATCACATTGAAGTCCTTATAAATGTCCACCTTGAATCCCATATCGCTCAACACCTGCACCAGCTTGGGATTCTGCACTCCCGAGAACTTGCTGCCTCGAATGTATTCCCTTTCCGACCGGGGCTCACGTCGGTAATAAAAGTCTGAGATGGTTTCCGAAATAAATACGGGTAATATGGCCTTTCCTTCTTGAGTGGTATCTACATTTTCAAAAATGAAATCTATAGGCTTAAGCAAAAAACTACGGGTTAGTTTTTTATTGAAATCATGGATATCAAATTCCATTTTATTGTACACCTCATATTGATAAAAATCCAATCCCTCCAGTCTATGGAATTCCTTTCGTTCATGGACTTTGCGAAGGATGCGGAAAGCGGGATTTTCACCGGGTTTAATCACCACCGGTCCTATTTCTACCGTAACCGGAACAAGTGTTACATACAGGGGCTGCCCATCATACCGGGCAGCTACTATGCGGGCTTTGTACCCTACGGCGGAAATTTTAAGGCTGTCATGGGGCTTGCGAGCCTCTAACTTAAAGTACCCGGCCGTGTCGCTCATGGTGCCCACCAGCGTGCCCTTGAACACGATATTTGCGAAAGGAACGGGCTCGCCCGTCTTTTCGTTGACAACTCGGCCCGTCACGCGGTATGGAAGTTGTCCCCGCGCAGCGGGTAACCCCGCTAACAGCCACACCACAACCTTTAAAACAAACAGCAACCTGATGGGAAGGCTACACTTTATTGAGAATGTCATTCCGGTCATTGTGGAGTGGCAGGAGGAATTTTCAACTTTCTGGTCCTTTGGAATTCTCGTATAACATATAAGAGTGGCATGGCCAGGGCAAAAGTGGCCATACCGGCACAGATTCCAAAAGCCACCGACCCGTAAAAGTACTGCAAGCCTCCCATCACAACGGTTTTCCACGGATCGGCCATGAGGTAATCAGGTTGAAGCTTTAATCGTTGATGGGGAGGGACGAGGAGGGCCCCGAATTCCAAACTCCCCCATATGATGAATGGCAGCATGGGGGGCGATGAGATGTGGGAACTGATCACAGCCAGTCCTTTATTTAATTTCAAAAGATGAGCCAATAATGCGGCACATACCATTTGCCAGCCCCATATTGGTACTATGCCCATACAGACACCCAGGCCTATACTGGCCGATTTTTTCCACAAAGGTTCTTCTTTGCTGAATACATGCCGCCGCAGGAAGGTTTTGATGGCACGCCAGCTCAAACGACGACGCATGACCACCCAATGCCCATAAAAGAACGCGCCGATAACCAGCCAGAAATTCATCAGGGAAATGCGCATAAAATCCTTCAGGGGCCTGAAAAAACTGACTCTCTCTTCGCGAGGGGGATATATCACCGCCACCGGTTCACCGAGGATGAGAATTCCCTTCCAGGCAGCTTTAACAAGCACTTCCACTTCGAACTCGTAGCGCGTGCCCCAAAAGCGCATCTTGCTAATTGCTTTCAAGGGATACACACGAAACCCGCTTTGAGTATCGGGTAGTCTTTGCAGGGTTTGAATTGCAAACCATAAATTAGAAAACCGATTGGCGAACTTAGCCGCGGCCGATTGGCTCATCCCTTTCATTTGCCTTACCCCCACAATAAGCGCACCTGGATGTTGCTCCAGGGCTTTCAAAAGAGCTAGGCTTTCTTCAGGTATATGCTGCCCGTCAGCGTCTATCGTGAGGGCGTAATGAAACCCTAAGCTCAAAGCTTTTTCAAAGCCCTTCCTTAGGGCGTAGCCTTTGCCACGGTTCGGTTGATAGCTCACCACCTCTACTCCGCAGCGTTGAGCAATTCGTTCCGAGCCGTCAGTACTGCCATCTGAAACGGCAATGATGGTGGTTTGAAATCGCTTTAACCTGTTAAGAACGCCCTCCAAGTGACGGCTGTTGTTATAAAACGGCACAATTACACACACGCCCAGGTGCTGGCAAAGACTTGATATTTGTCCAACAACACTCAGGGGCTGGCTCATTTCCTCAATATACCCTTGAGGGAAAGAATTTGAACTTGCTCGGAAAATACAGAGGCTTCCACCTTCAGAGCATGTCCCTCTAAAGCTTCTGTTCTCACCCTCATACGCGCACGGGGAAAGGCTTCAGGAGTCCAGGGTTTGAAAAATTTGGCCCTGTGAATCTCAGTCCAACACAATGGGTGGCCAATAAGGCCTTCGCAGACCCTGCGCACCAGGAAAAGCTGCATCACTCCGGGCACTACAGGCATACCCGGAAAATGTCCCATCAATATAGGATGATCTGCATTTAATGTCACCTCCCATTCCCCTCTTTCCCCATCATCTCCGGGCACTTGGCTTAGATGGAAAAGAAAGTCCGGAGACTCTGGAGATTCCAAATGGGGTAAACCCATCTTAAAAGAGTTTTTCCACAAAGGTATGGACTATCACCTGCAACCCATTGCCTTTGAAAACAAACCATGGAATTTCTCAATTTTGAATTTAAATCTTAAACGATTACCCGTCATTATATCTAATGTGAATAAGACCTGCGACCTTATTTTTTTCCATGAACAATTGAAAGATTGATGAGGTTCTGATGGGCCGTTTTGGTGATATATTTAATTCCTTGAAACCAGTTTTGTAATTTTGGCTTGCAAAATATCTCCTGTTTTTTGAACGTTTTTTCATCTCTGCTTTATTAGTTCAAATACTGAAATTATGCAACCGAGACAACATCCTTCGGCCGATATCCAGAGCAAAAGGGGGCTTTACAAAGCTCTAGGCTACGTGGTGGCCCTCTCAATATTACTTCTTGCCTTTGAGTGGAAAACCTACACAGTTTTCATTAAGAATACCCTCAATATCAAGAGCTCCGGCGAAGAGATGCAAATTGAGGCAGTGATTATTCCCAATACTCCTCCGCCTCCTCCTGCTGCCGCTCCACCCCCACCAGAAGTGGCCGACGTCATTGAACTGGTGGAAAACAATAAGGAAATTGAAAATGAACTTGAGGTGCAAAGCGCCGAAGCCCCCGATGTGCTCAATGTGCCTGTTTCTTCAGGGCCTGTAGGCGATCCCCAACCTGCTGAAGAAATCAAGGACGATGAGGTGTTTATGGTGGTTGAAGAAATGCCGCGTTTCGCAGGTTGCGAATCCATCAAAGACGAGGAAAAAGCCACTGAATGCTTTAACAAGGAGATAGCTAAATTTCTAGGAAAAAATATCGTTTACCCTCAGCGGGCCAAAGAAGCTAATGTGGAAGGTACGGTCTACGTATCATTTGTAGTGGGTACAGATGGCTATGTGAAAGATGTTAAGCTGCTGAGAGGTATTGGTTTCGGCTGTGATGAGGAGGCTCTCCGTGTGATCAGTAAGCTGCCCAGATTTGTACCTGGTAAACAAAGAGGGCGGCCCGCTCAGGTGGCCTACAATATTCCCATTAATTTTAAGCTGCGTTGACCCCTCCAATGAGAAGCTCCGCATGGAGCTCCGGCAAACAGCGAAAACTACTCCAACTACCCTCCTTGAGAAAGGAGGGTTTTTTATTTTTTGTTGTCGTTTATGGATTATTTCCTGCGACCCTGGGTTTAGGACAGCCTCATAAAACAGAAAAACGTCCGCTAAAAAAAGAAGGAAGGGAGTTTCCTAAAACCAACCAGGTCACTCTGGGTATAGAACCGGCCCTAATTTTTCCAGTGGGGCTGTTAGGAAATAACGCGCTTACTGCCCTTAATAGCAATAATTTGGTGCGTTTTGAACTGCAACCACTTCTATCTTTTAGGGCAGGCATTAACCTGCGTTACGACCTTTTCCGTCTTCGGAAAAGCCCTTTGAGTAATCAATTTTCACTCTGCAGTGGCATGTATTTTTCCCAAAGGCGTTGGAGAGCTTTGGTGGAGGATATAGGCCAATCTCCATCAGGCTTTATCCCCATTGGAAAAGATGAATTACGATTTATTGCATATGAAATACCCTTAATGCTTCAGCTTCACCTGCGCGCCTCCGAGCAGATATGGCTTCAGGCGGGTACAGGAACTGCCCTGGAGTTTTTTCCCAGCCATGCGTATGTTCCTGATGAGGCCTTGACCACGCCGCCTCATGAAGGATACTGGGTGTGTTATCTGGCGCGCAAACAGCTCCTGGTGCCCGCCTTTCGGATGCAGTTGGGCGCTGAATGGCGAACGGAAAAAGCGGGTTATTTCGGGCTGGGAATAATGTACCACCTGCCTTTACCGCGGATGGGGGATGCCTTTTGGCGGGCCGACGTACGGGATGAAACGGTCCATCCTTACCCTTCACCTGAGCGCCCCGCAGGTAATCCTGATCTCCCCATGCGCGTGAGCGGCAGCTACTTTTCTTTGGAACTGAAATATTTCTTAAAACCCAGTCGCGGTCGCCTCAGTCAGAATTTTCAGTCCGTACCGTAATTTTTAAAAGTATGAGGTCTACCGTTAGATTGGATCAATTGCTCGTGAAAAGGGGTTTTTTTGAATCCCGTTCCCGGGCCCAGTGGGCCATACGAGAAGGACTTGTCCGAGTGAACGGCACTGTGGTAGAGAAAGCTGGCTCCATGGTTCCGGAAACGGTTTGCCTGGAAGTAGACGACCATCCCAGTTTTCGTTATGTGGGTTTCGGTGGGTATAAACTGGAGACCGCTTTGCGGGATTTTTACCTCTCGCCCCGTGGCTTACATGTCATGGATGTGGGCTCCTCCACCGGCGGCTTTACAGATTGCTTGCTCCAGCAAGGAGCCGTTCGCGTGGCGGCGGTGGATGTGGGCACAGGCCAGCTCCATCCCCGTCTTCGTCAGGATCCCCGGGTGCTTTACTTTGAAAAAACTGATATCCGCAACCTTAATGTCTTCTATCGGGCCGCCCTCATGACGGTGGATGTATCTTTTATTTCCGTCACCCATATTCTTTCAGCTTTACAAAATTTTCTGGACGACGATGGTTACCTGCTGATACTCATCAAACCACAGTTTGAACAGGAGGTCAGAATGAAATTCCGCAATGGTATTATCCGCAATCCGGAAATTGTGGCAGCTGCTGTACGACGTGTGGTGGAAGCCGCCGAAAACGAAGGGTTTTATGTCCGGGATGTGACTCTAGCTCCTTTGGATGAGGAAAAAAACATTGAGGTTTTTGCGCTTTTCAGACCTTTCGGGCCCGGATTTAAAGAACGTGTGGTGGCAAAAACCCTTCATTTACTGCGACCTGAGTCACAAGGATCGCGATCCCAAATCAAACCTTATTATCCTCCCGGCCATCCCAAAGCTGTACTTCGCTGAGGTCCACCAGCCTTTTCCAGATGGCTTACACCACAAAACCCACTGTGTTGCGCCCATTCATTTTTTGCTACCCCCTGAGGCCAATACTTTCAAAGAAGGTGCGTTCACTCAGGCGCATTTCATCGGCCATTTTGAGAAAATTTTTCTGATTAGATTTCAGACGAACGATATCCATCTACCGCAGATTAGAATGGCCATTGCGCTACTCCTTGCGCAGGTTTTTATTATTCCTTTAAAGCCTGAATAGAAAGGCCGCGGAAATCTCCGTGCAGAAATACTCTTCCCCGCGGCCCACGGTCAATACCGCGCTTTTTAATTCATCAGCGGTGGTGTTTTTCAAAAAATGTGACCGAATCCCAAAATAAAACATTTCAGCCTCGTGCTTTTAATCGTCATTAACAGAAAAAATCAAAAAATGCCCTATTTCTCATTGTATTTAAGAATTTCCCGGACGGCTTAAATACCGATGATTTGGGTAATCTTAATTTCCAAATAACATATTAAGGATTTTTTTCCTAAGCCAGTACTTATTGGCTCACATGTCCCTATTGTTTTTCGGCAAATGGACGCGACAGCAGCGCAAAGGGCGCTAGTTTGGTTAACCATTTTATCAGATTATATGTTTACCTTTGGTCTATCAATAAAAATATGAAAGCTTCCCTCTGGCGTGTATTCTTTTATCTCTGTTTTTTACCTTTCCTGTACCTGCTCTCACGAGCTCAAAACGACCAAGTCATTTTACCTAATGGTTTTGCTCCTGGAGAAGAAGCCCTCCTTCCGAGTTATCTTTTTCAGGTTCAAAACCGTCCGCGCAATGCAATAACCACTCCACCAGGCGGCTCCCTACGTAACATGGCTGAGTGGGAAGAGATTCAGGCTTTACTCATCACCTGGACGGCATATCCTTCCATTCTTGCAGAAATTGTGCGCACCGCTCGGCAACACACTACTGTTTTAATCCACTGCAGCGACAGCAATCAGGTGAAAAATTATCTAAACAACCAAGGTATCCCGCTCAGTAACGTCAAATTTTTAGAGGTGCCCTATAACTCTATATGGATCAGGGATTATGGCCCAAACTCCGTGTACCGGAACGATGTGGACAGCCTGTTGCTGGTGGACTGGATTTACAATCGTCCCCGCCCAGCTGATGATGCCATGCCTGAAGAAGACGCAGCCTATTTTGGACTACCTTTATACGAAACCACAGCCCCTCCCACTGACTTGGTTTACACGGGCGGCAACTGGATGACCGATGGAAGGGGTACAGGTTTCTCCTCCCGTCTGTTCCTGGAAGACAACGGGCCAGGAAACAACTTTGGTGTCACAGTCAAGGACACGCAAGATGTGAAACAGATTTTGCAGGCTTTCATGGGAATTCAGCGGTTCGTTCACATGCAGGTGTTGCCCTACGACGGCATCCACCACATCGATATGCACATGAAACTGTTGGATGAGGAAACGCTGTTGGTGGGGCTGTATCCCACCGGGATCTCGGATGGCCCGCAAATTGAGGCCAATCTCTCGTACATTCTGGACCACTTTCAGACCGTTTTTGGCACACCCTACAAAATCGTGCGTATCCCCATGCCTCCCAGCCCTTCAGGCAATTGGCCCAGCGGAGGCGCCTCTTACCGCACATATACGAATTCTGTGTTTGTGAACGGTGCCATCATTGTGCCCTCTTATCGGGAAGAATACGACACTATTGCCCATCGAATTTACCGAGAGCAACTACCTGGATATGAAATCAAATTCATTGATTGCGACAATTCAGGCGCCAATATTATCAGCAACGGGGGCGCTATTCATTGCATCACCAATGCCGTAGGAGTGAAACATCCGCTTTGGATATCACACAAAAAACTTGAAGACGCATATGAAGGTTCAGGTCCCTTCCAGGTAAATGCGCTCATTAAGCACCGCAGTGGTATCCAATCTGCCACAGTGTATTGGCGCACTGACACCACACAACCTTATCAATCGGCTCCCATGACGCTAAGCAACCCGTCCCAAAATATCTGGACCGGTTACATACCTGATCAACCTGGCGACACTTACGTTTACTACTACATCCAAGCCCAAGCCAATTCAGGAAAAGTCCAGAGACGGCCCATCGTGGCTCCGGCTGGATGGTGGCGATTTAAAGTATTGAAGTCCCCTAACACTGGTCTTATAAATGAATGCTTTGAAAAGGGTGCTTTCCCTAATCCTGCCCAGAACCTGGTTTGCATCCCTGTACATGCCTTTGCTGAAATGCAGGGACGCTTGGAATTAATGGATTTACAAGGTCGTTTGGTGCGCCTCATACACAAAGGCAGTTTTCCCCAGGGCCAGTATAGGTATTACACCGATGTGTCGGATCTGGTCCCCGGTACTTACATCCTGCGTCTCCTTACTGAGCGCGGTGAGGCCCGACAGAAACTGATTGTGACCAAGCAGTAATGCGTATTTTTATTTTTTATAGTAATTATTAAAAAGGGAGCGATTAAGGTATAAAATTTCCTATAATCCCTAGCCCTACATTTCAAAAAAATTACAAAGCTTTGAATCCTAATGGAACCTTACACCGCTCATCTTAAAATATCTTTTTCTTAGACCGCCCAAGCATTGCCTGAAATATCTTAAGGTACGACACAATATTCCGCAGGCCCGGTAAAATTCTCTGTTATTGTGTGAAGTACATCGTATTCACAATATAATGAAATCTTTAAATAGTTAAATATAAACAAAAAGCAATTAATTGACGACATAAATTTTCTTTTTCAGGGGAATACAGAAATAATCTTTTTCATGGGCTTTTATCAAAATGTTATTAAATTAAGAAACTCTTAAATTTATTTTTTCCTGATCACGTGTAATTTCACCTAAACCAATAAAATACATCTTTTCAGTGACGAGGTATTAAATATTAAGTGGATACCTACCGGATTAGCTACTTTTGCACCCTGTAATTCGCTTGGCTATAGCTTCTCTTTCAGCGGAAAAGGACTCTCTGGCTGCCCGCATCAAACTCTTGTCAGAGCTCGGAAAACTGCGGCTGGCTTTGCTTGTTATTCTTTCCGCTGCTATGGGATTTTTTATAGCCGATGCGGGATTTTCTTGGTCTTCGTTGCTAGGTCTCCTTTTCGGAGGACTTCTCGTGACCGGCGGGGCTAACGCCCTGAATCAAGTTTTGGAGCGCAGTTCTGACGCTTTGATGGAGCGCACAAGGCATCGGCCTTTACCTGAAATGCGTATAACGCCGCTAGGTGCTTGGGCCATCGCATTTCTAATGATCGCAGGGGGCTTTCTGTTGCTCTTTTTCTTTTGTAATTCACTGACAGCTTTTTTGAGCCTGCTGTCAGCAATGCTTTACACGGCTGCCTACACGCCCCTTAAAAAATTTACCCCAATAGCCGTGTTTGTGGGCGCCATTCCGGGGGCCATGCCTCCCTTACTAGGCTGGGTGGCTGCCAGGGGCCATATAGGCTTTGAAGCCCTACTCCTTTTTGTATTGCAATTTTTCTGGCAATTCCCTCATTTCTGGGCTATCGCCTGGCGGCTTCATGATGATTATGCTCGAGCTGGAATTTATCTTCTACCCCTGCGGGGTGGACCCAGCCGTCAGAATGCCTGGATCGTTCTTCTTTATACTCTTCTCACAGTGCCCGCAGCCCTTCTCCCTTATGTATTTGGCTTTTATGGCCTGGGGTCTGCGGTACTGATTGCGCTGTTGGGTGTGGCCTACGCTTGGCCGGCGTGGCGGCTTACGCAGACTCTTGATGACCGCTATGCCCTCCGTTTGTTGTATGCCTCCTTTTTGTATTTACCCTCAATGCAACTTGCCTGGTGGGCAAATTTTTAAGGTTTTGCTATGACCACTGTTGCAGAAGATCAAAGAACCTTTGAAAGAGGCCGCAAACTGCTTCTGTGGCTTAGCATGGCCTCTATGGCCATGGCTTTCGCAGGCCTGACTAGTGCCTTTATCGTGAGGCAAGAACAAGCGAATTGGTATAGGTTTTCTTTGCCATTCATATTATGGGTGGGCACAGTACTCTTGGTGGTGAGTACAGCAGCTGTTATTGGGGCGCAATTGGCTGCGGCTCGGGGCGTATTCCGATGGGCAGGATTCTTTTTAGGATTGGCCTTGGCACTTGGGATAGGGTTTACGGTGTGCCAATTCCGGGGGTGGAGCGAACTCACCCGCAGCGGTGTGTTTTTCGTGGATAAGAAAAGTCCTTCAGGAGCCTTCTTTTACGTGCTTACAGGTCTTCATCTTGCCCATCTCTTCGGAGGAATGATAGCTCTGCTGGTCAGTAGTCTGCGTTCATTTTTTAAAAAGTACTCCCTTCAGAATTACTTAGGACTAAAACTTACAGCCATTTTTTGGCATTTCCTAACCGGGTTGTGGCTTTACATTTTCATTTTCGTACAAGTGATGTTCTCCTGAAAGCCAGCGCCGGACCACAGATCGTATTGAAAAGGGCGATAATATATGTGTAGCCTGGGGCATCACTAGAAGCTGAAAATGGTTCAAGTATTTTTTTTCTAGTTTTTTGAAGTATTTCAAGGGAAATATGGCGTCCCGTTCGCCTGCAAGGCACCAAACCTTTTGTTTTTGCAGCTCGCTATCCAGATCTAAAGGGTCAGAGAACATGTGCCAGAGCCTTAAGATTTGGCCATGTTGCCAATCTTCCAAAAGTTTATTTATATCCAAGGGATTAAATCCCCAGTATTTCATCAGAAATGGGAGGGTTTTCCTGATCAGAGCGCAGTCTGAAAGTTTTTGAACTAAAGGATAAATAGGTGACCTTGTGAGGAGGACAAATACCGGATGGGTGTAAAAACCATCTGGCGCTATACAAAGGACTGGCTGATGATAGGTTAAAGAAGGATAAGCGCCGACCAGGTGGAGCCATACCCGGGTTCCGAAGCTGCAGGTCACAATATGTAGGGATTTGTCTTCGGAATCGGATAATTTAACAAAATCCTCGTATAGAAGCGCAAGGGCCTCTTTCTTTGAAATCGTTTGTACAAGAAAAACCTTGTAATCGGCTAAATAAAGGGTGCAAGACACCCCATGGAAGAGCGCTTCAAAATAAGAAGGTTGCTGGCCCAGGCCCGGAAATATTATCACAGGCTGTTCACCAAGGCGCAGCGGGCGCAAACAATGCCAGCCCTCCACTCGACGGCTTTGTGTCATGGACCGGTTGGAGAATCCTCCAGCAGGAATTCATTAAGGAGTTTGTTTTGGCGCAAGGGGAATCCGTATTTTGCAGCAAACTCCTTTTGACGCGCAAGAAAAGCAGCATCTGCCTTGGCTTCCCTAAAGCGAATATCCTCCAAGAGTTTTCGTACCCGTTCGATTTGAAGGCGACCCGTTAATTCGGCTGCCCGATACTCAGCCAAAATAGCTGGATACTCATGATTTACCACAGAAAAGTAAAGCTGAAACAACTCTCGGGCGGCATCGCGGAGGGCTGTCTCCCCTTCAAAGGGAGGCAAAGTTTCCAAAGCTTTCAGGTGACGCTGGAGAGTGCTTTGGATTTCCATGAGGATTTGTTCAGCATGGCGTACTTGGTTTTTCTGTAATTCCCGACCAAATAAATTCATGAGTCGTCCGGCCTCCACCTGCCGTTCCACAATACCATCGTTGTACAGGATAGCGCGCTCGGTCAGGCTTGGAGACTGTACCCATCCAATTTTAGGAGTCACCAACAAGAACAATGCGATCAGACCTCGCATTTTGAAATAAAGGAGGACAAATATCACACCAAAGTTCACCACTTTTGTTCAGGCATGGAACGGCTGGGTGGAGCTCTTCGAAAAATGCGCATTGAGCCTGCAAGCCCCGCCCGTTACTTTTTGCGAACCGATCAAAAAGAACTTTTCCTCAACGACCTCGTAGGATTTCCCCTGCATTTAGAATTTACTGGTAAAATTTTTTGCGTTGTATGTGGCCGGAAAATTTCTAAAGCATACGGTCAGGGATTTTGCTTTCCCTGTTTCAGGGACAGCCCTGAAAATTCGCCTTGCATTATCCATCCGGAAAAATGCCGGGGGCATTTAGGAGAAGGCCGAGATCCTCAGTGGGAACGGGAAAATCACGTACAACCTCACATTGTGTATTTTGCCTGGAGCAGCGGTTGGAAAGTGGGAATTACTAGGGAAAATCAAATTCCTACTCGATGGTTGGATCAGGGCGCAACAGTGGCTATCTCTATTGCCCGGACTCCATACAGATACCTGGCCGGAGTCATGGAAGTGACTTTGAAAGCCCACATTCCTGATAAAACCGACTGGCGCCGGATGATTGCCTTGCAGGAACCACCTCAACCTCCAAAGCCTCCCTTACAACCGGAAGTGATATTACCTGAAGATCTAAAGACCTATCTGCTCCCTCCCACTGACCCTGTTAGGTTGGAATACCCTCTGCACGGAATGTTTTCCAAAATCGTAGCGGTTGATCTAATGAAAAACCCTGTTTTTGAAGGAATATTGGCTGGTATGAAGGGTCAGTATCTCGTGCTTACGGACGGTAGGGTACTTAATATACGTAATCACAGCGGCTACGAAATCATTTTAAAAGGCTGAAGTTCACATTTTTAACACGGCGCAGCCTTTTCGGCCGCTACTGCCCTCCAGATACACGAAGTAATAACCGGGCCAAAAGTGGGAGGCATCAAAATGCGCATACCGTAATCCTGGGTTCTGGATGCCCAGATGGCTGGTATAAACGGTGTTTCCTGCTAGATCCACCACGCGCAATATAACCTCCTGGGGCGTAGTCAAGCCGAACTGCACTACCATTGTGGACTTTGTTGGATTAGGCCACACGTTGAATGCTGTGATGAATGGAGGTTGTGGTTTAGAGGAAACGAGGGGGTCGGCCGGCGGGGCCAACGGAGGATATTTTTTCTTTTGTGTTACACACCCGGAAGCTTGCCTTAAAAAGCGTTCTCCAAGGTTGCAGTAAAAGGCAACAGGACAGCTTACATTGATGTTATCCGGCTCCTCTATCGTTTCCACAAAATAATAATCTGCCTGTACCCTCTGCTTATTAAAATCGGCAATGATCAAACCATGGTCCTCCAAATTTACATATTTGACGTGCGGGTTTGCTGCTTGCACAAGCGAGGCTCCTCCCGGGATGTTAAGCAAGTTGCCGGACGTCACTGAAGTGGCCACGAACTCAACACCTACGGAGTTAGCACCCGTGTTGGGATCGTAACCTGTGTAGGGAAGGTCATTGGCCCAGGCCGTGTGGATATCGCCCGTAAAAACTACAATGTTGGGGATGTTGTTATTGATGATAAAATCCCATAGTCTACGGCGCTCAGCGGGATAACCATCCCATTGATCACCATTGACGACCAAACCCAAAACCTGAAGGGGTGCCATCATTACCTGCTGAGCTATGACGCGCCAGAGCGCCGTCCCAGAGGAGAGGCCGTCCAGAAGCCATTGCCTTTGCTCCGGACCCAACATTCTGCGTGCGGTATCGGTAAGCACCGGATCGTTGGGACTCAATAGAAAGCCTAGGGGTTCGTCCCTATCAAATAAGCGGGTATCCAGAAAATGCACATCCATCAGATTGCCCCAAATGAAACGCCTGAAGATGCGTACATTTTCGCCTGGATTAGGATAGCGTAAGGGCATCCATTCACTATAGACCTGCAGGGCTTGGTTTTTCCGAGTTTGAAAATCCCCTTCTGTGTTAGGATCATGATTTTCCGCTCCATCCCGCCATGAATTGTTCGCCACTTCATGGTCATCCCATACAGAGAAGATGGGGTATTGGCGAAGCACTTCCCGCAGATCTTTATCCAACCTGTATTGTGAATGACGCGTTCGATAGTCAGATAGGGTTAGAATTTCATACGGCGGATCATGGTCGCGTCCGAATGTACTGGTTCCACCATTTTCATAAATGAAATCTCCAAGAAAAAAGATAGCATCGACGTCGTTGGTGCGTGAAAGCCATTGATAAATATTATAAAATCCACTGGTAAAATTCTGGCAGGATGCTACGGCCACGCGGATAGAATCCGTATCGCCGGCCGGAAGCGTGCGTGTACGACCCCGTAAGGAGGGTATACCATTCCAATAAAACTGATAATAGTACCACGTATTAGGTTGAAGACCTTGCACATCCACACGTACCGTGAAATCCCGGCTCACACTCGTGTAGGTTGAACCACTCTGGACTATTTGTGTCATTCCTGTGTCCAGCGCTACGGCCCAGGAAACGGTTGTGCCCGTATCTGGCGAATTAGTAGTCACCCTTGTCCAAATGATCACTCGGTCCGTTAAAGGATCCCCGCTTGCCACGCCATGGTAAAAGGGCGCAAGAGCCGAATCCACATCTGCCCGGGCGCTCAATTGCTCGTAAGTCAACACCTGACTACGCAAGACAAGCGTAGGAAAGGAAATAACAAAAAGTAACGCAAAAGGATTTCTCATCTTTTCGTTTTTGCCTTTATCTATGGTTTGACAAATTTAGACACGGAAAAAAAGAATGTGGCGAGTATTAGTCCACTATTTTTTCCAAAAAATTTTCCCGTCAATAAGTGGAAAAAGTAATGTATGTTTTAGTCAAAAGTTTCAAAAAATTTTCTCCTAGTTAAAAATACAAAAAATTAAAATTATATCATTACTTTTTTCGTATTTACAAAATACCGACGCATGAAACTTTCACCCAGTTTTTCTCTTGCTGAGATGCTTAACAATCAGACGGCTGTGCGTCATGGCATCACTGAACAATTTAATCCTCCTGAAGATGTGGTAGACAGCCTGAAAGCCTTGTGTAAAAAGGTACTACAACCCTTGCGTGACAGCTTGGGCAAGCCCATTACGGTGAGCAGTGGATATCGGTGCCCCAGACTCAATACGCTGGTGGGTGGCTCCCCCACCAGCGACCACATGTTTGGAAGGGCGGCCGACCTGAACTTTTACGACAATGGCAAAGAAGATAACCTTAGAATAGCCAAAGAAGTTATGAAACTGGGGCTTCCTTTCAAGCAAATGATCTTAGAGGGCGGTACGCTGGATTCTCCGCGATGGATTCATATCGCTTATGACCCATCCGGCAAAGACAACCGTCAGGAAATTCTATTCGCCGATTTTTCTGTACGGCCCAAGGCATACAAACCTTTGAAATACAAGGATGGAAAATTTTCTTTGAAAAAGAAGTAGAAAAGTCCTAAACCCGATTTTTCTAAACGATTTTATTCAAGAAGCTGTTTATAACTTCTAATTATTCTCGTAGGTATTCATGACCTTGCTCTTACTTTTGAGCGACGATGGCGGTCTGGCGCAACTTTCATGGCCATGAAGTGGGCCGGTCCATTGAGGAGGTTCTTCGTAGCGATTTTCACAGGCTGCGGGAACAGGGATATGATATTCGCCTGTGTGTAGGTACTGATTCGCATGTGCATGGAGACTGGATTCAGTTTGCCACGGTGCTCGTGGTGATTGTTAAGGGCAATGGCGGCTTTATGTACGTTAAAAAACACCGTGTGCGCGGCTCAATGAGCCTGCGCGAACGCATAATGACCGAAATAGCTTACTCTATAGAAGCGGCTGGTGAAATTCAGGGATTCGTGGAGCAATACAACATTGCATTGGAAATCCATGCAGACGTAAACCAGAATCCCCTTTTCCCCTCTCACGTTTCCTACCACGATGCCTTAGGATATATCGTGGGCATGGGTTACCGCTTCGTGAGCAAACCCGATGCCTTTGCCAGCAGCGTCTGCGCAGACAGGTTTTGCCACTGAAATATAATAAAATATTTTTAGCTAAAAATATTGAATAAAATTTTTATGTTTATAATTATGGCTACAGGCCTATCCTTTGCCTTATACGAACGAGAATCACCAAAATTGAACCTAACCCAGATAAATCAACATATTTGAAAAAACATACCGAATGGCTTCTGCTGATTTGCATTGTTCTTATCCTCTGTTTAAAATTTAATGTTAATTATTTCAGTATTTTATGGCCAAATTACAATAAAAAGAAAAAGCACGTAGAACTCTACGCTTTCAATAGATCCCGCTCATATTAAAATTCTGAGGGTAGTGTCAAAAGTAGGTATTATGGCTTACAATGTTTACTATTCTTGTCACGCATCTGCATTGGGTGGTTTACTTCCCTTTACTGATACCCAATGAATATTTTAAAAGTCTGAAAAGAATTTTTCCGTGTAAATCCAATGCAATAATTTTTATAAATTTCATAATTCTAAGGATTAAATAAAAAAGAGCAGAAAGAGTTCTCATTTATCGACCAATTTTCATCTGTTGTATGAGTAAGTCTTGGATTTAGCGAAAGCGCATGATATTAAAATCTCATGCTAAAATTTCATTTTTCAAGCATTTAAGAGCTAATAACTTAAAGTCATATGCAACTTAGTTATGCATAGTCTTTATTTAAATAAATAACAATAATAAGATTTAATTAAACATAAAGCATATTGGTAAAAATGGAAATTTCACCTATGTGATACTCCAGTCTTTCCTGAAATCTCTACTTTTGACGTAGTTGTAAATAACCTCTATGCCTATTCGATTCAAAACCCAACCGGTGAAAAACGCTCCTCCATTACATGTAATTCGGCCAGAAAATGTGGAAAAATTACCGGTGTCTGAATCGGTGCGCCAGTTTCTGAGAAACCAAGTGAACGATCAGGAACCAAAGCTTTACAGCTTTCCCTTGTTTCCGGGGCATTTTTTAGTGGCTTCCGTGCCGAAAAAGGAGGGTGCCGACGCTACTGAAGCACAACGCGGACTGGGTTCAGCCCTGTGGCGCGAAGTGCACCAGGCTGGTTTGGACGCCGCTAATCTGAATACAGAAGCTGATTTGGGAGTAGCGGCAGAACACCTCGTAGAAGGTCTCATTTTGGCCGCTTATTCTTTTGATAAATACAAGAGAAAATCCAAGGAATTCGTTCCCTTCACTTTGGCGGGCCTGGACAAAAATGGGGCTACCAGCGCCGCTGCCCTTCAAACGGCGCTCGGCCAACTGCGGGATTGGGTAAATGAACCATACAACCACTTGCACGCCGAGGCTTTTGCTTTTCAAGCTGCGGAATTTTTGCAATCCGTCGGCGTGGACGTAGAAGTTTTTGGTCGGAAGAAAATTTCTTCGCTCCGGATGGGAGGACTTTTAGGTGTAAACCAGGGCAGTGCGAGAGAGCCCAGATTTGTGGTGGCCCACTACAAACCAGCCCGCTCCATTAACCGCCAACCAATCGTGCTGGTGGGAAAAGGTGTGATGTTTGACACAGGAGGAGCCAGTATTAAAAATGCTTCGGGCATGATGACCATGAAAAATGATATGGCCGGAGCAGCCTTGGTATTGTGCACAATATGGTTGGCCGCCGAGTTACAATGGCCTATGAACCTTGTAGCATTAGTACCTCTTACGGACAATATGGTGGGTCCAACTTCGCTGGTTCCTGGAGATATCATCACAATCAGCGACGGTACGACGGTTGAGGTCCTTAACACTGATGCCGAGGGGCGACTAATCCTGGCCGATGCGCTGGTGTACGCTCGTCGCTTCAAACCGGCTCTGGTACTGGATACTGCCACCCTCACAGGAGCTGTGGTACGTGCTTTGGGTGAAGTGGCCGCTGGCGCTTTTGAAAAGGATGCTGGCCGCTACAAGGAATTCCTTCAAACAGCTTCTGAAAAAACGGCCGAACGCCTTGTGTGGTTTCCTCTCTGGAAAGTATACGGCGAAAGCCTTAAAAGCGAAGTGGCTGACCTAAAAAATATTGGGGGGCAGGAAGCGGGTCATATTACTGCCGCCAAGTTTCTGGAACATTTCACGAATTACCCTTGGATACACCTGGATATAGCAGGTGTGGCCTACAGCGAGAAGGGGCATCCCGTCCGCGGAAAAGGGGCCACAGGCTGGGGCCTGCTGCTTCTCAAAGAATTTATGCTGCAAATTTGCAGCGATCCCAACCATGCCTGAGCACATTCCAGTTATTGGTTTTACCTGTGGGGATATCAACGGTATAGGGCCCGAAATTGTAATAAAGGCCCTTGCCAACAAGGCCTTCACGGAGCTATGCACGCCGGTGGTGTTTGCTTCTGGGAAGCTCATTGCCTATTATCGCAAGAATCTGGTAGGATATGACTTTTCTTATGTACCGGTGCGTCAGGAAAAGATTAGCGCAGGAAAAGTAAATCTAGTAAATTGCTGGGAAGAGGAAGTAAAAATTGAGCCTGGAAAAGAAAACGAGACGGGAGCCGCTTACGCGCTCAAGAGTCTGGAAATCGCCCGTCATTACTTAAGTGAAAATAAGATTCACGCACTGGTAACGGCTCCCATATCCAAAAAAACAATGGCCCGAATGGGGTGGGGTGTATCCGGACATACCGAATATTTCGGGCAACACTTTGGAGCCACTCCTCTCATGCTGATGGTGTGGGAAAAGCTGAGGGTGGCCACTGTGACGGGTCATGTTCCTTTGTCCGCCGTAGCAGGATTGCTCACGGTGGAAAAAGTGGTAACAGTCATACGGATATTGGATCGGAGCCTCCGGCAAGATTTCGGGGTGATGCGTCCTACAATCGCTGTATTAGGTCTTAATCCCCATGCCAGTGACGGGGGCCTTTTAGGCCAGGAGGAAGCCCAAATATTGGAACCCGCCCTTGAGCTTCTGACAAACGAAGGTTACCTGGTGGCGGGACCCTTCTCCCCTGATGGCTTTTGGGCCTCCCTGAGATATAGGGATTTTGATGCCGTTGTGGCCATGTACCACGACCAGGGCCTTATTCCCTTCAAGTTACTGTCGGGTCTTGAAGGTGTAAATTACACGGCCGGCTTACCGGTAGTGCGCACTTCCCCTGATCACGGCCCTGCCTTTGACAGGGCAGGCCAAAGCGCCGCCAACGAAAGCTCCCTGCGAGCGGCCACCTATTTAGCCATTGATATCCTGCGGCATCGCGCCAACTACCGCGAGGCCACAGCCAATCCTCTCCCCCTCTCCCGTCGAGAAAAAGACCAGGAATCTACCCATGAAGCCCCAAATGAACTACTTAACCCTATACAGGCCTCCTCATGACTTATTGTTCAGATAGTTTAGAAAGCTTAGATATGTGCTTGTTCCAGGCGAAAGTAGTAGTGTCTATCGCAGCTCCTATTTACCCACCACTTGCCGTGGGCCTTCAGGGTTATGGCCACACAAGCCCCGCATCCTTATTATATAAATTTTCAAGTAATTCAAAGCCGTTAGACCTAAAACCCTCTTTTATGCAGATTATTCCAATAATTTAATTTTACAAGTGTGTATTTTTGAACCCATCCTTAAAAGCATGAGAAAATCGATCATCCTTCTGACTGCAACTTTAATAGTTCAGCCTGCGTTGAAAGCGCAAGACCCACTAGCGCGATTAGCCGAACTTTTTCGCCAAAGGGCCGATGCTCAGAAACTGGATGAATGTATTCGGCTGGGAGAGGAGATTATGGCCCAAGGCCCCCAGCGGTCAGCCGCTGTGATCCTGGCCAGGGCTTACTATTTTAAAGCTGAAGGAGAGCCTGATAAGGAAAAAAAACTAGAACTTTTTGAAAAAGGGGTGAAGGCAGGGGAAGCGGCTCTGATGACGATACCAGCCTACAAAGATGGAATGGCAGCCAAGGAAAAGGAAGAAAACATCGTGAAGAAACTGACGAAAGAAGATATGGATGCTTTATACTGGACGGCAGCCAACTTAGCCCGGTATGCCAAGTTTGCCCCATTCAGTAAAAAATTAGCCGTCAAGTCTCGCGTACGGATGCTTTGGGATAGAGTGATGGAGTTAGACCCCGATTATAATTACGGAGGTGTTTACAGGTTTTTCGGAGGGTATTATGCCTTAGTGCCTTCTATCACAGGGGAACAAGATCCCGCGAAGTCGCGTGAAATGTTTGAAAAGGGAATACAAAGTGCCCCCCACTACCTGGAAACCAAGGTGCTGTTTGCAGAAGCATACTGCACTCACGGAAAAGTTAAGGACAGGGAACTTTTCCGGAAACTGCTCAATGAGGTACTTGAGGCCGATGTATCTGCTTACCCCGAAATTGCTCCGGAGAATAATATTGCTAAAAATAAAGCTCGGGCCTTGTTGGCCCAGGAGGCTGAACTTTTTGATTGATGTAAATTTTTTCCCACATATGAATAAGCTTTTACACAAGATTCAACACTTTTTTCTGTATTTTACGGTTGTCCTTCCCCTGGCTGCCCAGGATCCTGTCAAAGTTCGCTTTGGCAGTGTCATACCCAAAGACAGTCCCTGGGAGGAAGGCATAAATACATATATCAAAAATGTAGAATCAAAGGCCGGGGGGCGATTGCGGTTTAAAACGTATTTGGGGGGGCAGCTAGGGGGTGAGGTGGAAATGATTAAAAGTATTGCTATGGGTTCGTTGGATGCAGGGGCTTTTAGCCTGGCCTCCATAGCCGAAGCTCTTTCTTTGCCGCAGTTGCAGGTATTTGAATTGCCTTTTCTTTTTAGCTCCGACGAAGAGGCCGATTACGTGATGGACCAAATGTTTGAGCAGATGAGTGAAATTTTGGCCAAAAAAGGGATCGTTCTCATCCTTTGGGGCACAAACGGCTGGCGCAGCTTCGGCACCAAAACAAAACCCATCTTGAGCCCTGCTGATCTTAAAGGCCTCAAGATGCGCGCCCAGGAGTCGGAGGTTTATGTGAGTTTTTACAAAGCCATGGGCGCCACTCCCGTGCCCATAGCCACTCCCGAAGTGCTCGTAGCGCTCAAAACGGGCATGGTGGATGGCTACGATCAGACACCCGTTTTTTCGCTCTCTTCCAGCTGGATCAACACCGTCAAGCATTATTCCCTTACTAAACACATTTATCAACCAGGGGCCGTTATCATATCCAAACGCTTTTTGGATAAGCAGCCGGCCGACCTACAACAGGTGCTACTGGCCCGGTCAGAAAGAGCTTCCTTGCAAAAAACCGCACGTGAGCTGGTGCGGAAAGAAGATGCTGAGGTACTCTCCTCCTTTCCTGGTTTAGGTGTCAAGGTGCACACCCTCACCGAAGCCCAACGCGAAGCTTTTCGCAAGGCCGCCCAACCGGTTTATACGAGCCTGGAATCTAAAATAGGAAAAAATCTTATCACCGCTGTACAGAACCATATTCGTACCTTTCAGCAGTTGCGGAAATCTACTTCCGCTCCTACGGATCCCAAGAAAACCCAGAAAAAATGATGATTACACGGCTTTACCTGAAAGCCAGCCGTCTTTTGGAACATCTGGAAAAAGCTCTGGCTATTCTTTTGATTTCAGCTATCGTGATTATAGTTTTTGCAGGCACCTTTGCCCGATATGTGCTTAATGAACCCCTTTTTGGGGCTGATCGGCTAGCTACCTATGCCATGGTCTGGCTAGGATTTCTCGGTTTTCAGATTGCCACTTCCAAGATGCGGCACATTGAAGTAGAATTCTTAAAAGCCCGAATGCCAGCAAAGATCAAGGCCCTCATGAACATGGTTGGCTGCGTACTGGCCGCACTTTTTCTTCTCCAGTTTGCCCGTTACGGTTATGAGTACATGCTGCAGAGCCGGGAATTGGACGACCGCGATCTTGTGCTAGGCATCCCGCTATGGTACATCGTAGCTATTATTCCAGTGAGCTTTCTGGTCTCGGCAGTCCGGTTTTTTTTCACTACTTTCCTGTGGCTTGAGGTGCGGATGGGCAAGCGGGAGGAAACGGATTTTGTATCCAAGCAGATTGTGTAATTCATGACTTTGGCTCTGGTTCTGATTTTGCTGGCTATTCTCATAGCCATTGGGGCGCCGTTGTTTCTAATTATTGGTGCCATTTCGTTGGGGCTTTTCAGAATGGCTGAGGATGTGGAAATGTTTTCCCTCACAAAGACCATGTTTGACCAACTTAACAAACCGGCTCTTCTTTCCATTCCTTTATACGTATTTGCGGGGGCCCTAATGGCCAGAGGTGAAATTGCCAAGCGCCTTATTGATCTAGCCATGGCGACATTAGGATGGCTGCGAGGGGGCCTGGCTGCTGGAGCGGTGTTGGCCTGTGTGTTTTTTGCAGCCATATCAGGTTCATCGCCTGTCACGCTTATCGCCATCGGCACCATTATGTATCCCGCCATGCTTCGGTACGGCTACCCGGAGAAAATGTCCCTAGGCGTAATCACTGTATCGGGGTCCTTAGGCATTCTAATTCCTCCAAGTATTCCCATGATCATTTTTTCCATAGTGACTGGCACCGATGTGAATAAATTATTCATAGCAGGCGTTGTGCCAGGTATTCTCACAGCTTTTCTAATCATTCTTTTAGCTTTGATCTTAGGCTCTCGGGTGGAAGTGAATACCCAGCCTTTTTCCTTTCGCAATCTGGGTATATCCTTTGCACGCAGTATTCCGGCATTACTTCTGCCAGCATTAATTCTGGGCGGAATTTATTCTGGAATTTACAATGTGACGGAAGCCGCGGCCGTTGGCGCTGTGTACGCCATTTTAGCAGAGCTCTTTTTATTCCGCCAGCTTAAATTCAAGGACATTGGCGATATCCTTTATGATTCCGTTATGGTGATGGGTGCTATCTTCATCATCATTGCGATGGCCACCGTATTTAATTATTACCTGGTTTTGCAGGAAGCTCCGTACTGGCTGTTGGAAAATCTGGAAAAGTTCATCACGTCCAAGACCATGTTTCTGTTGGTAACGATGGCCATTTTACTGGTGGTGGGGCTTTTTATGGATTCCATTTCTGCGGTGCTCATTCTGGCTCCTCTCATTCTGCCGACAGCTCGGATTTACGAGGTTGATCCCATCCACCTGGGCATCGTTTTCATTTTAGGTTTGGAGATCGGCTACCTGACGCCTCCCGTAGGTGTCAACCTCTTTGTATCGGCAGGTGTATTCAATAAGCCGTTTGGAAAGGTTGTGGTTGCCGTAATTCCTTACATGCTCATGGTGCTTTTAGCCCTTATCATTGTGGCTTTTGTGCCGGAACTTTCTATGATGTTGATACCGAGCGGAACGGAAGGCGTGCTTCCCGAGTGATTTTCGGCGTTGGTTCCGCCTTTCTGCTCTGAACCATGAGTTTAGGACGGAAAGTTTTGTGGTCCTATTTAGTTAAAGTATTCTGTCTTTGTTTATTAGTATCTGGCAAATAGCCTATTAAATATTTTTACTTTGTTTGAGCATCTGAAACGTTTTACTCCCTTCCAGGATGTCTGTGCGTTGCCTCGTATTGGGCAATATGGGCCTTTGGTATTTCTGGGTTCATGCTTTGCAGAAAATGTGGCCCTTTGTTTTGAGCGCCATTTATGGCCTGTGCTGAGGCCGCCTTTAGGAGCTGTGTATCAGCCCGCCGCGCTAGCCCGTCAAATACTTTGGCTCACTAATCCATCCTCTGAAGATCCCTTGCTTTTTCAAGGTCGCGATGGACTGTGGTATAGTTGGTTAGCTCATCATAAGATGGGATTTCCCACTTCAGAGCAACTTGTAGAAACTATGACTTTTAGGGCCAAATTATTCTGTCAATTGGTGAGGGAAACACCCTTGATATGCATCACTCTGGCCCATCCTTTCACATACCACGAAAAGAATGTAGATGTAGTTGCCAACTGCCATAAGGAACCAGCATTTCGGTTTGAGGGCCGCATGCACAACCTCGATGAGATAGCTCAGGAAATAGACCTCATTTGCTGCTGTTTGCGTAATATAAATCCCTCTGTTCCTATTGTTTGGACCCTAAGCCCAGTGCGCTACCTGGCCCAAGGAATGGCTGTTGGTTTCTTAGGTAAGGCCCTCTTACGGGTGGCTATCCACCATCGTTGCTCTAAGCATAGTTTGGAATATTATTTTCCGGCCTACGAAATACAGATGGACGATCTGCGGGACTATCGGTATTATGCGGCCGATATGGTCCATCCTAGTCAAGAGGCTGTAGAATACATTTCCCGCCATTTCATGGAGGCCTTTTTAGAGCCTTCTATAAAAGCGACCCATCAGGAGGGGTATGCGCTGGCTTTACATTGCTTGCATCGTTCACACCGGTCAGAAACAAATTCCCAACCTTTCCAACAGGCCATCGACTTCATCAGAAAGCATTGGCCTTCAACTATCCAAGCGTACGTAAGAGAGTTGAACCATGTCGTCCAACAAGATCAAATTACCTGAAAAATTTTCATTGTGGGCAACATTAGGGGGTCTATTACTGCTTCCTGTAGTCTCTCAAGTATACTTGAAATTCCGATTCAGTCCTACAGGCTATCAAAAGAGTCTGGAAAAAGAGTGGAGAAAACGCTGTGACGCTCTTCACCAGCTGCTTACGGATGCAGCGAAGAGCTCCCCTGAATTTTTAGAGTCTAGGCGCGTGCAACAGATACTTCGGCGCATTGACGGAGCCCTTTGCCAATACAAAGAAGGACAGGCAGTGGCCTGGACTCATCCAGATGTCCCCCCCCTTCAGCCCGCAGCCTCAAACAGCATACAACTTATCCATTATCAGGGACGTGACCTGCTTGCGATGTCAAGGGGTGGATGGTTTGGTTTTTTACGGTTAGGCCTTGGAAGTCCCGAAGAAACTGGTGACACTGTGAACATAGCGGAAGGAGGTTCTAATAAGATTTTTTTTCAAGGTATGTCCAAACCCGGTTTCATTCCATTCCGATGGAATGATACAACATTATTTTACTATAAAAGCTCGGCTCCTTCCAACCGTTTCAGCTTTTCTGAAAAACTCTTGTTTCTATGGTGGCTAGCCCTGGCATTTTGTGTAGGCTTGGGACCTTGGAGAGTGGCTCTGGGGGTTTGGGTATTTATGGCCCTCTGCTTCGCCTATCGGCTTGACACGACGCTTTTCGGCATAGCTCCGTTGCAAAGCGCTCTGTGTGGACCGCAGGTAGTGGCTGTTGGTTATTTAGTGCCCTCGGCCATGGCCCTATGGACACTGGCAATATGGAGTATTACAGGGGTGTTTCGTATTTACCCCAGATTCTATAACACTATTTTTTATCCCCTCATTAAAAAAGGTAAATCTGCCTACGAAGGGCTGATTCCTTTTTTAGGAATCCCCTTGACCGCTGTGGTATTCACAATTGTTGCTGATACCGTTAAAAACTCCTCTGTATCCCTAAATCCGGGGGAATTACCTGCCTGGGCGTGGCAATCTTATTTGCTGTTTGGGAGCCTTTTAATATTGGTTTTAAGCTGGCACAAAATAATGGTTATTAGTCTGCGCCCTATACTGCCGTTGGACCCTAAACAATGGCTTTGGATATTGGCTTGGACGGCGGGAGGTTTTCTGATCAGCAGGTTTGTAGGGAATTGGAAAACAGCCGCGTTCTCTTCCATGACTGTAATCTTATGTGCCCTTGTTGAGTTTTATGCACGGCGGCAGTTCAGGGAATGGAATTCCTTAATGTCAGCCGCAGTGGTAGCATTGCCTATGGGTCTCCAAATGCTCTGGGCCCGCCATGAAAATATGCTGGACTTCATGCGTTTACGGACCTCGGAAGTATCTGCTATAGTAGATCCAGATGTTGATTATTTGTTTCGATCGTTGCAGGAAAAGCTTCAGCCTTCGGAAGGTCCTTTGACACTCAGAGAAATTAATCTCATCTTACGCCGTCTGAAAGCATCGTACAGGCAGCGGTATTCCATCAGAGCTGCCGTTTTTGATGCCCGCTTGCATACCCCTCTCCTTTCCGATGAATCGGGCCTTTTGGATTATGAATATTTTCAAAACCGCATCACCGCCAGCGGACAGGCCACAGGCACACCTGGTCTTTTTAAGATTTTCAGGCCAGGAATGGGAACCTTTTATGTGGGTCGTATAGCGCTCAAATCGCCTATACAACCTAGAGTGGTCATGATAGAATGCGTGCCCAGGCACACCGCTCTTTATTTCCATGCCAGCTCCCTAAGAGCCCATACTGCCCACGCAGGCCCTTCTTTTTCTGAATATTCATATGCTCTGTACCATGGCAATCAGCTGGTGGAAAACGCCGGCCGTTTTGACTATGCCACTCTATTCCCAACGGAAAAGTTAGGGGGCTGTAAGGGTGAGATGGTACTACGTAACGGTGGCCACTGGCACCTGATCAGCTGTGCCCAAGAAGGTCATGTTGTGGTTATCAGCACACCGGCTGATAATGCTTATGCGGTCTTTAGTCATTTTACCCTCGTTTTTCTTTTGGTTTTAGGCTTGGCCGGTTTGTCTTCTCTTCTGCGCACAATGCCGTTAGGACAATGGAAGGTGCACATAACAGCTTTTCGTACACGGGTGCGTCTTCTGATTTTCGGATTGCTTACTTTCTTCTTCCTGTTTTCCCTTATCGGAACATTGTACTTTCTGGACCAAAAGTTTGAAGAGAAAAACCAGACACTGCTGAGGGAAAAAATGGCAGCCGTCCTGATGGACCTGGAGGACAACCTGGAAGGTAAAATTTTAGATCCTTCTCAAGAAAAACAATTCTTGGACTTTGAACTCACTCGTGTTTCCGAACTCATATTCGCAGATATAAATTTTTTCAGTCGGTCTGGTAAGTTTTTATCCAGCTCCAATCCGGCCTTGTTAGAGGAAGGCCTTGTGATGCCGCTCATTCCGCCGACCGTAATGAAGAAGTTGAAAGGGGCCGGAATATCCGTATTGATAAATCGTGAAGAGGCTGCCAACTTGAGTTTTATGGCGGGTTATGGTGCGGTAGTGGACAACCGTAAAAACGTCATAGGCTATGTCCAGGTGCCTTTTATTGCAAGGCAAAGGCAATATGAGGCTGAACTTTCGGCCACCATCAATACCTTATTCAACGCCTATGCGGCCGCCCTGACGCTGATGCTCACACTTTCCATTTTTCTCATTCACAGTGCCACAGGTCCTTTGATAAAGCTGTCCGAAAAAATACGATCGTTGCGGTACGGGACACGGGGTGAACGCATTGACTACCCCGGCTTAGATGAGATTGGGCAATTGGTGCAGGAATATAACCGGCTGGCTGAGGAGCTGGATAAAAGTGCCCGAGAGCTTGCCCGGCGGGAAAGGGAATCTGCTTGGAAAGATGTGGCCCGTCAGGTAGCCCATGAAATAAAAAATCCCCTCACACCCATGAAGCTTGGTATTCAATATCTTGAAAAGGCCTGGCAGCAGGACAAGGAGAAATTTGGCGAACGATTGGCAAGCTTTCGTGCAATGCTGATTTCTCAGATTGAGGCTCTGGACCGTATTGCTTCAGATTTTTCAGCTTATGCCCAGTTGGGAGAGCCCCGTCCAGAAAAAGTTTCTGTAAAACACTTAGTTGATTCCGTTTGTAGCTTATTTTCTGAAAATGAAAAGAATGTGCGGGTGCATTGCAGTATTGAGGGAGAAGATTTGTGTATTTATGCCGATAGGGAACATGTTTTACGCATCCTTAACAACCTTGTAAAAAATAGTATCCAAGCCATACCTGACGATAAAGCTGGAGAGGTTTATATACACGTCCGCAGGGAAAACCAACATGTACTCATTGCAGTAAAAGACAATGGGGTGGGGATCCCCCTTGAAGAGCAGGAAAAAATCTTTACCCCCTACTTTACGACGAAGACCGGTGGCATGGGCATCGGTCTGAGCATGAGCAAAAATCTGGTGGAGACCAATGGCGGCAGAATTTGGTTTCATAGCGAGCCCGGCCAAGGGGCCACTTTTTACGTGAGCTTACCATCCGATTGAAGTAAAAAAGCGTTTCCTCAACTTCTTGTGCGAAGAAGGGACGAGGGCCTGTCTAAAAACACGCAAAAAAGCTGAATAGGGATTTTGTTTCTTTGCCAAAAGATGAAATTTTCTTTCCGATATCTCTCCAAATTCCTGAATCCATTGCCCGGCGTTGACGAGTTGGCCGATTTACTCACATTTTGCGGGTTGGAAGTGGAGCATGTGGAGGAATGGTACAGCCATAAGTACGGCTTAAAGAATATCGTCGTGGGTCAAGTGGTAAAAGTATGGCCCCATCCAAAGGCCGATAGATTGGTGTGTACACTGGTGAATATTGGTGGAGAGAGGATTCTCCAGATTGTATGCGGAGCTCCCAACGTAAAGGAAGGACAGAAGGTAGTTGTGGCCTTGGAGGGAGCTAAGTTAGAGGTTCCTGGAAAGGGACTCCTCACCATTCAGAAAACCCTGATCCGTGGCCAAGTGTCTGAAGGAATGTTATGCGCCCCAGACGAGATTGGAATAGACACAAGCCACGAGGGCATATTGGTATTAGAAGATGAAGCAAAACCCGGGACCCCTGCGTCAGAATATTTTCACGTGCAATCAGATGTGATATTCACTGTGAATATCACACCAAACCGACCGGATGCCACCCATCACCTGGGACTAGCAAGGGATGTGCGGGCGGCTCTAAATGCCCGAAGCCGTCCCACGCAACTCATCATAGATTGGATGGAACAGGAGCCCATCAGAGAGGCTGAAGGGCCCATACCTGTTTTTGTGGAAGCGTCTGAGGCGGCTCCCTACTACACCGGATGTCTGGTGGAAGGTCTCACCGTGGGCCCATCACCAGAATGGCTGAAGTATTTCCTGGAAAGTTGCGGCTATAAATCGGTCAACAATGTTGTGGATGTGGCCAACATGGTGATGTTGGAGTTGGGCCAGCCTCTCCATTTTTTTGATGCGGACAAGCTTCAAGGAAGTATACGGGTGCGTTGGGCCCGTGCAGGGGAAAAACTCCTTTTCTTAGATGGGGTGGAGAGGACTTTACAGCCTTCGGATCTGGTGATTGCCGATGAATCAAAAGCCCACTGCCTCGCAGGCATAATGGGAGGCAAGGAAAGCGCAGTTGCCTTGGATACGCAAAGGATCTTCATTGAGTCTGCGTGGTTCCATCCCACTGTGATACGCAAAAGTGCCCGGTATCACAGATTAAATACGGAGGCTTCTTATCGTTTTGAACGGCGAACCGATCCTGCAATGGTCAAAGCCGCCGTTGAACGGGCCTTATTCCTACTCAAAGAGTTAGCCGGGGCCAGACCTAAAGGTGGTTTAGTGGCAATCGGGAGACCCCCAATGTCAGAGGTGGAAATTCCTTTCTCCCCGTCCCAGGCGAACCATTTTTTGGGAACCGACTTAGCCGAGGAGGAGATGGTGGCCATATTAAATGATTTAGGGTTTTCTGTGGAGACCTTGGCAGACCAAAACTGGATCGTACGTCCGCCCTCCTTCCGGGCAGATGTCCTCCGGTGGCAAGACGTGGCCGAGGAAATAATACGCATTGCAGGGTTTCAGCGGCTGGCTTCTTCGGAGGTAATTCGGTTTTCACCTCCCCAGAGCCTGGATGAGTCGGCTTTTGAAAAGCGCCGAAAAATTGCGCACCGTTTAAGTCATTTAGGCTTCACGGAGATAATCACGTACCCCATGGTGAACCCTGACTTAGTTGGCACGGATGAGCACACAGTACATCTGAAGAACCCTATTAGCCAGGAGATGTCAGTGCTCCGGCGAAGCCTTCTGGAATCTATGCTCCCTGTGGCAGTTTACAATATACACAGGCAGATGGAACATTTAAAACTGTTTGAGATAGGACGAATTTTTAAAAAAATGGACGCAGAAGTCCAAGAGACGGAAGTGTTAGGTATCTTAGTGACCGGAGCACGTTACCCGGATAATTGGTACAATCCTCGCGCACAAACCGATTTCTATTTTTTAAAAGGTGTCCTTAATAGTTTTCCAGGTTGGAATTTAGATTGGCATCCAGAAAGCTCTGTATGGAATGGATTATCTGGCTTTCTGCTTACACATCCCAAAGATGGTATTGTAGGCTATGCTGTGCAACCGCCCCAGTCCTGGTTAGAAAAGCTGGACTTGGACAAGTCTATCTATTTCGTGCAGGTAATTCTTACTGAAAATTTGTTAAGAAGTGGGAAACGATTGCGCCATTTAGCTCCGCCCCGTTTTCCCGTTGTACGGCGTGACCTGGCGTTCCTTGTGCCTAAGAATGTACCATTTAAAAAAATGGAGGAATGGGTGTGGAATACGGGGGGCGAATTTTTACGGGACGTGGAATTGTTTGATGTGTATGAAGGAAAGAATATACCCGCTGATCATAGGTCTATTGCACTACGATTGATATTTCGTAATGATGAGCGTACGTTGACGGACGAGGAAGTGCAAAAAGCGGTGGAAAATATTGCAACCAGCATAGAGCAAAATTGTCAGGCTACTTGGCGAAAAGGATGAGAGCTTACGTGCTCAGTGGGCTTTTGAAATGGGGCTGGATAATCCTAACTGCAGGGAGTAAGGCATTGTGGGCCCAAGTATCTTTTGATTCCGATGATCCTCAATATTTTCAGAAGTACGGACTTCCCTACCAAAAGGTACATACAAAACTTTCAGAGGCTCTGCGAAGGCCCGGTGAGGTTGTGAAATTGAAACTAAAAGATGAATACATCCCTGACAAGGTTTCCCGGTTGTCACGGCTTGTAAACCTGCAGATTTTGGATCTGGACAATGTCTTTCTAGAGGAACTTCCTGAAGCCCTTGGGCATATGCCACAGCTTCTCATTCTGGTGTCACGGCGCAATAGGATAAAGAAAATAAACCCTGGCTTAGCCCGTGCCGGATCGCTGATGTACATGGAACTTTACGGGACGGCCCTAGATAGCTTGCCGTCTTCTCTCAGCCGCCTCACACGGCTGGAACTCCTCAGAGTGGGACCTAACTATGCAGATACCCTGCGCCTCAGCCCTCAACTCGCCAGGTTACATTCCATGAGGGATCTGCAGTTTTTGGATTGTAATTTATACCAGTTTCCTGAGTGGATAACTGCCCTGCCCCGCTTGGAACGGCTGGTGTTGATCCGATGCCAATTAGATACGGTGAACGTTTCCCTAAAACACATGAGCCACCTGAAAGCAATTGACCTGAGCGGTAACCGTTTTCGTGTCTTGCCACGACCTCTATTGGATGTACCGAACCTGGAGTATCTGGGACTAAGAGATAACCAGTTGGTGGAACTGCCGGAACACTTACTTTTTCTTAGAAAATTACAAACTCTGGATGTAAGGGGCAATCCCATTCGCCCTGATAATCTCAGATTGCTTCGCCTAGCATTACCGCGGTGCCGGATATTGTGGGAGCCACCAGGGGCATCAAGGTGAATTATCCAGCTCCCAGTTTCTCTAAAGCTTTTTCAAGACGAGGATCCGCGGGGATGGAGGGGCTTTTTTGGTAAATAAGAGTTTGACGGCGCATACTTTCAGCGTAAATAGCATTAATGATGCTCTCCACAAACTCAGGGCTCAGATTTAAACGACTAGCCATTGAGCTACGCTTCATGTGCAATTGTTCCCAGCGGTCGGGCTGAAAGATGGGAATGTTGTTTTCATTTTTGTATTGACCTATTTGGTCCACATAATCCAATCGCCGAGCCAGGAGAGTGAAAAGTTCATCATCTAGGCTATCTATCATGATACGGAGGCGCTCAAGGCGCGATTCATGACCCAAGGCTTGGGCTTCCCGCAATTGATGAACGAGCTGGGAGGCTAGCTGACACCAGGCTTCGGGGGTCAGCTGCTGGGCACTGTCACTGAGGGCTTCTGCAGGGTTTAGGTGCACTTCCACCATCAGTCCAGCCATCCCAAGTTCTAAGGCCTTTTTAGCCACTTCGGGTATTAAGTCTCGTCGGCCCGCAATGTGGCTGGGATCGCAGAGAAGGGGCACAGAAGGAAGGGCCGCCATATATTGGATCGCTAAATCCCAACGCGGGGAATAGCGGTACAACTTTTCATCATAACTCTGAAAGCCACGATGTACTGCCATAACCTTGGCTGGAGAGGCCTTCAGAATACGTTCCGTGGCCCCTATCCACAACTTTAGATCAGCATTGATAGGGTTTTTAACTATTACCGTAATGGGTGCCCCTGCAACCACGTCCGCGATTTCTTGGACAAGAAATGGATTCACCGTGGTGCGCGCTCCCAGCCAGATTGCATCAAATCCGTGATGGAGAAGTATATGGGCTTGCTCAGCGTTAGCGGCCTCAGTGGCCACAGGAAGACCAATTTCGCGCTGGACGGTGAGCAGCCAGCGAACTGCCCGCAATCCAAAACCTTCAAAAGTACCTGGCCGGGTCCGCGGTTTCCAGGCACCTGCCCTGAACAACTGGCAGTAACCAGATTCCTTTAGCTTGCGGGCAACCTCCAAAAGGGATTGTTCTGACTCGGCACTACACGGACCCGCAATCCAATAAAAGCTATTTTCAGGCCGGAAACATTCCATTATAAGTTCTAAAACTACAAATTAAGCAATAATTGATGAAAATTGTTTTTTCCTCTACTTTTGGCCAATTTACCGAAAGAGAAGAATTATGGAGCAGGTGAATATACTGGTGACGGGAGGAGCGGGCTTTATTGGAAGCGCCATGGCCGAAAAATTATCAGAATTTCCAGGCGCCCAGGTGGTGATTGTGGATAATCTGAGTACAGGCTCCGAAAAAAAAGTACCCCGAAAGGATAACATTAAGTTTATTGTATGTGATGTAAACAACTACGAAGAAATTCAAAATGTATTTTTTAGGTTTGGCTTTCACTATGTTTTTCATTATGCAGCGGTTGTGGGGGTTCAAAGAACTCTAAGCAACCCTTTAGCAGTGCTGCGAGATATAAAAGGGCTGGAGAATATTTTAACGCTAAGTAAAACCACAGGGGTCCAGCACGTATATTTTTCATCTTCCTCGGAAGTTTACGGGGAGCCAGTGGAATTTCCTCAGAACGAAGAAACCACGCCATTGAACTCACGCCTTCCTTACGCTATAGTAAAAAATGTAGGGGAAGCTTTTCTGAAGGCTTTTTATCAGGAATATAACCTGCCATACACGGTGTTCAGGTTTTTCAACACATACGGCCCCAAACAATCCAGGGATTTTGTCATTTCAAAATTCATCGCTGCTGCCCTGAAAAACGAGCCCTTGACGATTTATGGTGATGGTACCCAGTCACGTACATTCTGCTACATAGACGATAATGTAGATGCCTGTTACAACGCATTCACAAAAAAGATGTTTGTGAATGATGTCGTAAATATTGGTAGCGATGTGGAATTCCCTATAATCCGCGTGGCAGAATTAATTATCCGCTTGACAGGTTCCCGTTCTAAAATAGAATTTTTACCCAAGCTCAAGGAAGGGGATATGACCCGAAGAAAACCTGATATTTCTAAGATGAGAAAGCTTCTAGACCGACCCCTGATCGATTTGGAAGAAGGAATAAAGAAGATCTTAGAAAACCCGCAATACATTTTATAACCAAGATTGAGAAGTGCCAGATCTCTCCGAAGGTATCGTAACCAAGACAGCCGGTAGCACATATTGGGTATGGATGCAGAATCAATTTTATTGCTGCACGCTGGCCGGTAAGGTGCGTCTTGAAGGTATTAAGGCTACCAATCCTGTGGCTGTGGGAGATAAGGTGGTTTTTGATGCGGAAAAAAAAACAATTATTGATATTCTGCCCCGAAAGAATTATATTTTAAGAGAAGCTGCCAATCTCTCGCGTCGTATACAGATCCTCGCTGCTAATCTGGATTTGCTTGCGTTGATCGTATCCTATAAACTACCCCGAACGTCCAAAGGGTTTGCTGACCGAGTGCTGGCCACATGCGAAGCCTATTCCGTTTCGCCCCTCATCATTTTCAACAAACATGACTTATGGGACCAGGAGGACCAAACAGCTGTTGAGGAATGGAAGCAGGTGTACGAGTCTTTGGGCTATCGCACTCTGATTTCTTCCATTTACAACGAGATATCCATTCAAGAACTTTCAAAGCACCTCATAGGCAAAACCACCTTATTCATAGGTCATTCGGGAGCAGGTAAATCCAGTCTTCTCAATAAGCTTATTCCGGGTTTGGGGTTGCGCACTGCCGATATTTCAAGAAAGTTTGGAAAAGGACGCCACACAACCACTTTCGCTGAAATGTTCATCACCGAGCAGTTTCGGGTTATTGACACACCCGGCGTAAAGGAATTTGGTATGGCTAGAATGAAAAAGGCCGAAGTGGGGGATTATTTTCCTGAAATATTAAAAATCAAACATCTCTGTCGTTACAACAACTGCCTGCATGTAAATGAGCCTGGTTGTGCTGTCCTAGAGGCAGTGAAAGAAGGCAAAATAGCAACCTGGCGATACGAGAACTATCTTAACATCCTGCATTCGTGTCAATATGAGGCGTGGCGTGACGAATGAACGCCGGGCCCTTCTTTGTTGCGTGAGCCATGTAACTTATGACCAGCGAGTTTTGCGCATGGGCCTTTTGCTTCAAAAGCTAGGCTACCACCCGGAATTTTACGGGCGAGATGCTGGAGATGGCTTTATTCCTGAGCCCTTTCAAAAAAACCAATTTAGGCTGGTTCACCACTTTTTTAACCGAGAAGTGTGGTTTTATGCGGAGTTTAATATTCGGTTATTTTTTAAGCTGTGGTGGGGGCCGCGCTATGATGTGGTGGTCAGCAATGACTTGGATACATTACCGGCCTGTTTTGTGGTATCAAAGCTGAGGGGATTCCGCTTAATATTTGATAGCCATGAACTTTTCAGCGAAGCCGCTGAGCTGGCCGATAATTGCCTAGCACGGCGTGTGTGGCGCTGGTTGGAGGCCCTTCTCATACCCCGAGTGCCCTTGGGAATCACGGTGAGCCACGGAATTGCCCGTGAATACCAGCATCGCTACGGAAAATCGTTCCTAGTATTGCGCAATGTTCCCCCTTTTATCCATGTCCAGAATTTGCCGCCCCCTCCTTTTACCTTTGAACCAGGATATCGCTACCTGATCCTGCAGGGAACAGGCATCAATAGGGAGCGAGGAGCCGAGGAAGCCGTTCGTGCGCTGCACCATCTTCCGGAAAGGTTTCGCCTAATATTAGCCGGCGGTGGTGATATGTGGCATTACCTGAAAAATCTGGTGATAGAGGAGGGTTTACACTCTAGAGTGCGGTTTGTAGAACGCTTGCCTTATTCGGAATTGATGGCCCTGACGACCCGCTGTTTTGCCGGATTTTCACTAGATAAGCCTACTTGTTTAAATTATCGCCTCAGCTTGCCTAATAAAATATTTGACTACATCCAGGCTCGTATCCCAGTGGTGGTAAGTGCCATTGATGAACCAGCAGCGCTGGTACGGTACTATCAGGTGGGTGTAGTGGTAGAAAAGGTTACTCCGGAACTTGTGGCCCGCGGGGTTTTGCAATTGGAAATCCTTTGGATGCAGCGAGAATCGGAGTTAAAAGAGCGTCTGGAAAGGGCCGCTTCCATTTTGAATCGCGAAAAAGAGGAGGAAAACATTCAGAGCGCTATTAATGCCTACCTCCAATAAGACTTTGCACTTGATAGCCCACAACGTACCATACCCACCAGACAATGGGGGCCTTATAGATGTTTATTATAAGGTCAAGGCACTAGTTGAAATCGGCGTTTCGGTCGTGCTCCATGCCTTTACCTATGATCGTCCTACGCATCCCATGCTGGAAAAGTTATGCCGAAAAGTTTATTACTACCCAAGGTCCCTCCACTGGGGATTACTATTCCATTTTCAGCCTTTCATCGTGGCCGGCCGAAGGTCATCCCTGCTTTTAGAGCGACTAGCAGCGGATCCCTATCCGGTGTTATGTGATGCCATCCACACCACTTCATACCTGGGACACCCTGCCTTGTTAGAAAAAGGCATGTACCTCCGGGCCCACAATGTGGAACACAGCTATTACAAGGGTTTAGGAAGAGCATCAAAAAATCCTTCCAGAAAGCTCTTTTACTACCTCGAAGCCTTCAAGCTTCGCCGCTATGAAAAAAAATTGATCCATGCAAGAGGAATTTTTGCCATCTCTCCGGGAGAAAAATCTCATTTTGAAAAATATGCGCCCACGTGGGTAATTCCCCCTTTTCATCCCCACAATTTGCAAATCCCCCAAGTGACACAACCTTTTGCCTTGTTTCACGGTAATTTGAGCGTTGAAGAAAACCAATGGAGTGTTGTATGGCTTTTGCGAAAGGTTTGGGAAAGACCAGAGGTGAAAGGGATTCCATTGTGGATAGCCGGTAATGGGTCACCAACATGGCTGAAACGGGCTATCCGAGAAACAAACTCAGCCTCTCTGCTGGAAGGCCTTACTACCAAAGAAATAATGGCCCTTGTGGCCCGCGCCCGCGTGCATGTGTTGCCAGCCTTTCAGAGTACAGGCGTAAAACTGAAATTGATAGCCGCCCTTGCCAAAGGGCTCCATATCGTGGCCAACCCCAACATGACGAAAGGCTCAGGGCTGGAAGAGGCTGTAAATACGGCAGAGACCCCGGAGGACTTCGCACGGCTCATAGCCGAAAAAATAGACACCCCCCAACTGCCTAATGTGGAGGTAGAACGGCGCCTAAAAATCTTTGAAACTTACCTGAATAACCACTTCAACGCCGAACGAATAAAAATTTGTATGGAGCTAAAAGGGAACGAGGGAGAATAAAAACCTTCCCCAGGAGGGAAGGAATAGTCTGTAAACGGAGGTGAGTAGCGGACGAAAACAGAAATTCCATGTCCCTTCTCCCCGTCTGGTAATTCCTCATAATTTACCAGCGCACCTTTAAAGGCCCAAAGTCAGACCCCGCATGGATCGGAACCATGCTTCAGCATATCCTAAAAATCCTCTAAATCTTTTTAACTAATCTATACCGAAGGAAAAGCAGTAAGCTTCAGGAAGATGTCCTCCAGGTTAGACTGGGGACCAAACCGTTGACGCAGACCTAGGGGTGTATCGTCCACCAAGATGCGGCCATGATCTAGAATAATGATCCGTGCACAAAGCTGTTCCGTTTCTCTCAGATGATGAGATGTGTAAATAAGAGTTGTACCTTCCCTGTGGAGTCGGAGAAGGTAATCATTCACAATTTTGCGGCTATGGACATCAATACCTGCTGTAGGCTCGTCCAAAAAAACTAAAAGCGGTCGGTGAATGAGTGCAGCCGCCAGGTTTACTCTTTTTTTCATGCCACCCGACAGGGCCTTAAGGGGTTTATGAACCATAGGACCCAGACCGAATTCTTCTAAAATTTTCAGAGCTCTCCTTTTTGCTTCTGCCCGGCCAAGCCCATAGGCTGCTGCAAAATAGCGTAAGTTTTCCAAAGGGCTTAATGAAGGATACAAGGCTGTATCCTGGGGCACAAAACCCATATGGGGTTTAAATGCCTCCGGAGTGAAGCTTTCAGCCCCCTTCCACAGGGTGATGGAACCTTTCTCTGGTCGGAGGAGACCCGCCAGAAGGTGAATGAGGGTCGTTTTCCCTGCACCATTGGGACCAATTACTCCTAAAAAACTACCTTGAGGAATACTTAGGTAGAAATCCTGAAAAAGAGGTACCTCTTGGCCCTGATAGGAAAATCTCAAGGCCTCCACCTCAAGAAATAAACGCGCCTTCAAGAGCCTAATAAAACTCGTGCTTTGTGCCAGACTTTTTTATAGAATGCTTCTTCTGCATCAGCAATGAGGCGAAGGTAGTGAGCTACACTTATATACCCTGAACAAATGTTCTCGCTATGGCGATTTTTACAAAGACGAGCCGCCTCAATTGCAAACTGGCGCCAAAGGTCACCGATATGGTTCATCTCCAATGCAAAAGATCGAAAATCCTCATCACGCAGCAGTCGCCCCGCTTCAGAAAGGAAGGCGGCGTACATATAGCGGAAGCCCGCACCGCCGGTACCAATCTCTTCCTGCATACGCACCACCTGACCCAAGTAAAGGGCAGCCCGACGAGATCCTAAACGCCGGGGCCACTGTTGCATCCGCCTTGCTAAATACCGGATACCCTTCACCCCGAAAAAGGGAAGTGGAATAGCCAGCATGTCGTACATGTTGCGCCGAATCCCTCTTAGAATGGCCTGCCGCAAGGGAGGATTTTCAGGTACTTCCTCTATCCAATACATTTTGCCACGAGGAGCCGCTGTACCTTTGGCAAAGCGCACCAGCGCAAGTTCGTCCCGCGTTAAGGTGGTCACCTCTGGCATCACAGGATCACTGATATAGTACCTATGACCTTCTCGTAGAAATACCACCAGATTATGCGCATTAAAATGAAATCGGTAATGAGGCGGAAAATATGGCAGGTGAAAGACACCCACCAAACAGGCAGTAGGTATGCCTTGTGCCAGGTTGGCGTCTAGGGCATCCATTGCTTCTTCTGGATTTCGGAAGCGACGAGTGACCACCCGAATACCCAGTCTGCGGGAGAGCCGTCGGAAAATTTGCCCCGGTAAAGGTCGGAACGAGGTGACCGGCATGCCGTGCAGACGTACAAAAGGCATGTGGCTGAAGAACAAACCTCCCCCAATACCAAAAATAAGGGGTTCAGAAAGGGACAGGCCCTTGTGGTGGAGAAGAACTGCTATGGCGCCATTTTCACAGTGGGCGCTGGAAATGTGGGTAAATAATTCCCGGGGCACTCCGGCCAGCACCTGCTCAGGCATCGGGAATGTGATAGAGTTGTTCAGGCTTGATACCTAAAGCACGGGCATAACACTGGACTTCCTCGTAACTGATCTTTTTAAATCCCCGGGGCGTACAATGTCGCCGAATTTTTGATTTAGAAAAACCCGTGTAGTCACTTAGTAGCTTCACGTCCATCTGACACCTACGAATATGATAAAGTAATGGACTAGCTTCACCCCGTAGTACGGCCTGGCGCGCTGCCTCCACCCCTTCCTGCACAGCTTCCCACGCCTGCAGAATAACTGTGTTTTTTGCATCCCACCCCGTACTCAATACCTGAACAAATTCGCCATTCTCGTCCAGTGCATAATATATATCCTTTCGGAGGCCTGCGTTGATGAGGTCTTCATCTTGAGGCACTTCTTCCTTTCTCATCGGCACTCCTGTGCTTGCCCTGCAAAATTAGAAGGGACTACCCTCCACACAGAAGATTTTAAAAATCGCTTCGGCTAAAAAAATTCCTCTCTGATATACCTGGGCCTCAGCCACCGAGATAAGACCATGAACGCTTCGTAGATGAAAGTGAATTTCCAGGGTTTGCCCCAAAACAGATAGATTTTCAAACCGCGCTTTATCTATACTGGCTATAAAACCTTTAGGTTTTGGATTATTTCGAAGAAGGGCCATATAACCTTGCTGAAGGGCACCCGTCTGAGCCATCATTTCCAACATTATTTCTGCGGGCACACGACCATCAGCAAAAAAAGGCACATCGGGGCGGGGCAAATAGGTTGCTAAAGCCATGGAATTATCAGATCTGTGCAAAGTATCCACAAAAACAAAAGGCGGGGATTGAGGAATAAGCGAAAGGATATCCGGAAAATGTATAGGTAATTTCATACAACTCGGAAAAAGGCATAGCCGTAAGAAAATCGGGCACTTTCAGGCACCATTATGAGCAGATGCTGTCCCGATTTCAATAAATTGTTTTTGTGCATTTCGTCTAAAAAACTAAAAACAGCGGCTGATCCAATATTACCCTTAGTCGTCAAATTGGTAAACCACTTTTCACGAGGAATGGGGAAGCCAATTTTTTGGAGTTCTCTTTCAATTTTATCTGCAAAAAACATGGACGAGAGATGGGGCAAAAACCAGTCAACATCCTCTGGCCTCAATCCATATTTCTCTGAAAGCCTGCGAAGCACCTTTCCTCCATACGGAACTATGTGTTCCGAGAGCAGGCGTGCGTTTTGCTGAATGGCAAACATGCTGTGGGCTGCATGTTCCCTGGGAGAAAAAGCCCTATAGCTATGAAGCTTTCTTTGGGCATCCCACATTCCCCCGATGAACATGCAAGTTTCCAGTTCACCGGCAAAGGAGATCAGTTCCATCCATTCCACTTCCAGCGATGGACTCTCCCCTGGCCTATTGCTCAGGTACGCCGCCGCCGCCCCATCGGAAAGCATCCACCGGAGAAAATCTTTTTCAAAAGCTAGGAAAGGCTCCTGTTCTAAGGCTTGCAGTTGACGGGCCTCCTCCTCAAACTGCTCGGCCCGCAAGGAGGGCGAGAACAGCTCTGAACCACACACCACCGCTTTATTAATTAAACCTGCCCGGATGAGGGCAAAGGCATACTTTAGACAACCGAAGGAACTTAAGCAACTCCCCCCCGTGGATATTGCCTCCACCGGAGGCCAACCCAATTCTCCGTGTACCATGGAAGCGTGTGAGGGCAATAAATGATCGGGCCAGGTGGTCCCACAGGCAAGTAGATCAGGAAATTCCGAAGGATCAGGCGTATAGGGAGGTGTTTTTCTCCATAAGCCAGTAATAGCGTGGGCAGCAAGCGCAGCGTTGGAATAGAGGATTTTACCATCCTTGTCTGTGGCATAATACCGTTGCGTGATTTTATTATTACGCAGTACCACAGCCTTTGATCGGGAAGCTCTCCCCGCGACATAACCCAGTCGTTCTTCCATCTGATCATTGAAAACCGGTTCGCCGGGAAAGAACGAGGAAAACCTTGTCAGGTATACTTTTCTTTCCAAATCCCTTTAATTTACATTTACCGTGCAATTATACCAAAAAGCTAATGTCAATAAGACTCCTCTAGTTTCATGAAATCATGCAGCAGGTTCTTAGTTTTGGGTCTGGCCATTTGTGTGGGTTGCAATGGAACAGCAAGGGATGGTCGGGCCCAAGGCAATAAGACTTACAGAGAGCGGCCAATTTCGATCATCCATGACGGTTGGCGTCTTTATGGCACATTGACCACGCCTCTTAAGGAGGAGGCCTCAATTGTGGCTTTACTTCTGCCGGGAGCTGGCCCTACGGACCGGAACGGTAATAGCGGGGCCACAGTGGCGCCGGCCACCCTCCGAAAACTTGCTATTGCTTTGGCCTCTGAGGGAGTGGCGTCAGTACGCTATGATAAACGCGGCGTGGGTGAGTCGCGGGATAAAATCCTCCATGAAGAACAACTGCGCTTCAGCCATTATGTGGAGGATGCCGTAGCATGGATTAAAAAGCTTAAAAATATGGCCCGCTTTCAACGGGTGGTGGTCATTGGGCACGGTGAGGGGGCCCTGGTGGGCGCTATGGCTTCTACTATGGAGCCTCCCGACGCCTTTGTATTCCTTTGCGGTCCGGGACGACCGGCTGATATATTACTGCGGGAACAACTGGCTCTAAATCCCCTAAATAAACCGTGGTTGACCCGTTGTTCAAACATTATAGATTCTATAAAAGCTGGTTACAGACCTAATAATATACCCCCGCCCCTCCATGGACTTTTCAGGGCTTCTATACAACCCTACCTGGAATCCTTATTTGCGATTTCTCCTCCAAAAGTCTTTAATTTGTTACATATACCCGTGTTAATAATAGGGGGTTCTTCCGATATTCAGGTGCAAAAGGTTGACTTTGATTCCCTGTGTGCCCGCGTCAAACAAGCTAATTGTATATACCTAGAAGGCATGAATCATGTATTAGTTGAATCCACTCCTGATTATGCTTCAAATATGGCTACTTATTTGGATCCACAAAAACCGCTTTCTCGTGAATTAGTTGAGAATATTGTTAAATTTGTACGGAAATTAAATTAAATTACAATGAAGAAAGTTGTATGCACATCATTTTTATTAATTGCCGGTGTTATATGCGTCCGCATACCGGAGTTGAGTAGCCGTTCCAATGGCCTGCAGCTTACCAGTAATTATACGGGTGCACCTGGCTTTTCTAACTGTACCCAATGCCATTCCGGAACACCCAATTCCGGCACCGGCAGCATTGAAGTGATTCCAGATGTTCCTTCTACAGGGTATGTACCCGGGCAAACATATCAGATCTCCGTGGTTTTGAAATCCAGTGGAAATAATCAGGCAAAGTATGGTTTTATGCTCGCAGCCATGCAGGGCAATTCCTACAAGGGCACTTTGCAGGCCATTGATAATTCCTGCGCAGTAGAGCCTAACGGCCGATGGATCACCCATACCCCTTCAGGAAATACGGGTGGCACATCCACCAAAATTTTTACTTTCAACTGGGTGGCCCCCGCCCCGGGGACTGGAAACGTCAATCTCTACGCTGCGGGAAATTGTGCAAATGGCAACGGGAGCGACAGTGGTGACCTTATTTATTATCTGACAACCCCCGTGGTTCTGGCTGAGCAGCAAAGCACCTCCGAAGCTGAGTCTACCGGGCCTTTTGTCACCTTTCATCCCAATCCCGTTCGTGATCAACTACAGCTTTTGGCCCCGGGTCGGCAGCTGGAAGCTTACGCCATTTTTGATCTCACAGGGGCTCTACGCAAACACGGGCGGCTGCCAGCTCTTTCACAGGCCACCTTGGATCTAACAGACCTTAGCATGGGTTCCTACATCATCTTGGTGCGCGACCATCAGGGTCACGCGCAGTATGAAAGACTAATTAAGTACTAAGGCACCTTCCGCCGGGCCAGAGTCAAACCATCCCGCACGGGGAGGAGAATTTTCTCAAAGTCTGGATCTGAAGTCAGTAGTTCGTTAAGTTGGCGGATGCCTTCGGTTTCTGGGTCTGCGTGGGCAGAGTCGGCCACCTTTCCGCTCCACAGTGTGTTGTCAACAAGCAGCAGTCCGCCACGGCTGAGCATTTCCTTCAAAATGGGATAATATTTGGGATAATTTTCCTTATCCGCATCCAAATAAATCAAATCAAAAACTTTACAAGGTAAGGCACGGAGTGTATCTTGGGCAGGTCCCATAATCAGCTTAATCTTCTGGCCTATCCCACTCCACTCCAAATGTGTTCTAATTAAATCTTCATATTCAGGCTGAGCTTCCAGGGTGTACACATGGCCGCCTTCCTGAAGTCCTTCCGCCAAGCAAAGTGCCGAATATCCCGTGAAAGTTCCCACTTCCAGCACATTGCGGGGTCGCACCAAGCGGGACAACCAGGCCAAAAACCGGCCCTGCAGGGCACTGCAAAGCATTTGAGGATAAAGGGTCTTTAAATGGGTCTGACGTCGGATTTCCTTAAGAATCGGCGGCTCTGGATCGGAATGCGCTTCACAATATTGTTCTAAATTTTCAGGTAAAAAATTCATGGTTCAAAAGTATCATATAGGCCTCTTTCCATATCGTTTCCCAGCGAAATTTATTAATACGAAAGTAATCGTACAATGCAGAATTTTTTATTTAATTCCGGTTAAAACTGAAGAAAAATAAGGATTATTAAAAACAGGTTCTTATTTATAATCACAACACTTAAATTAAAAAAATAGATTTCTTCATTTTGAATTTTTACACGGCGAACTTTCATTTGCTGTATTTATCCTTTATTGAACTTTAAGTTTTTGTCAGTATATTAAACTTGCAAAGCCTCTTTACCCTATGAATCTTCGTAGACTTTTCTTATATTTTATTCTATCTTCCTTTTGTATTCTGCCCCTCAGGAGCCAGGATCCCCGCGAAAAAGAGATGACCTCCTGGGATCGGGTGGAGCACCTCCTTGAGCAAGGCCGCCCTGCCTCGGCACTTCCCTTAGCCGAAAGTCTGTTGCGCTCCGCCAAGGCCCGAGGCCATACGGCCGATGTGGTGAAAGCTTTGTTTTATGTTTTCCGGTGCAAGGAAGAATTCACTGAGGATTCCTACCTGGAATTCCTGCGCATCATAGATCAGGAAATCGCTTCGGCTCCTGAACCCCTGCGCCAGCTTCTCTGGAGCGTGAGAGCCCAGCTCCTATATACCTACTTCAGGGATTTCCTCTGGCAGATCAAAAGTCGCTCTCCACTGGCCGATACCATCCAAAAGGATATACGATTCTGGGATGAAAGGCGCTTTAGAAGCGAAGTGTACCGCAACTTATGGAACTCCCTCCAAAATCCTACTCTTCTGAAGCAAGTGCCGCAGGAGAAGGTTCAAGAACTCCTCACCGGGGATAAACAATTGTTTTACATCTATCCGACGCTTTACGATTTTCTGGCTTTCAGGGCGCTGGATTTTCTCCTCGGAACCGATGCCCCGAGCGAAGACGACATTGAACAGATATCTCTGGCAAATCCACGGCTTTGGGGCCCTTCAGAAGAGTTTTTACAAGTGCCTCTGCCAGAATCAGGATCAAATTCTCCTATTAATGCGGCTTTTTTATTGCTAAAAGAACTAACGGCCTTCCATCTCCGATCTGCCAATCTGAATGCTCTGACAGCGGTAGACTTAAAAAGATTTAAATTTTTGAACAAATACGGAACCATGGCTCGAAAGCCCTGGTACTATAAACAAGCCTTGACGCGCATCATAACAGCCCGGCCCACAATACTCCATACGGCGGAAGTAGGCTTTGAACTAGCTGCATGGTATCAGACTCATGGCCAATCCTGGAAGCCTGCATTTAACAAGGCTCCCGATTCCACGGCTTTTTACCTGTATAATGCGGGGGAGGTTTGCCGAAAAGTGATAAAAGCGTTCCCTAAAAGTCCAGGAGCTAAAAAATGTAAAAATTTACTTGAGCAAATCCTGGATAGTCATCTGAATCTGGTAATACCTAGCCACACGCGCCAGGGTAAGCCTACGTTGGCATGCCTTCAATATAAAAACCTCACCCAATGCGTGGTGACAGTGTTGTCCTGCCGCCCCGAAGAGTATGACAAATTTTACCAGGACGACAACCCTTATGATAGAAACCGAGTATTGCGCTTTCTTTCCGGCCTGCGCTCAGTGCACAGAATAGACCTGGCTCTGCCCAAGGACACTTTAATGCATTCCCATGCCACCTATTTCAAGATTCCCCCTTTGGAACCAGGTTATTATATTATTGTGTGCGCTCAAGGTTCTGACCCCCTGCCGCAGGATCGCTCGCTGGGCTTTTGCTACAAGCCCATTATAAGCTCTGATGTGGTGTGGTTTTCCGAAAAATGGAAGCAAGCCATCCGAATTGGTGTGTGGAACAGCCTGACGGACAAACCTGCAAAAGGCACATCCATCAAAGTGTTTCGCCAGGAGTATGACTACCCACGCCGGCGGTACGAAGATGTCCTAATCAGCGAAGGGATTACAAACGAAAAGGGATATTTCACCTTCAAGTATTCAAGGCCTTACCCTGAAAATCTTAAGTTCGTAATGTACCGACAGGGTATCCCTATCGAAGTATTAAAAACATGGAATAATGCTCCACGGACCCTTCTGCCTGAGTCTGAGCGAGTGACTTTTTTTACCGACAGATCCCTTTACAGGCCTGGCCAAACGGTGCACTTCAAGGCAGTGGTGACTTCCGGCGAACCCATGCCCCGCACCAGGCTGCTACCGGAGTACACTATCCAAGTACAATTGAAGGACCCCAACGGCAGAGTACTGTACGATCAAGAACATACCACCGGCAAAATGGGAAGCTTCTGGGGCCAGATCATCCTTCCCACCAGTGGACTCACGGGACTTTATACCCTCATGGCGGGTAAATCCCAATATACTTTTCGCGTTGAAGAATATAAGCGCCCTCGCTTTGAGGTGAAACTCAGCCCTGTAAAACCGGAAGGCCTTTTGGGGGAGGAAGTGCGCGTGCGAGGAACTTGTGTGACTCTCGCCGGCGTACCCGTCACAAGTGTGCCCGTAGCCATCCGTGTCACGCGCCGCCTATCCCCAAAAATGTGGAGACTTTCAGGCCCTCTGCCTGAAAGACCACGGGAGGAAACATTGGTTGCCGCAGGTATCCTCCAGCCCAACGACAGTGGAAGTTTTTATATCCAATTCAAAGCCCTCCCTGACGACCGGTACCTGGCTGACTCCACGCTTATTTATGAGTTCCACGTCCTGGCCGAGTGTACAGATTTGACGGGTGAAACGCGCTCGGCGAACCTATCCCTTTTGTACTCCTACATGCCCTACACCCTATCGCTGGAATTTCCCAAAGTGCTGATAAAAAATATTTCTCCCCTGCCTGAAATCCACGTGAATGCCCTGAACCAAGGGCCCGTTGAGGGGCTCATCAGACTGAAAGTCAAAAAGGCTCTTCCTACCGGGCGTTGGCCCCTGCATACCTCCCTTCCGCCGGCCGATGTGCGCCTCATTCCCCCACACGAATTCGTGAAGGATTTTCCCCATCACCTGAATGCAGGCGAAACCGATGATAGCCTGTTGACCCCGGGCCCCGTGATCCTGGATACCGTGATAGCCATCTATGGAAAGCTGGTGATTCCGCGACAGCGCCTGGAAGCCCTGCCCGACGGGGTGTACATCCTGGAAGCAAACACCCTGCCAGCACAGGGCGCTCAGCACCGCCAACGCTTCACTGTGACACTCTGTTCCGACG
>JANWWQ010000060.1 GCA_025055635.1 Flavobacteriales bacterium
TACCTACCGCATCCTCACCACTTACGTGGATGGCAAAACCAAAGAGTACCTAGGCCACCTCACTTTGGTGAGGTAAACAAATTAAATCTTAGGATTGGCTTCATTGGCGGCTTTTGTCAACCAGTAGGAAGTTCAATCTACCAGGGCGAGGATTAAATTAAACTTGTTGGCCGAGGCTGCCTGAATTATTTCTATTAATATTTAGTTGTAAGAAAAAAAGCAAAATTTTGATTTGCAGACATGCCCCCCAAAATAGCACAGATCATTCGCTCATCAAGCCGAGGATATAGGGATTATGGCTGGTTACGCACCTATCATAGTTTCAGTTTCGGCGATTATTACCATCCATCCTACATAAGATTTGGAGCCCTGCGCGTATTGAATGAGGATATCATAGCGCCAGGAACCGGATTTGCCACACACCCTCACAAGGACATGGAAATAATTACCTTACCCTTGGCCGGTGAATTAAGGCACGAGGATAGCACAGGGCAAAGCGGAATTATCAAGCCCGGACAGGTGCAGGTGATGAGCGCCGGCACGGGTATTTATCATTCGGAGCGGAACCCATCGCAGAGGGATGCTCTGCACCTGCTTCAAATATGGGTGATACCAGAAAAGAGTGGTGTTATCCCCAGGTACCAACAGGCTGATCTACCTCCATTGCCGGCCAACACAATTTTTACCTTTCTGGGTCCGAAGGATGCTGGTCATCTGTTGTGGATTCATCAACAGTCATGGTTCAGTCTTTTGCAACTGGAAAGCGGACACTCTGCCATTTACTTCATGAAAAAATTTTCAAACGGAATATATCTTTTTATCATTGACGGTAATATCCAGGTCCAAGACTACACCCTGGAAAAAGGAGACGCTCTCGCCTCCGAGGGCTTAGATACTATTGAGATACAAGGAATTGCGGATAATTCAAGAATCCTTCTCATGGAGGTGCCCATGATATGATTAATTACCATTTAAATTATAAATCAAGGTACCGGAGATAAAGGCTTGGATTTGCCAGTTAAAAAAGCCTGTGCACTATTTACAGCCCGAGCTCCAAATTCGTCCATTTTGTTCTTTACCATTTTTCGCAACGAAAGACCGAAATATCGCGCAACAGGATTAGGACCAAAACGAGCTTCATATTTCCAATGAATCTGAGAACTCTGTCCCTCAGGTTTTAACCATAATAACAAAGAGGCTTTTCCTTCATGGCGAAAATTGAGTTCTAAAAAAACGAGACTATCGGGTTGAATGTGCTTATATTCAATGTATGCAGTAAGATTCCCGTCAGACCTGCGATACCAGGCAATACCCCCTCCTGCAAATGGTTCACTATAAGAGATCACGTGGTAGGAATTCGTATCAGGGAAAAATTGTAAAATTTGTGAAAGGATGTCCGCTCTGGTCATCATTTGAAAAGCCACTTGCCTTTTTATTGGAAGTTTCCATACACCTTCCAGTTGCAAACGGTCGGGAAAAAAGTAACCCCCCAAAGTCAAGAGCACCAAAGCGGTGAGCAACACCAAAACACTGTACTTTAATTTTTTAAGCATCAAAAATTAAATCACTTATGTGGTAACTAGCCGTTATTTATTGTAACAGGCCAGAAAGGTATGAAGCATGGTGGGATCATCAGAAAATAAAAGTAAACCTCACTTGGATACCCGGTCAGCACAAAAACTGTGATAAATTCGCCAAACCCTTGCCAGGGCGCCTTACAGGGTGGAATACGTGTGGCTTGGATTGGCTTTTCTTTGCATGGCATTGGGCCTGCTAGGGGCCTTTTTGCCAGTTCTGCCAGGTCCACCCCTCAGCTTTGCCGGGCTGATGTTACTGTGGTTTACGGACCGGGCCACCCCCTCTGTGGCCGCCACAGTGGGGGGCGGTTTATCCATGCTTATCATAACGTTATTGGATTACTTATTACCCACCTACTATACTAAAAAATTTAAATCCTCCCAAGGAGGACGTAGAGGTGCCACGATGGGCATGATTGTTGGGTTGTTTTTGTTCCCGCCTTGGGGCATCCTGATAGGTCCTGTTATAGGGGCGTTTCTGGGCGAATACGCTGCTACCCGAAACTGGTCAGCAGCCTGGAATAGCGGAATTGCTAGCCTGCTGGGAGTTGCCACAGGCGTGGTCATGAAGGTAGTGTATGGCATATGGGCGCTGGGCTATGGCATATGGCTGTTGTTTCTTTAAACTAAGGCCAAGCCCTCACGTTACTTTTGTTCTTCCATGTCAAAATCAACAAGACTTTCACCCCTGAAGTCAGCGGAGACCCCCGCCCGAAGCAACGGATCCCAGAGACCTCGCGTTGATACGCCTGAGTACATTGAGATCATCCATGCCCGAACCCATAATCTCCGCAACGTTACGGTACGTATCCCGCACGGACGTTTTACAGTGATAACGGGTGTGAGTGGCTCGGGAAAGTCCTCGTTGGCCTTTCACACTTTGTTTGCCGAAGGTCAGCGCAGGTATGTGGAGAGTCTATCCAGTTATGCACGTCAATTCCTGGGGCGCATAGAAAGACCAGATGTGGATGATATTGTTGGCCTCTCCCCCACCGTGGCTATTGAACAGAAGGTGGTGAGTGCCAATAGTCGCTCCACGGTCGGTACTGCGACAGAAATCTACGACTATCTCAAACTGTTATTTGCCCGTGTGGGTCGCATTTATTCTCCTATTTCAGGAAAAGAAGTCAAGCGCCACAGCCCCGGCGATGTGGTTTCCTGTGTGCAGGCCCTGCCAATTGGAACACGCTGCTTATTGGTGGTGCCGTTTCCTCGCAATCCCGAACGAAGCCTTGAAAGGGATGTGGAGTTATTGCTGGCCCAGGGCTTTAACCGGCTTTTTGACGGCCGCTCCGTTGTCCGTTTGGAAGACTGGGAACCTTCTGAGGATACTACATCTCTACCTTGGCTTCTCATAGATCGATTTGTAGCAGGGAGCGATGATGGATCCTCAGCCCGGTTTGCCGATTCAGCCGAAACTGCAATGTATGAGGGGCGAGGTGAATGCGTTTTGTTCGTTGAAAAGGAAGGGCGTTGGGAGAAGCATGCCTCATTCAGCGACAAGTTGGAAGCCGATGGTGTTCCCTTTGAACCTCCCAGTGTGCATTTGTTTAACTTTAATAGTCCGGTGGGAGCTTGTTCCGTTTGTGAGGGCTTCGGATGGACATTAGGCATCGATGAAGACCTTGTGATCCCAGACCAAAGCCGAAGTGTTTACGACGATGCGGTAGCCTGCTGGAAAGGTGAAACCTTGAGCTGGTGGAAAGATCAATTTATCCGTTGGGCATTAAAACTAAATTTTCCTATTCACAAGCCCTATATTGAGCTAACTGAAAAGGAACGACGTTTATTATGGGAAGGACGTGAAGGGAAACCTTACGGGATTTGGGATTTTTTTGCTGATGTAGAGTCGCAGCTATATAAAATACAGTACCGCGTCTTACTGTCCCGATACCGGGGTCGCACGACGTGTAAAGAATGCCGAGGCACAGGTTTGCGTAAGGAAGCCTCCTACGTGAAGGTGGCCGGATATTCCCTGCACGATTTGCTTTTGATGCCTGTAGCGGAGCTGAGAACACTTTTTGACACCCTGCAGTTAAACCCTCATGAGGAACAAGTGGCACGGCATATTCTCCAGGAAATTCGGAGTCGGCTGCGTTTTCTCTGCGACGTGGGGCTAGGTTATCTTACACTTCACCGCAGGTCCCGCACCCTGTCGGGCGGCGAAACCCAGCGTATTCAACTGGCCACAGCCTTGGGGAGCAGCCTCACCGGTGCCACTTACATTCTTGATGAGCCCAGTATTGGCCTACACAGCCGGGATACCCATAGACTCATTGAAACCCTTCGTGCCCTCCGCGACGAGGACAACACCCTTGTAGTGGTAGAGCACGACCGAGATATCATAGAAGCTGCTGACCACCTCATTGACATGGGGCCTGAAGCCGGCTGGAAAGGGGGGCAAGTCGTTTATAGCGGCCCTGCTTCCGATGTTTGTAAAGCCACCACGCTCACTGCTGATTACCTCTGCGGTCGCCGGCAGATTCCTGTACCCCGTAAGCGACGTATCCCTCTGGGCTGGATTAAACTTTACGGGGCCCGAGGTCATAATTTAAAAAATATTGATTTCTCCGTACCCCTGGGCGTGTTGAGTGGAGTGAGCGGAGTCAGCGGCTCAGGAAAGTCCACGCTGGTGAAGAAGATTTTTTACCCTGCAATAGCCCGTCACTTAGGCCAATCTTCCGATGCGCCATTGCCTTTCCGGGCCCTAGAGGTGCCGGATTCCCCCAAAATAAGTGGGGTGGAGCTGGTAGATCAGGAACCCGCTGGGAGTACATCCAGGTCCAATCCCATTACATATCTTAAAATTTTTGATGAAATCCGAGCCTTATTTGCTGAACAGCCGGCAGCCCGTCGGGCCGGGTTAAGTGCCTCCCACTTTTCCTTTAATATGCCTGGCGGACGTTGCGAGGAGTGTCAAGGCGAAGGCCACATCGTTATAGAAATGCAATTCATGGCTGACGTGAAGCTGCTTTGCGAAGCCTGTGGAGGTCGACGCTACAAGGAAGAGATTCTGGATGTGCAGTTCCAGGGGAAAAATATTGCTGATGTGCTGGAAATGACCGTGGATGAAGCCGTTTCCTTTTTCAGTCAATACGATCAACCGATCACAAGGCGTATTGTGGAGCGCTTTGCTCCCCTTCAGGCTGTAGGACTTGATTACATCCGCCTGGGACAACCGGCTTCCACCCTCAGCGGAGGCGAAGCGCAGCGAGTAAAATTGGCCTTTTTTCTATCGCGTGCTTTTGCTAGTCGGGGCCCAACTCTGTTCATTTTTGACGAACCCACGACAGGCCTACATTTTCATGACATCCACAAGCTCCTGAATGCTTTTGCTGCCCTGCTTCAGAAAGGCCATTCAATACTTGTGATTGAACATAACCTGGATGTGCTCAAATGCTGCGATTACATCACCGATTTGGGTCCAGAAGGAGGTCCTTCCGGGGGTTACGTAGTAGCTAGCGGTACGCCTGAAGAAATTGCAGCTTGTCCTCAATCATATACAGGCCACTATCTGAGTCGGCTGCTATCATAATGAAACCTAATTAAATAAGTTTGAAAGGGTGGTTTTTGAAAAAGCTTCAAATTGACCTAATCTAGTATTTTCAAGGGGGCCTTACGTTAAAATTACATAAAAAAGCCACTAGCTACCATCTACATTAAATATCGAGGAGGGGTATTGGCCTAGGGAACGTAAGGCATAATTTTGTTGTTTAAATTCATATTTTCCTTTTAATTATTTGAAAATCTTTATGGCAGAGAAAATAGCTCCCTATAAAAGCAAATACCGCATCAAGATTGTTACGGCTGCTTCTCTTTTTGATGGTCACGATGCGGCCATCAACATCATGCGACGTATCATGCAGAGCAGTGGTGCCGAAGTTGTACATCTCGGCCATAACCGCAGTGCTCAGGAAATCGTGAATGCTGCCCTCCAGGAAGACGCTCAGGCCGTTGCCATTACAAGCTACCAGGGAGGGCACATGGAGTTTTTCAAGTACATCTATGATCTGATACAGCAGGCCGGAGCTGATATCAAAATCTTCGGGGGAGGCGGAGGTACAATACTACCCACCGAAATTGAGGAACTCCACCGCTACGGAATCACGCGCATCTATTCCCCTGATGATGGGCGCCTTATGGGCCTGCAGGGAATGATCAATGATGTCTTGCAAAAATCGGATTTTCCGAAGGGACATCTTCCTAACCCACCCAATGGCACCCTGGAAAAATTGTTGGAAGGGGATTATCTCACAATCGCCCGGCTTATAAGTGCCGCTGAAAACTTTCCGGAGGAAAATCGTCCCTTTCTTCAACTCATCCGCGAAAGGGTAAAATCCCGCCAAAACAACCCGCCCGTGCTGGGCATCACAGGCACCGGAGGAGCTGGAAAAAGCAGCTTGCTGGACGAAATTGTACGCCGCCTTCTGATGGACTTTCCGGAAAAAAAGTTCGCCATTGTGTCTGTGGATCCCTCAAAACGAAAAACAGGAGGCGCACTCCTGGGCGACCGCATTCGCATGAACTCTATTAATAACCCTCGCGTGTATATGCGGTCCCTTGCTACACGTCAAGCCAACCTGGCCCTCAGCCCCTATGTCAAGGATGCTTTGGATATCCTCAAGCTGGCGGGTTTTGACCTCATCATTTTGGAATCTTCGGGTATCGGGCAAAGCGACACCGAAATCACGGAATTTTCCGATATAAGCCTCTATGTGATGACTCCCGAATACGGGGCGGCTACTCAACTGGAAAAAATTGACATGCTGGACTTTGCCGACCTGATCGCCATCAACAAATTTGACAAGCGCGGTGCCATGGATGCCTTGCGGGATGTGCGCAAACAATACAAACGCAACCATCAGCTGTGGCACATTCCTGACGAAGAGTTACCCGTATTTGGAACTATGGCCAGCCAGTTCAACGACCCGGGTACCAATACCCTTTACAAGAAACTGGTGGCTTTGCTCAATGAAAAAACCACCTTCCGTGGGGAATCCACATTGAACCTCCCGCTGGGTCTGTCCGAAAAAAATTACATCATTCCTCCTGATCGCACGCGCTACCTCAGCGAAATTGCGGAAACCAGTGCCCGCTATGAAGCTGAAGTGGCCCGTCAGGCAAAAATCGCTGACGAATTGGAGCATTTGATACGTGCCCGCGATCTACTGCCCGAAGATGAACCGGCGCGTGAGGCATTGAATAAAAAAATTGCAGAAAAAGAAACAGACCTGCACCCTCAAAACCGCAAGCTCATAGAAGGCTGGGAAGAGAAGAAGGCCCGCTATTCCGCTGACTTTTACGTATTCCGAGTAAGAGACAAGGAAGTTCAGGTACCCACCTTCACTAAGAGCCTCTCCCACCTGCGCATTCCCAAAGTAGCCCTTCCTCATTACAATGGCTGGGGGAACATATTACGGTGGCAGTTGCGCGAAAATGTTCCTGGGGAATTCCCCTATACGGCCGGGGTGTATCCCTTCAAGCGCACCCAGGAGGATCCCACACGTATGTTTGCTGGGGAAGGTACTCCGGAGCGTACTAACCGTCGCTTTCATTATTTGAGCGAGGGAATGCCTGCCAAAAGGCTCTCCACCGCTTTTGACAGTGTCACTTTGTACGGGCACAACCCTGATTTCCGTCCGGACATCTATGGAAAAATAGGCAACAGCGGGGTCTCCGTGTGCTGCCTGGACGACGCTAAGAAACTTTACAGTGGCTTCAATCTGGCTGATCCAGCCACTTCCGTTTCTATGACTATTAACGGACCGGCTGCCACCATCTGCGCCTTCTTCATGAATGCCGCCATTGATCAGCAATGTGAACTATACATTTTGCAAAACGGCTTGCAGGATGAGGTGGAAAAAAAGATTGAAGAATACTACCGCAATCTCCCGGGTGGCCTCGGCGAACGCCCTCGCTACATCCCTTACAAGATGAACGGCCTTCCCAAAGGACACAATGGATTGGGACTTATGCTTTTAGGAATCACAGGAGACAAAGTGTTGCCCCCTGATATCTACAACAATATCAAAGCCCATACCCTCAGCCAGGTTCGTGGCACTGTGCAGGCCGATATCCTAAAGGAAGACCAGGCCCAGAACACCTGTATTTTCTCTACCGAATTTTCCCTACGCCTGATGGGCGATGTGCAGGAATACTTCGTTCGCAACAAAGTACGGAACTTTTACAGCGTGTCCATCAGTGGGTACCACATTGCCGAGGCGGGGGCAAACCCTATTACCCAGTTGGCTTTCACGCTGGCCAACGGGTTTACTTACGTGGAATACTATCTGAGCCGCGGCCTCCACATTGATGATTTTGCCCCGAACCTATCGTTTTTCTTTAGCAACGGGCTTGATCCCGAGTATTCAGTAATAGGCCGAGCAGCTCGCCGGATATGGGCCAAGGCCATGAAATACAAATACGGGGCTAACGAACGATCCCAAATGCTTAAATACCACATACAAACTAGTGGCCGCTCCCTGCATGCCCAGGAAATAGCATTCAATGACATCCGCACTACCCTCCAAGCACTTTATGCTATATATGATAATTGCAACAGTCTCCATACCAATGCCTATGACGAAGCCATTACCACGCCCACTGAGGAAAGTGTCCGCCGAGCTATGGCTATACAGCTAATAATCAATAAAGAATTGGGACTTGCCAAAAACGAAAATCCTCTCCAAGGCTCTTTTATCATTGAAGAACTGACCGACCTCGTAGAAGAAGCCGTGTACGCCGAGTTTCACCGTCTCACAGAACGAGGCGGTGTGCTCGGTGCCATGGAAACGATGTATCAGCGTAATAAAATCCAGGAAGAAAGCCTCTACTATGAAACCCTAAAACATACAGGAGAATTACCCATCATAGGAGTGAACACTTTTATCGGGAAAGACGGAAGTCCCACCATTATACCAGATGAAGTAATCCGCAGTAGCGAAGAAGAAAAACTTCAGCAAATTCGCACGGTGGAAAGCCAACATAAACGTTTCGCCAAAGAGTCGGCTATCTATTTAGACGAGCTTAAAAAAGCCGCCATACGCAATGACAATCTCTTTGAGAAACTTATGGAAGTTGTAAAGTATTGCACCCTAGGCCAGATCACCGATGCTTTATTTGAAGTGGGAGGACAATACAGAAGAAATATGTGATACATTTCACTTAAATCTAAAAAATAAATTAAAGAGAGAAAAATTTTTAGATTAATTTTAAGTTATTATCGGGGCGAAGTTCGTAGTAAGTGCTCTCATTCTTTCATTTGTGGCTAATGGTTTGGTCTATTTATAATTTTTTCCTCACGACGTAATCTGTGATTTTAATCACCCATGTGCTTCAATGAACGCATCTTTGAGAAATTCCAAAAAAATACAAGAATGTCACGAAAGGATCCTAAAGTTGGGCAAATCTCACATTAGAGGAAAATTTCAAGTACCCTTTTGTAAAAGGAAGTTATGTGGTAAAGCCAGTGAATTAAATTCAATCATTTCGGTAGGCCTCCCATGGAAAGGGCTTTGAAGTTTCCAATTTTTTTTCGGATTACTTTTAAAAATTACTTTTTTATATTGATGCAAATCTTGAAAACAGAATAATTTTTATTCCTGACAACCCTAATACAACCCTGATGAATTGTTCAACTAACACTTGTGGTAGCATTCCCCAGTTAACTACCCAATACAAAAAATCCAGAACTACTTTTTCTTTTTTTGCGGGTTTCCTCAGCACGGAGTTTTTTAAATCCATTTCCTGAAGGAGGGGTTTACCATGAACCCTGTGGCATTAAAAATCAATTTCTATTCTAAAATTATTATTTGCTAATGTAGACCTATTTCACGAAAGATAACTTGTTTTTGTTATGTTTCATTTTCTAAATCGAAATTTGGGTCCTTTTTTCGCTTGAATACTTTTTTGAACTTTCATGCTTTGATTTTTTAATTTAGAAAAGCCATGCCCACAACCCCCTATCCAGCACCCACACAGGAACCAAGGCCTTATTCACCCGACCGCATAATCCGTAGTATTGTTATAGTAGGCACCGTGGCTCTGGGGATTTATTTGCTATGGTATTTTAAAGTTATTGTCTCATACATTTTGATTTCGGTGGTGCTATCGCTGGTAGGTAAGCCTATTACTCTGATATTAGAACGCATACGATTAATGGGGCGCCGTATGCCTGACTGGATGAGCGCCTTTATCACACTCATTATTTTGTGGACACTCATTGGCCTTTTGCTATATCTTACCGTACCCATCATAGCCGGTCAGGCCCAGCGGCTTTCCAGTATTGACACGGGCGCAGTGCTCCAGGCCCTTCAGGTACCTATTGACCAGGTGGTGGATTGGTTGGCCCGGCATAATATCCACTTTGAAGGCCGGCAGTCCCTTGAGGAATACGTTCAACAAAAAGTAGGCAGGGCTTTTGAGATGCGGGCTTTTACAGGCTTTTTTGGTACAATATTTACCCTCGCCGGCGACTTATTCATAGCCTTTTTTTCTATTTCATTCATTACATTTTTCTTTTTAAGAGACAACAGTCTTTTCTACCGGGGGATACTGACGCTTACCCCTACACGATACGAAGAAAAAGTGAAAAATATCCTAGTGGATAGCCGGCGTCTCCTTTCCCGCTACTTCATAGGAATAGCCATTCAAATTACTCTAATTACTATTTGCATCACCCTAGGTGTACTGATTGTAGGTATCCCCTTCCAAACAGCCCTCACCATGGGTTTTGTGGCAGGCATCATCAACATCATACCCTATGTAGGCCCTGTGCTAGCCTTCTTTTTTTCTTCTCTGCTTTTTATCAGCGAAAACCTCCAGGCTGATTTTTATTCCGTGATAGTTCCTGGCATCTTACGCATTTTGGGTGTTTTTGTGGTCACTAAAACATTGGATGATTTTGTTTTTCAGCCTGTTATTTTTTCCCAATCCGTTAAAGCCCATCCCCTGGAACTCTTTCTTGTCATCCTAGTGGGAGGTAATCTCGGCGGTATTCTCGGAATGATCTTGGCCATTCCTTCCTACACATTTATCCGTATCATTGCCCGGCAGTTTTTCTATAATTTCAAGGTGGTACAAAGGTTGACGCGTAACCTGTGAATTGATTCTTTTCAAAATGAATTGTCTAAAATGGAAATAGCTTCTTAAAAAGGAACTCCTTATTGTGGAGGCATCCTTAAGCCTTTAGGTCATTATAGATTAGCGTTTTAACCAGAACAAGCTTTTTATGAGGGAACCATTTTGCAGGGTAAGCACATAGGCCCCACTTGCAAGATCTCCTACCTGAAGGGCTGTGTTTGTAGCATTCAGGTTTAAAGTACGCAGAATGCGCCCGGTAGCATCCTGAATGACAGCCCGTATGGGCCAATGGATGGGCCCGCTGAGACGTACATAAAGTAGGTGTTCGGCGGGCACGGGAAACACCCCAGCAAAAAAACCTGCTTCTTCGGCATGGCCTAACCCCGTAAACTGGAAATTGTAAGGATCAGAGGTACTGGAACAGCCGTTTCCATCGGTATAGGTAACCGTATAATTTCCAGAGACGCTGGGTTGGTACGTGGCCCCTGTGGCGCCGGCAATGGGGGTACCGTTCAGGGACCATTGGTTGCCGGTGGGATAACTGGACTGCAGCGCGTTGCCCACTTGGGTAATTACTGGCTGCGCGGGGTTGGGATGCACGGTGATGTAGTTTGGTTGGGTGAGCGTATGAGAACCGCCCGCATTGCTCACGGTGAGCGTTACGCTATAGGTGCCGGGGGTGTTATATGTCACTGTGGGATTTTGAGCGGTGCTGGAAGAGGGCGTACCACCGGGGAAAGTCCAGTTCCAGCTTGTGGGCGAACCACTGCTGTTATCCGTAAACTGGATGCTTTGTCCCTGACAGATTTCCTGTTTGGAGGCCTGGAATGATGCTGTGGGTGGACTGGGAGGCGTGAAGCCAGAGCAGACGCCCGTTATTCGGACATTATCAATGTAAATATTGTTTCCGCCGTTGTTTTGGACTTCAAAGCGGATGCGCACATCGGGCAAACCCTGATAAGGCGTCAAATCCACCGTGAAACAGCCGGGGGTGTTATCTATGAAACACCAATCGTTGCCAGAGGAGGGAACGAAGTTGCTATTGATGATGGTATTGGTGGCAAATGTGCCTTGTCCTGTTTCGCCTTTTCGCAACACTGAAATCCAATTCTGACCCCAATCGGGGGAGACACTCACC
>JANWWQ010000061.1 GCA_025055635.1 Flavobacteriales bacterium
TGCTGGGGATTGACTACGGCTATGGCTTTGACCCCATCCGCAACACGCCGGAAAGCGCCCGCCAAAAAGGAGGTTTCCACTTTATGATAGGACAACAATTTTAATGTTTCTTCTTACCTTTAGAACTAAAATTCATGAAAAAGGCTTCAATATACAGGGTTCTAGCGGCAGGGCTGCTGGCCTGGAGCCCTTCGGGACCAGCCGGGCGGGCTCAGAAGTTTGCGTATGTGGATTCGGATTATATTCTTAAAAACATGCCCGAATACCAATCTGCAAAAGCTCAACTGAACGATATCTCCCAGCGTTGGCAAAAGGAAATAGAAGAAAAAATGAAAGCCTATGATAAGGAATTACAGGAATACGAAGCCGAAAAAGTGCTGCTCACCGAAGACATGAGGATAAAAAAAGAAGAGGAGCTGAAAAAGAAGCTGGAGGCCATTCACGAGTTGCAGCGCAAGCGTTTCGGCAAGGATGGGGACCTGTTTCGCAAACGGCAGGAACTGATCAAACCCATCCAGGATAAGATTTATGCGGCCATCCAGGAGATTGCTGAAAGCAAGAATTATGGGATTGTTTTTGACAAAGCTGGAAGCACCACCATCATGTTTGCCAGCGCCAAATTTGACATCAGCGATCAGGTGATACGGGCCATGGGCTACACGCCTGGCAAAACTGAGGAAGAGACCGAAGAGACTGATAAGGAAGGTTCGGGCATTATCCGGGACATCAGGGAGCGCAGCCGCGAAATGTTTGGAGGTGGGGGCACCAACCGCAACCGCGAGGAGCCACCCCCGCCGCAACGCAAGCCTTAAAAAAGAAGAAGGGCTATTTTTCCCTGCAAGTGACGTCTTCTTCTTCCAGGCCGAAAGCCTTGGCTTCCTTGATTACGTCCTGCTTAAAGTGGTCAATGGCCTCACGCTTTCCGCATTCCTCACGGCTTCGGGTAACCAAGGTGGCGGGATCACGGTAGGAGCATTCCACGCACTTTTTGCATGAAAAGAGGGAAAATGCGCTAGCACTTAACGCTCCAAGCAGGAAAAAATATTTTTTCATGATGTGGTTTTTTCCTTAATAAAGGCAAAGTTAATTTATCGGAGGCAGAAAAATCTTTTTACAGGAGGTCGTAGTGTTCAGTTACTGTTCTGGTTCCGAGAGCCAACGCAGGGTAGCCTGCCGGGCCTCGGGCAGTGAAAACCCGGAGATACGGGCTCGTTGTATGAGTTTCATAAGTCGGGGCCATTGATGGCCGGCTACCAGTTCCCGGGCCCGCTGTTGCAGGGCAGCCCGTAAAGCCTTTCGTAAAAGGGGGGCATGCGGCGCGAAGTGCGGCTCCTCCAATTCCTCCATGTTCTGCAGTAATTTTTCCGGACGGCCTTTCAGGAGTCGGCGTGCCCAGCGGCGCAGCCGGCGCCACTGGCGGCGCTCATCATCCGGGAGGGTTGGTGAAGTCAGCGCGGATTGAGACTCCTCCAACAGGGCTTGCAAGGGTATCTTGAAAGAAGCCAGTGGATCCTCGGACCGGGAAATCGCTAATTCTCCTGCAGTGAGGTGGGGCTTCTGAACCAAAGTTGGTTTTCCTGCCTGCTGATCGGCGGCCTCTGGGGATTCCTGTTTTCGGTTAACCTGGCTTTCCGGCTGGGGCATTTTATGGGATGCGGGGAGGTCTCCGGAAAGGTTTCTCTCCAATCGCTCGGCCAACAGAACTTCCGCAGCCTTTTCTGCTAGGGTACGGAGCTCCGCGTGGCTGCGCTCGTGCCATACTCTCAGGCTTAGTAACAGCTGATTTTTAAGATTTTGCAGTAATTGAGCGGCCCGATGAGGCGTGTAAGAAGTGCCCAGTGCCTGGCGGCATAGGTCGGGGTGGTAGGCGGGCGCCTTCACAAACAGATCAAATAGGGCATCGGTGCGCAGAGAGCGCGTGCGCAAGATAGACCGTAGCTTTTTGTGAAAAGCCCTTTCGGCCCGACTCATAGTTTTCACCAACAAGAAGGCATCCGGCACTCGTCCCGTCTGCCTTTTGAAAGTGCGAGGGCTCATAAAGCAAAATTGCAAAAAAGACCCTATGCATTTTTCATATTAATTTTGCAATCGATTTTTTGGTCCCGTAGTTCAATGGATAGAATAGAAGTTTCCTAAACTTTTGATACAGGTTCGATTCCTGTCGGGACCACATGGCCTGAACCCTTGCAGAGCGCAAGGGTAATTTTTTTTTTTGCTAGGTCCGTAGGCGTTGAGAGCAGAATTTATCCCTCCTCATCATCTTCGTCTGAAGGATATTCCTAAGGGTCGGTTTCTTCTGGCTTGCAGTGGAGGAGTGGACTCAGTGGTGTTGTTTGACCTGCTCATTCTTTCTGAAGTGGACTTTGAGGTGGCCCATGTGAATCATGGATTGCGCGGCCAAGATTCCCAAGGGGATGAGGAATTCGTGCGCAGCTTGTGCGCCGAGTACAGTGTTCCTTTTCATCTTCATCGCGAAACGCCCAAACACTTTCCCGGCAATATCCAGGAAAACGCCCGCCTTATTCGGTACAAATTCTTTCATGAGGTTTTAACAGAACGCAAGCTCCAATGGCTATTGACGGCCCACCACGCCGATGATCAGGCCGAAACGTTGCTCATGAACCTGGCGCGTGGTGCCGGTTTGCGGGGATTGGCCGGTATCCCTGCCCGTCGACATACAATCCTCAGGCCTTTGCTGAATGTGCAAAGGCGCCATATCCTGGAATATGCAAAATTTAATAACCTTTCTTGGCGTGAGGATGTAAGCAACCGCAATCTGGAATATAAGCGCAATGCCTTGAGGATTGAAGTTATGCCCAATTTGCGCCGAATTTTTCCAGATTTCCTGGATGGGATTTCGAAATCAGTTACTATCGTGAACCATCTGATGGATGCCGTTGACCAGTTAGTACAGATGGCTGGCTTGCGACAAGATGACCCCTATGGTCCCCGCTTCCCCCAAAGTCCATGGATGGAAACTGAGTATGCAAGCTACTTGTTGTTCCACATGGTGCAACCCCTGGGTTTTTCTGAGGCTCAGTGTAGCCAGGCCCTCAGGGCTCTGCTCAAGGGTAAGACCGGCCGATCATTCAAAGCTCCAGGCGGAGTAATGTTCGTGGAACGGGGGTATCTGCAAGTGTACGTGGACCTTCGGGAGGTATCTGGATTGGCCCCCCTTTTGCCTCAATATCCTGTGAGGACTCCGCTAGGACGTCTGTACTTTAAATACCACAACCAGAAATTTCCTGCCTCCGCACCGTCATCTTTCGTAGAAAAAGTGTTCTTACGACTCGCTCCTGATCAGCAGCTTTATGTGCGTACCTGGAAAGCCGGCGATGTGTTCGCTATACCAGGTGGACATCGTCGGAAAATTTCCGACCTTCTGACCGATCATAAAGTGCCATCGGGTTTAAAAAGCGTCTATCCTGTGGTAGTGAACGAGTCCGATGAAATTGTGTGGGTGCCGGGATTATCCTTGGATCCGATTTCCATACCCGCAGAGGAAAAGGGTTCCGTGGTGGTCCTCGCCTTGAGCCGATATGTTCCAATGGACCCCTTGCTGCTGTCCTGAGGCTGCTGGATTTGCCATTCATCCAGTTTTTCCGCAGCACCAAATATTTTCTTGTAAAGCTACTCCAGGGCGGGATTGACATAGCTTTTCTCCCGCTCCTCAAAGTCCTTTGTTAAATCTTTAAATATCCGCAAAAGTTGTTAAATTGAATATATAAAATTTTTTTTGGAATTATGACTCTGGATTCTTGGATTGGCATTCATTGGGTTGGACTTATTTTTTTAATTAAGGTTTCCTAGGGTTGACAATGATTCAAGGGAAGGTTATTATAATTTATAAGACCTATGAAACAGGGTTTATAAATACAAGTCTTCTTCAGATTTTTTTTATCAATAATAATTCTCAACAGGTTAAAGAGTGAAGGAAAATCTTACGGCATGGAGGCTACTCGGGTCCGAAGGTGGGCCTGTGTTTCATTCTGCCAGGAGGTAATTTAATGTTGGGGAAAATGGATGGATGCTCTCAATGGCTTCCTTCAGACCGTTTAATTTCATAGCATGTATCTCATTCTTCATTAAATCTTTTGTTGTAAAGGGGGAGGGCCAAAAAGACCTGTATTAGTTGACATCCTATTTCCTATTTATCATAAAAACTTCCTTTGAAAACTGACGATACCACCCATCAGGATTGGAAAATTTCAGATCCCCTTGAGAAAAATTTTTTATTAAAAATGAAAGTGTAAAAGAGGCAAACTTTTCCTTTAGCTTCTTGCAAAATTTAAGCATTTGGGAGAAGGCATCTCCTTTTAAATTCGGAAATACCCATTTTTTTTTTAGGTATTTTTTTCCAAATATGGCATAAAGGATAAGTTTTCATTTCTCCGCCTCAAATAATTCATAGTTATACCTTCTGGTATTAACTTATAATTCAATGAAAAAATGCACCTTTCAGCAAAAACAAGCCGATAGGGGTTTTTGCCCTCTATCCTTGGCGGGTCACACGTAATTCCAGCTCATGGTTATCAGGTGTTCATCTGTGGGTGGATTATCCTATTAGCACCGTATAACCCAAAAGCAGACCTTGCCGAACCCCCAAGGAGGACTATATGAGTAGAGAATTGAATGATGTGTTTCAATTTCAAGGCTCTGAGGAAAGGATAAAATCAGAAAAGTGCTACCTCTTCTCCTCGGCCAGTGCTCCATTTTGCCAGCTTCACCTGACCGGATTCCATTCCTGACGCCTCTCTAAACCTCTTATTAAACCGTGGGAATTTTTGAGCAAAGACACCCTTGTCAAACATCGAATTTTTTCTCCTACTGCGTTTCTTTTCGTCTCCTACCATTGTTTTGGCCAAAAATTTTCACTTTTACCATGATTGTCTACTTTTCACGTTTTTCACCTCTCAATTTTTTTTGGTGGATTAATAAATTAATTTGAGCGATTGCCTTTACCCAATGTCAACCGATGAATCCCCCATTAATCGTCTATCCTCGGCCTTGAAATTCAGGAGAGTTTGGGCTTTACTCCCCCATATTTTCTTTGTCTGTTCTCTCCTATGGGTCAATGGGCGATGCCTTTGGCATATCCATGACGTGGTGAGGGTTTTGGGTAGTTATGTCTACCCTCTTGACGATGCATACATTCATTTGGCTATAGCCAAAAATCTAGCTTTTCATGGAAACTGGGGGATAAACCCGGGGGAGTTTGCTGGGGCCTCTTCTTCACCCCTTTATGTGATCCTTGTGGCAGCGCTGATGCGCTTAGGGGGCGATGCCAGTGGGTGGCCCTTGTTTGTCAACCTGGCCGCGGCAAATTTTCTGGCATTCCTTCTCTGGAGATGGTGGCGCCATGACCCTGTACCCTACATGGTGGCCCTGGTTACCATGATATTCGGTTCCTTGTTGGTCGTTCAGGTGCTTGTGGGCATGGAGGCCTCTCTTCAGATTCTATCGGTAGTGGCACTGGTCCAGACTTTTGTCCGTTGGCAGGAGAAGGGTTTCAGAGGGGGAAATCCAGGGCCTTTCTGGTGGTTGTTATTGGCTACGGCGCCTTTGATACGATATGAGCTTTTGTGCCCGGCTTTGCTGCTCTGCGGATGCATGGCCTTGGAGGGGGCCCGTCCTATAGATGTGTTAAGATGCCTTTTGTGTTTAGTGGGGCCCGTAGCTGTATTGGGAATGTTTTTTTGGCTTCGGGGAGGCTACTTTGTTCCCTATACGCTGCTATTAAAGAACCGCTTGCAGTCTTTCCCCGAGCCTTTGTGGGTGCATATTTCTGACGCTATTCTGTACATCAGTTCCACCCCGCATTTTATGTACCTGTTGATGGGCGTCGTTTTTGCGGCCTGGCGGAGTGGTACGGGTCATTCATCGGTCCAAGGCTGGCGCAGATGGATCCGTCAATACGGCCTGGCGGCCGTAGCGGTGGGAACCCTTTTAGCCCATGGGACACTTGGAGGCCGAGGGTGGCTCTTCCGCTATGAGGCCTACCTGATGGCTATTATGGGTATGGTACTAGCCGCTTACATAAAGCGATGCTTGGTTGCTGTCAACTTTCCGAGCCGCAGTACGCTTTTTTTTATCCTATTGTATTTGGCAGTCGTAACACATGGTCTGTACCGCCTCCATTCCAACCAAATGAACATTCTTGGTCACGCCCATGTAAACATTTTTCAGCAACAAATACAAACCGCCCGTTTACTGAATGCCTATTTTCCCGAAAAAACCATTGCAGTAAATGATATTGGCGCCGTAAGTTATTTTACAAACTGCCACATCTTAGATCTGATTGGCTTGGGTAATAGAACCGTACTTTCTCTGCGCTTACATGCACCGGAAAAATTGGAAGCTTATTTCACCTCCCTTTCTTACGACCTTATGGCCATCTATGACCGATGGTTTTCTGACACCCCCTTCCAGAACCGCACTTTAATAGGGAGATTTACTATCCCTCATAATTACATATGTGGAGATAGCACGGTATCATACTACGCACCCTCCTGCGATACAGCTAGGTTGCGTTATGCATTCAATGCGCTCCGATCCTTCGCACCCACCTTGCCCAGAGGAGTAAAGGTAGAACTGGACGATTGGGAGATTTCAAAAAGAGAGTCCAAATGAGTGGCCGGGATCCATAACGACCCGACACGTATAAAGTTAAAAACTTGTCTCTTCAACTATCTCGCCGATGTAGCCTTTTTAATCAATTTAACGCAGTAAAAGTTGTGATGTCCTACAAGTATTTCTTATATTTCTTATGGCAAGTGAGGAAAATCCTTTTTGGGACAAATTCTTTCTACAGTGAACAAAAAGAGCCTTAAACTTCAAAAACTATACATATAATATAAAAAATGAGCGCTATTAGCTTGGGATGGTCAATAATTATCCTGCTCCGCCAGTATCAACTTCAGAATTCCGTTTTATCTGCTGGGAACTTAAAACCTGTACCTTTTGATACATCTCGGGCAGCTTCTTAAACAGTACGTAACACTTGCGGTATTGGTTAATACAGAAGGCCGGGGAACCTTGCACAATTTGGCCGGGTGTGGTGATGGACTTCCCCACACCGGATTGGGCTGCTATTTTCACATCATCCGCAATATTGAGGTGACCGATAATGCCCACCTGGCCACCCAAACTACAGCGTTTTCCAATTTTTGTAGAGCCGGCCACACCGGTTTGGGCGGCAATAACGGTATGTTCCCCTATTTCCACATTGTGGGCAATCTGAATGAGATTGTCCAACTTTACTCCCCGTCGGATGATGGTGCTGCCCATGGTGGCGCGATCAATGGTTGTGTTGGCACCCACTTCCACATCATCTTCCAGAACCACGTTGCCGAGCTGGGGAATCTTTTCATAGTGGGCATCTTTCTGTGGTACAAAGCCAAAACCATCGCTGCCTATGACGGCATTGGGGTGAATGATACAGCGCCGGCCTATGACGCAATTATCCAAAATACGCGCACCGGAATAAATGATGGTAGCTTCGCCAATTGTGACGTTTTCCCCAATAAAGACTTGAGGAAATATTTTAACACCATCTCCAAGATGACTATAATCTCCAATATAAGAAAAAGCCCCCACGTAAACATTTTTGCCCAGATGAACGCATTTGCCTACAAAACAAGGTGATTCAATTCCCACACGCTGAATAGGGGGTGCAAACAAGCGCAGGACTTCCACGAAAGCTTCGTAGGGATGGGCCACCCGCACCAGAATTGGAGCTACGGGCTGTCGCGGTGTAAAATTTTTATCTACCAGCACTGCCGTAGCCTGTGTGGTGTACAGGTGCTCTTCGTATTTGGGGTTGGCCAGGAAACTGATGGACCCGGGACCGGCTTCCTCAATTTTGGCTACCGTGTGAATGATGGCATCCTGATTACCTTCCAACCGGCCATTGAGCTTGCGGGCCAGTTCAGTAAGAGTAATTTTCATAGGGAGCTTTACAATGAGGACATTTAGGGATTACAAAAATGAAAAATTCTCTGTCAGCTGCTCATCACGGGCTAAAAAATCCGGAATCATGACAAAGTATTTCTGAGTCACAATATTTCTGGCAAGAGCATCAATAGTGGGGCTGATCCGATGGGCCGGCAAAAGTTGGCCTTTTTTGGTACGAACTAGAATGGGCATGTGGTCGCAATGGTAATAGTCGTTTATGAGGGGGCCGTGATACAGGTAGTAACTATCGGCCCCCTGACCAAGCCTGTTGGTTACACGGTTTCGGAGAGTTTCCAGCAATTCGGGAGAAGGGGCCGTAGGAAGAATGAACGTTTTGAAAAGGCGTCGTTCCAGGAGGCGGCAACAGAGGTCTCGGAGCCATGGATCCTTCGATCCGGCCCACATTTTGATGCCATAGCTGATATCCGCATCATCCAACTGTGCAAAAGCCTCGAGTTTTTCTCTTGGAGTAGACGCAATAAGGAGTCTTTCTAAGTTATGAGGCATGGACACAGCCTCCCCCTGCTTCCAAAGAGTCCGCGCCAGGCGAAGGATGTTAAGTAGGTGAAACTCTGCACTCAGCACGGTTTTGTGCAGGTACACCTGCCAGTACATGAGGTGTCGGGCCAGCAAGAATTTTTCAACACTATAAATTCCCTTCTCTTCAATAGCTAGCAGCCCGTCGCTCACCGTGAGGAGGGAGAGTATGCGTTCCGAGCCGATCACCCCCTCGGATACACCCGTAAAAAAGCTGTCGCGACCCAGATAGTCCAAACGGTCCATATCCAGCTGGGAGGCCACCATGTGGTTGAACCAGGCCACCGGATAGGTACCTTGTAACATGTGCAGGGCTTTGGAACGGATTTCTTCAGGCAGGGGGATAAGGGTTTCCAGAATCAGGGCAGAAAGAGCTTCATGGGAGCCCACCTCACTCAAGGCGCCTTCCAGAGCATGGGAAAATGGCCCGTGACCCACATCATGAAGAAGCGTGGCCACGAGTAGGGCCAGGCGTTCTTCCGTGGTGAATGGAATGTCCTGATCGCGAAAGTTTTGGAGGGTGCGGGCGGTCAGATGCATGGTACCTAGGGCATGAAGTAGGCGGTGGTGGGTGGCGCCCGGGTACACCAAATGGGCTAGTCCCATCTGCCGGATCCGTCGTAAACGCTGCACCACAGGCTGGTCTAATACCTCTAGCAACAGTTCATCAGAGAGGGTAATGAAACCATACACCGGATCATTCAACACTTTAAGTCGGCGTACCATGGATATGGCAAAATAAACTGTCAAACCTGCGGAAAATAAAATTGTCAAGAATAGCAGCGGCATGAACTTTGCACTAAAAATTTTAATTATGGGAAAAAAGTTAAATGCCATCGGTATAGAGCCAAAGTCCGCACGAAAGTTGGCCCAACAATTAAATGACCTGTTAGCAGCCTACCAGGTTTTTTACATGAATGTGCGGGGTTTTCACTGGAATATCCGGGGAGATAAATTTTTTGAGTTACATTTAAAGTTTGAGGAGTTGTACAATGACCTGCTGATGAAGATTGATGAAGTGGCCGAGCGCATCCTTACCCTAGGGGAAACGCCTTTTCATACTTACACTGATTATTTAAAAAAGGCCGGGATCCCTGAAACACCTTCCGTGAGCGACGGCCGGGAAGCCGTGGAGCATATTCTCAAAATGCTATCCCATGTGCTGGAGCTCCAAAGAGAGATACTCAAAACCAGCGCTGAAGTTGGCGATGAAGGTACCAATGCCTTAATGAGTGATTACATCCGCGCACAGGAAAAACTTGTGTGGATGTACTCGGCTTACTTGGGCTGAAAGACGACTCGGACCTGGTCGCCCACTTCAAGGCCGCAGTACTGGCGGGCTGAGCCACGACAAAGGGCAATTTCCAGGTGTTGTACTGAGTTAAAGAGGGCAACTAATTCTCCGTCATTCACTTCACTGTACGATCGGCTGATGCGCCGAATTGTGTTGGCCGGCCGTTTGAGCCTGATTTCAGGCTGGCGATCCAGCGCTATGCGGTAATACAATTCCCGGTGAATGTTGGTGATGGCATTGCCCCAATGGTCGGTGTAAATGACTGAACCTACAATCTGATCCGGCGTGTAGGTGGGGGCCACAATAAATTTGGGTTGAAGGCCTGGGTGCGGTTTACCTATGGATTGTAAGGGCGTGCCGGAAAGGATAAGGGCCGCCACCTTGACGTATAGGTCACGTGCAGCGAAAATCGGAAAATTATTGGGGGACAAAAGGCCTGATATGTTGGAGATTATCTCCGGTTGCTCGCCGTTAAGCATCATAGAAAAAAGACCATCGTCGCGTCCCAAGAAATACTGGCCTCCGTATTTGAAAGCTACAAATGGCATGTGGGAATTAGGCGATGCATCTAGGGATACAAAGTGGATGGTATTGGGGGGGAAGTGGGGCCATGCGAAGCGAAGCAGTAAAGCTGCATGTTGGGATTGCCCAAAATCTAAGCCATGGGCGATATCTACGACGAGGGTGCCGGGCATCACGCGCTCAATGGTACCGCGCAAGGCCGCAATATGCCAGTCGTGGTTACCGAAGTCGGTGAGCAGGGTGATGATCGCCATGACCCTTGTGGGCAAATTTAGGGGCCTGTGAGAGCCAATTAAGAGGAACTCTTTAAGAAAGGGGAGTGCTTTTACTAATCTGTTTCGTGTGTATCTTTTCTTTCGGGGGCTAAATGAAATGGAGGGTGGGGGTTGATGGTCCGGATGGTAAGGGTGGATTAGATTGTTAGGAGGTAGAGGGTAGATTTGGCAGGATATGAAGTTTGGCGGGCCCGGCAGGGCGGATTTTGCCCCTACCAGCCGGCCGAGGGCACGACCAGGTGCACAAAAACACCACATTCCATCCAATTCATGAATTCAGAGTGGGTGTTCAAAACTTGATTCTCCGCTGCCTATGGAAATCTCAGGGAAAACACTGGTGTCCTTACTTTTGAATAATCATAATATGACGGAACGCGATAAACACCTGTTGATCGTGTTGCAACGGTATATGCCAGAGAAGGCCGCTGAATGGGCCCTTGATAAACTGAAGCAACATCGGATTCAACTGCGCATAAGCGGCTACCGCAGCAGCAAATGGGGGGATTATCAGCCGCCGGACAAGGGCCAACCCCACAGGATTTCCATCAACTACAATCTAAATCCGCAAGCCTTTACGGTCACCTTTGTACATGAATTAGCCCATTTGGAGACTTATCTGCGATGGGGATCCCACGTGGCACCGCATGGCCCACAGTGGCACCAAACCTTTGCCCACCTGATGCGCGAAGTTTTGAATTTAAAGGCCCTGCACCCGGCCGTTGAGAATTATTTCAGAAAACATGAGTTCAGGCACGCGGCCTCAGCGTGTTCAGATCCACAGCTTAGACGTTTGCTTCGCACATTTGACCCGGTTACAGACCCAAATATTATGTTGCTGGAACAGGTGCCACCTGGGGGTTTTTTTATTATCCCGGGAGGTAGGGTTTTCCGAAAGGGGCCTTTGCAGCGCACGCGGTACAAATGCACCTGTGTGCACACGGGGCAGAGTTACCTGATTCATCACTTAATGGAAGTAAAGTGGTGCCCTTCAGGAAATCCATTGCAAAGCAAACCGATGAAGTGAAGCGGGTAGAATCCCGCCCTTTGCAACTGTAGCTGAAAACCCGTAACTTTGTTAGTGGATAAAAAGGCGAGACTAAGGTCATGAGAAAAGATACTCTAATCCTCTTTTGTATAACCATTTGTGCTATTCTGTTGCCTTCTTTACATG
>JANWWQ010000062.1 GCA_025055635.1 Flavobacteriales bacterium
ATGTGGAACAGCGACTGTTTTATCGTATACTTTGACACTTACAACGACAAAACAAATGCCTTTTGTTTTGTGGTAAACCCCTATAATGCGCAGGCAGAGATTTTTCTCCAGAACGGAGGAGGTTTTGGAGGCATTGAGCCGCGCTGGGACAACCGGTGGTTTTCGGCTGTTCATCGCGACAGCACGGGTTGGCAACTGGAGATGCGCATTCCTTTCAAAACCTTACGCTATAAGGAGGGCAATACGTTGTGGCGGGTCAATTTTGTACGGGTATGCCTTAACATCAATGAGGAAGGTTGTTGGTCGCCTATTCCCGTAAATTTTGGCCGTACCTCCCTGGCCTTCACTGGGCTTCTGGTATGGGAGGCACCTCCTCCCCCACCCCGTTTTAATGCCTCATTTATTCCCTATGCTCTGGGGGGCTTTCAGGCCACTTTCACCCATCCCGAAGCCCGCTATCAACCTTTATGGGGCGTGGGGAGTGATGCCAAAGTAAGCCTGGGGCCATCCCTTAATCTGGACCTCACGGTAAATCCCGATTTCTCGCAGGTGGACGTGGACCGGCAAATTACCAACCTCACCCGTTTCAGCCTGTTTTTCCCGGAGCAAAGACAATTTTTCATAGAGAACAGCGACCTGTTTGCCCGGTTTGGCTTCACGCGCATTCGGCCCTTCTTTTCCCGACGGATTGGCCTCCACAACGGTCAGGCCATTCCCATCATGGCCGGCCTGCGCCTCACCGGAAAGCTCAGTCGCTTATGGCGGATTGGACTGATGGATATCCACACGGCTGCCCGTCAAGACCTAAATGTGCGGGCCCAGAACTACCTGGTGGGCGCGGTACAAAGGCTAGTGTTCAACAGGAGCAACGTGGGTATGATTTTCGTGAACCGACAGGCTTTCCGAGGAGCAAAGCCAATAACTGATGATTATAACCGCATCCTGGGAATAGATTTTGACCTTGCCAGCCGGGACAATGTATGGAGTGGGAAATTTTTCTTTCACCATTCTTTTCAGCCAGGAAGCTTGAAGGACTCTTACGCCCACGCCTCCTATCTGGGTTACCACACCCGGCGCTGGATGATCATGTGGAATCACGAATACGTGGGTCGGCGCTACACGGCAGATGTGGGCTTTGTACCAAGACAATACCATCTGGATAGCAAAAACAATACCCTGCGCAAGCTGGCATTCTGGCGTCTGGAGCCCAGCATAGGGCACATCTTCTATCCCCGAGAGAGCCGGATTTTTTCTATCACACCTCAGTTGTACTTTAATTGGTACGCCGATTCTACCTTTTCTCCCACCGATGCCGTGCTCACCCCTTCGCTTACTATCCAGTTTCTAAACACAGCTGAATTTTCCACCGGTTACAACGAACAATTCACGAAGTTGCTGTTTGATGCCGATATCACGGGCAAAAGCCCTGTGCCTCTACCACGCGGAGGCTATCATTACCGCACGGGATTTGTGAAGTTTGAGTCTAACAAGCGAAAGTTGTTTACTTATAGCATCAACTTGTATGGAGGCAGTTACTTTAATGGACATATCGTGGGTTTCGGAGGCCAGCTGGGATATCGCATGCAACCCTGGGCGAATCTCACCCTGCGCCTCACCTACGACGACGTGATGTTGCCTCCCCCCTATGGCCGTCAGCCTTTGACGCTCGTGGGACCTACTCTTGAAATCACGCCCAAAAACAATCTTTTTTTCACAACTTTCATTCAATACAATACTCAGATTTCTAACCTCAATATCACAGCCCGCATGCAGTGGCGTTTTGCCCCCATGTCGGATGTTTTCCTGGTTTATACCGATAATTACGGTACCGAAAAATGGAATGTGCGCACACGGGGTGTAGTGCTCAAAGTCGTTTATTGGTTAGGACTTTAAGGTGACTATAAAAAATGGGCTAAAACTTAAAAAATGTAAACGAAGCAAAACATTAATATTTTTTATTATTAAATTTCCTTGTTTTAGTAACAGATTTAACCATGATTTTTTCTGGTAATTTATATTTTCCCTCTAGCGAAAAGTTCCAGAGGTTTATTCCGATGTTTTTTTAAATTAATTTCCAAAAGATATAAGTTTGTATCAGATTTGTATAAAAATATTTATTTAATCACTTTTCAAACTCAATAAATTTCTCTAAAAATTCCTAGAAATTAAATTTCTTTAAAGATAAATTATATTTGATTATTATTTTATAATTTGGGGTATCTCCTTTTTATGTTTTAATTGATCCAACACAAATTTCCCGAATTCATCACTCCTTCACCACATTAGCTGTAATGGTTAAGATTGTTTGAGGGGGGTCTGTATTGGCGGTCACAGTGACGTTTTTGGTTTGGTGGCCCTCCTGGCTACCTGGACTATATACGACTTTGATTTTCCCTTTACCTCCAGGAGGGATTGGCTCTTTGGGATATTCCGGCACGGTGCAGCCACAGGAGGCCTGGGCATTGGAAATTAGCAAAGGCTCCTTCCCGGCATTGGTAAACTCAAACCAGTAGACGTTTTCGCTGTTTTGCTTCACGCGTCCGAAATCATGGGTTGTTTTCTTGAACTTAATGGTAGTGGTTGGACCCTTGGGCTTTTCTGGTTGTGACGGGCCCACTGGCGAAGGTTGAAAGGGTTTATCAGAAGTGATAAGATGCGGTGCATGTTCGGGTCCAGGAGTGGGGGCTGCCTGGCTGGTAAAGGTGTTCACGGGAGGACGTTGTTGAATAATTTCTTCAGTTCTTTCCAACCTTTTATGCAATGAATGCGTGTAATACAGGTTGAAGGCTAGCCCTCCAACTAGTAGTAGAATCACGGCATATTGAAGCGGCGTCTTCATAATCACTCACAAAAATAGAGGCTTAAACAAAAGGAACATTAACCCATCGGCAGGTGAGGATGTTGCTGAAAAGGGGATCGCTCCTGGTGTAGTTTGATGGCACGAAGGGAGAGACGAACTCCGATTAGCAACGAGACCAAAGCTCCTAAAAACATGAAAGGTATATTGTGCAAAAAGAGCGATAGATCGTAAAAGCCATGAAGCAAAATAGGTGCTATCAGGGCCATATTTTTATGATAAGCTTTGTTGGGGTAAAAACGATACATTCCTAAGTGGTAGCCCATCATCACCCCAAATACAGCATGGGCAGGAACAGCCGTAAACATGCGCAACAAAGCTGTTGAAATGCCGCCCTCCAGAACATACAGAATATTTTCTATCGTGGCAAAACCCAAAGAAACCATGACCGAATAAGTAATCCCATCGTATGGCTCATTAAAAAAGGGCTTATGTAAGAGGAATAACCTGATCATAAGGAATTTGAAAAACTCCTCCACCAGCGCCACTCCTAAGAACGCTTCCGCTGTTTTTTGAAGAATCTCTTGGGGGGGAAAAAAATTCTGGAGCCGCTCACTCAAACTCAGGCTCACGATAGCTGCACAGAAAGCCGCCGGAAGACCCAGAAAAAAGGAGATTGCCACCCATCGCAGGGGTTCCTTTTCAAATTTATCCCTCCAATACACATAAACAGCCAGCGCTAAGCCAGGGGCAACAGCCAAAGCCAGAGGTAACAAATGAGTCACAAGCTACAAAGTAATTGATAAATGACGTTATGTTTGTTCCCAAATTTTTCATTATCTATTTGAGAAAAATCACTGCTTTTTTGTGGCTTTGGACCGGCTTGTCGGTCATGCATTCTTTGAGGGGCCAGGAGCCGGTGGTCCGTCCGGTGGAAACCTATCTGAATCTGGACGCCGAATTCGGGCAGTATAGAGAACAAGGGCAGGAAAAGTTTTTTGACTCCGTGGCCTTTCCCGTGTTGGAGAAGTACAATATGCTGATGAGCGAAGCCTGGTACGATTACCAGGCTAAGGTATGGGAAAGGGACCTTAAAAAAGGAGTGGCCGGTGAGGAAGGCTGGCTTTATATGTTCAGGGCTTTGCGTCTGGCCGGCAGACCCCAGGCGGCTGACTCTCTCAAAAAGGCCTTGGAAATTTATCAGCCTGCATCTTGGGCGGCGAAGGCCGTCCGATGGTATGCCCTGGGTCCCGGGCAAAGGCCCCTCCGCGAATTTCCTGCTCTCTTTCAACAGTCGCCAAATACGGCCCGCCCCTTCCTGATTCCAGAACTCCTGCAGGTGCTAGATGCTCTTTGCGATACCCGCAGACGCGATTCGCTATTACAAGCCTGGCAAAATTCCGAAGAGTGGCCTAAAGAGCTTGTCTATTACGGATACAATTTGGCCCAAACTCCCGTAGAAAATGCCGTCTTGTTCACAGACGGACCCTTTGAAACAGCTGCTGTACTGCAAGTACAACATTTGGGTGTTCGGCCCGATGTAAAGGTTATCAATCTTTTCTATCTAGGACACCCCGAATACCGCAACTGCGTTGCCATCAGATACAATTTGAATATCCCTTTCACTGCCCACTTGGATCCGGGATCTGTCATCAGACACGTGGTCACGCACAATCCCAGTCGGGCTTTTTATATAAGCCAATCCACCACTAAAACTATTTTTCGTTCCCTGGGCCTTCCCCTTTATTGCGAAGGACTTGCCTACCGGATTGGGAAGCCTTCCTATTCCACGTTTTACAGGCTCCTGGACAATGTGGAAAACAATTATAATTTAAAATATCTGGAAGACTCCCTGTCAAAAAACACATTTAATAAATTTCGGGCAGCCCAATTCAACACAGTATATGTGGCCCCTCTTTTACAGGTATTTGATTTGTATTATTACAAGGAAGATTTCCATCGGGCAGAATATTGGTATCAGAAAGCTTTACGTATAGCCAGACAATCAGGAAATGAAGATCTAGTGAGAATGCACCGACTATTTTGGGAGCGCAAGGAGGAAAAGCCTTCAAGGCGCTGAACTTGTAAATAAAGCTAGGCATAAGAAAATTTATTTTGCCAAACTTTGGATGGAAAAGAGCCTTAGCTCTGATTTTTACCCTCCACTATTGGGCACACTGCCTGATTGTATTCTGAATCGCCGACCTGAAAAGGCCGCCAGGCTCAAGAAAATTTACGACAGTTAGCCGGAAAAAATGCCTGAAATATCCTGATAAGCCTCCTGTTTTTGTTCTTTTCGGAATCATTCCAACAAGTGTAAATACTAACGTTCTGAAGAAGCTTTTAATTACCCGTGGATAATTCTCTTATTTAGCCATCATTTTACTCCTATTCCAATTCCGTAAGGCCGTAACAATAGCTTGTTGTTCTGAGGTGAAACAATTGCTCTGGAGCGCAAAAGTATACTTCCCTTCCTTGTTTGCAACTCTTTATTTAAAAAAACTCTGAAATTCCTGAAATTACAGGGGTAGCTATAAAACCCAGTCTGTCTTAAGTTTTGAGGCACCATTGATTATTAAAGAGCTTCTCTCCCTATAATATAAGTCACATGTTTAAAAGCTCTTAAATACTAAAGTATAAATTTTCATTAATGATTTGACATATTTGCCATATGAAGCTTTTCAGTCAGGAACGCGGGCAAGGATTTCCCGTGCTCATTCTGCACGGCCTTTTCGGCCTCAGTGACAACTGGATGAGCGTAGCCAATCAACTGGCGGAAAGGCATCGGGTGGTTCTGGCTGATTTGCGCAACCACGGGCGCTCGCCCCACGAGGAGGACATGGACTTGGATGTGATGGCCGCCGACGTGTTGGAATTAATGGACGACCTATTTTTGGAGAAGCCTGTGTTGTTGGGTCATAGCCTGGGGGGCAAAGTGGCCATGAATCTGGCATTGAAATTTCCGCAACGCGTCCACGCTCTCATTGTGGTAGACATTGGTCCTGGTGCCTATTCGCCCCGTCATCTTGAGATAATTAAGGCTCTGGAGGCTGTACCCCTGGACCGAATCAGCCGACGGCAAGAAGCGGATAATGTGCTTTCCAGCTACGGCCTACCAGAGCCTATCCGACAATTCCTCCTTAAATCCCTGGCCCGTGACAGTTCAGGAAAATTTCAATGGCGCTTCAATCTCCAAAGCATCAAAAGCAATCTTCCCCGGCTTAGCGAAGCGGCGCCTGAACACCTGACTTACCAAGGTCCAACTCTCTTCGTTAAGGGGGAACGTAGCGATTACCTCACAGACGCGGACGGCGCACTCATTGCCTCTCTATTCCCCCGGGCTTCTCTTGCCGTGATTCCTGGTGCAGGGCATTGGGTGCATGCCGATAATCCCGGGGCTTTTCTTCAAGTAGTCAGTAGGTTCCTTCTTTCTGTCTGAGGCGTCAGGTCTTACTACATTTGCAGTCCAATGTTTTTGTAGAAGCTATGGAAAAGGGTCCTGTTTCACGGTTTATGCTGCGTCATTTTAAACATTTCAATGCTGCCGCCCTGCTGGATGCTGCTAAGGCCTACGAAGCCCATATCCAGAAAGGCGGTAAAATGATGGTCACCCTCGCCGGAGCCATGAGCACTGGCGAACTGGGAATCTCTCTGGCTGAAATGATCCGGCGTGACAAAGTACACATCATCAGCTGTACGGGTGCCAATTTGGAAGAAGACCTTATGAACCTGGTGGCACACAAACATTACAAGCGCCTCCCCAATTACCGAAACCTTAGCCCCCAGGATGAATGGGAGCTACTCCAACAAGGTTATAACCGTGTTACCGACACCTGCATCCCCGAGGAGGAAGCCTTTCGCCGGCTGCAGAAGCACATCTTTGAGCTGTGGCACAAGGCCCATAAAGAAGGTACGCCCCGCTTCCCCCATGAATTTATGTACGAACTGCTGCGCAGTGGCGAGCTGGAACAGTATTATGAAATTGATCCCGCCGATTCTTGGATGGTGGCCGCCGCCGAGAAAAATCTTCCTATCGTGGTACCGGGTTGGGAAGACAGCACCTTGGGCAACATTTTTGCCTCTTATGTGATCAAAGGCGAGCTGAGCCCCAACACGGTGCGCAATGGTATTGAATACATGGTGATGCTTAGCCACTGGTACCGTGAAAATTCTCAAGGTCCTGGGGTAGGTTTCTTTCAGATTGGCGGTGGTATTGCCGGCGATTTCCCCATTTGCGTTGTGCCGATGATGTACCAGGACTTGGGCTGGCATGATGTACCGTTCTGGGCCTACTTCTGCCAGATCAGTGACGCCACAACCAGTTACGGCGGTTATAGCGGCGCCGTACCCAACGAAAAAATCACGTGGGGCAAACTCAGCCCCGACACGCCCAAATTCGTCATTGAGTCCGATGCCACTATCGTGGCGCCTCTCATCTTTGCGTGGGTACTGGACTGGTAAAGCCATCCCCGCATGCCCACCCGCATCCTGGACCACCGACGCATCAGCCTTATCGTAGAGCGCTTTGCCGTTTCGGCACGGGAATTCATTCCTTCTCATCTGTCTTTAGTTATAGTGGGCATTGAACCCCAGGGTCTCCTTCTGGCGCGCCTTGTCAGTGCAGCTTACGCCAAACGTTTCGGTCCCACGATACCCGTTCTTTCCCTTTCTCTGCCCAAGCGGCAGCCCACTCTTCAGGCCGTCCGGGCTCCCGAAGTTTCCCTTGTAGAAGGGAAGGCGGTCCTTCTTGCGGACGATGTCCTCAACTCGGGCCGCACTATGGCTTTCGCCCTGGCCTACATCCTGCAGTACGCCCCAGCTCTTGTCAAAACGGCCGTCCTCATTGACCGCGACCATAAGGAATTTCCCATCGCCGCAGATTTCTGCGGACTGCGCCTTGCCACCTCCCTGGAAGATCACGTTCGCGTAGAACTCCAATCCACCTATGGAGCTTGGCTGGAATAGTTTGATACAATTTTTTCAGGGCGTGCGCGCCGCAGGCCGGCGGCTGGTGGTCCGGCCTCCGTATTGCTCGGCCGGCAATTGCCTCCGGCCCGTGGATGTTGGGCTGCTAGCAGCTTCGGATTCACCCCGGAATTCTTGCCTCCGCGCACAAGGCCAGTCAGTAAGGCAGTGCCAACCTACAACGGCGACCTTAATCCCTCAAACAGTTTTCTTCCAGAGCTGCCGGGCAGCCCCAACCGCATCCATCCTGCATTAAGATTCCAAGACCTTTTCAAATACACCCGTTAGCACCTAGCCTCCAACCCCAGCTAAAATGTGTGAGCTGCAGGAACAAGGTCAGTGTTGTTGTAAGTTGCTCTTTCAAAGGATTTTACAATTCATATCGCTCCAAAGGACTGAATTGCAAACAATTTTGAACACACAAATTCCCGAAACGAAAAAGGTACAAGACAATGCAAAGGAGCCTTTCATCTGCGCGAGAATCCATCCTGAATATGTAGCTTTCAAGCCAGCACGCTCGGTAATTAGTCCTTCAAAAAAACTCCTAAACTCCTTAATTTTTAACTTTATTTTAATAACTTTTACCACTTTATCTACTTTATCTACAGACAGCTTTACATAGTTCCTCCAAAATGTTGGGGCTTTTCTCTAGTATATGGCCCACCACAACCACGTCGGCGCCAGCCCGGGAGGCAGCGGCACATTGGTCCGGCGTACGAATTCCCCCTCCTACAAATAAGGGCAGGGAGGTTTCCGTTTTGACCGCCTCTATGATGGCTGGATTCACAGGCCTAAGGGCTCCGCTACCCCCGTCCAGGTAAAGAGCTTTCAATCCCAAATAACTCCCCGCCAGAGCCACGCAAGCCGCTAATTCAGGTTTATCATTAGGGAGGGGAGAGGTGCCACTCACGTAATGGGCGGTCGTTAGGGCCCCACAATCTACCAACATGTAACCCGTGGGAATTACTTCCAATTCCAATTTCTTCAGCAGAGGCGCAGCCTCCACATGCCGGCCAATCAAAAAATCAGGATTGCGGCCAGAAATCAACGATAAAAATAAAAGCGCATCGGCCCCGCTGCACAGGTGGGAAGGGCTTGCCGGAAACAACACTACGGGCAAACGGGTCAAGGATTTCAATCGCTGAACGGTGAGAGCCGCATTCCCCTTGTACAATAGGCTGCCCCCAACAAGGAAAAAGCCCACACCTGCCTGCTCACATTGGCGCACCCATCTATCCAAAAGGGGAGGCTCCGAATCAGGGTCCACCAATGCGGCTACCACGGGACGACCCGAAGCCACAACACTCTTTAAATAATCGTAGACCAAAAGCATGGAACGAATCCGGTTTCACACAGTGAAGGCTAAGTGATATTGCCCGTTGCAAAAATGCCATAAGTTGCGGCAAATCAAGCCTCTGCCGGTTACGACGATAACGTTGACCTGGTCAGAATGCTGTAATTCTGCCAGTCCAAATAATATGTGGCACCTGTACCCCACATCGTAATCCAAAGACTTATAGCAGGCCTCCTTTATGGTCCAGGCTTTTAGCAAGAGGCTTTTGCGGCGAAGGTGATCTTGAATTTTTTCAGCTTGACGGAATTGCTCAGGGCTTAGAAAATGGCGGGCCACGCGCAGGATGCGCGCATCATCCTTTTGAATATCAACTCCCCCTGCATGCCGGCCAATCCATAAGACCGCAGCCTCGCCGCTGTGGGAAAGTGAAATGCGCTCAGGCTTGCCAACCAAATAAGGCTTTCCTGCATCATTGTAAAGGATTGTGAAAGGCTCCTCTAGTATGTGGGCCACGAGTAATCTTGAGAGCAAATATTCTCGCTGTCTCTTTTGGGAAGCCCTAGCGGGAAATTTCTCCATCAAAAAAGGAAAATGGGTGCCTGCCCAGGTGATTAAATCCGCAGTGGAGAAACTGGAAAATAATACCCAAATCTCTACGCTTCCGGAATTTAATTTTGTTGTTTTGAAAACAGAATATGGCGCCTGCGGAGACAAATTTATCGGAACAAAACCAGGGAACACAGGCAATGAATGAAAGGCAAATTAATAATAAATTTCCCAAGAGAATTTTTATTTGGATACTCATTCCTTTTCAGATAATTCTTCGGGCACAAGAATGTTCTATCATTTATGTAACACCCGGTGGAGCCTCCTCCGGTCCAGCCGGTACCAAGTCCAATCCTGCGAGTATCCAGTATGCCCTAACCCTGGCTGGAGGATCCAACACCCGCATTTATATGCGGGCCGGCACGTATAACATTTCAGCTCCATTGCAAATTCCTTCTAACTGTCGTATTGAGGGTGGATTTGACTCTCAATGGCGTAAATCCAACGGTTCTGAAACTGTCATTTTCAGGGATTTTTCTAATCCCGAACCCAACCCCAGCCGCCTAGTGGCCGTGATGGCCATTGGTAGTTCCAACTTTGAGCTCCATGACCTTACCATCCGGACTGCCCATGCCGTTACGCCTTCTACATCCACATACGGATTATATTTAAATGGCTGTTCTAATTATCAACTTGTAAGACTAAAGGTCATATCCGGAAACGGTCAGAATGGCCAACCGGGTCAAGGCGGAACCCCTGGAATGGCCGGCGCTCCTGGTATGCCGGGGCAGCCGGGAGATGAGGACGGCCCTTGTTGTACGGCCGGGGGCGCTCCGGGGTCCGGCTCTTTTCCGGGAAGCAATCCTGGGGGAGCCGGAGGTGACGGCGGCCCGCGTGGCACCTACCAATTTCCTTTTGGAGGCTCGGCCCCTCCAGGTTTTCCTGGCCAGAATGCCCCAGGAGCCGGAGGCGGAAT
>JANWWQ010000063.1 GCA_025055635.1 Flavobacteriales bacterium
CTTCACGCTGGAGCAGCCTGAGTCCGTGGAGGTGAATGTGTATGACATGAGCGGCCGCCTGCTCCTCAGCAAGGCGCTGGGTACGCAAAGCGGCCTGCAGCAACTGAGCCTGCCGGTGGATGCCCTGCCGGAGGGGCACTACCTGCTGGCCGTGGCCACGCCCACGCAATCCCACACGCAGCACCTAACCATCGTGCGGTAGTTCATCCAGGGCCATGATTCCCATGGCCGTTTGCGATGCCGGGGCGGTCCTAAGGGGCCGCCCCGCCCGTTTTTAGATGCCAGGGAGAAAGCGTACCTTTGCCGGCAAATCTTGCAACATGGCCATTGAGATTACCGACAGCAACTTTGACAGCATCGTGAACCAAAACGAAAAGCCCGTACTGGTGGATTTTTGGGCGGAGTGGTGCGGCCCTTGCCGGGCCATTGCGCCAGCCATAGAACAATTGGCCCGGGAATACGAAGGCCGCGCCATCGTGGGCAAGCTCAACGTGGACGAGAACAGCGAGGTGCCCGTGCGCTTCGGTATCCGCGGCATACCCACCCTGCTCTTCTTCAAGAACGGCCAGGTGGCCGACCGCCAGGTGGGCCTGGTCTCGGCCGACGTGCTGAAGGCTAAGTTGGACGCTCTGCTAGGGTAGAGACCTGCCGTCTTCTGAGCGGCGCGGGGGACCCTTCCTCTTCAAGGGTCGTTCTCAACGGGCAACCCGGAGGCTAGATCAGCGACAAAAGGCTATCTGATGGGAGACCTTGGCAAGAGGGAGGTGGTCCAGAGGCGTTACGGGGATCAGGTGGTGAGGAGATGAAGAAGGACTTTCTGGCCACGTTGCTGACGGAAGGGCTGGTGCTCCTGATGGGCCTTTGGGGATTTAAGCTGGCGGGGCAACGCTTCGGGGCCGAAGGTTTCGCCCTGTATTCCCTGGCGCGACGGGCGTTTTCCTTCCTGTATTTTTTTGGGAACTGGGGCTTCGGGGCCTCTATTCCCCGGTTCATCGCTTTTCACCATGACGACAAGGAAAAGCAACACCAGTATCTGGTGGCCGGCGTGTTGTCGTCCGTGGTGGTAACATTGCTGTTGTTTTTTGTCGTTACTCTGCTGATCAGACCGCTCACCTATTTGTTTTTTGGGAGCCATCAGCCGGCCAGATTGTTGCAGGGGATTGGTTTTTTATTGTTGCTGAATCCGCTGTTGATAGGGGTTTATGGTTATTTCAGGGGCATTCAGGCGCCGCGTCATGCCAATCTGTTTAAGGTGCTGAGCCAGGGCATTCCCATGGTGGCAGCCATCTTTCTTTCAGCTTCGGTGGCTGACATTTTCTGGAAACAGAGTGCATTAACTTTTCTGGCCGGTGGGGTGTATGCGGTTGTATTGTTGTATAGCACACGGTTGCACAGGACGCCTTTCCCCGGCAGGGATGTGTTCCGGTCGTTGCTGTCATACAGTCTGCCCCGGATCATAGGCGATATTTCCTTCATTGCGCTATCGTCCCTGCCACCCTTTCTCATCACGCACCTGGTGGATTACAAGGCAGGCGGAGCCATGGCCTTTGGTATTACCCTGATGAACATCATGGCTTTTACTATGAGTCCTGTAGGCCTGGTATTTTTGCCAAGGGCCACGATTTTGCTGAAGGAAATGAAAATCAGGGAGGTGGGCAGGGTAGTACGCAAAGTGAGCGGGATGGCCTGGCTCATCGGCGGGGCTACACTTGTGGCTTTTCTGGTGGCCGGCAGGTTCGTGTTGCCGTGGATCGCCGTTTCAGACGATTACGGACTGCTCTGGAATCTGGTGGGGGTGGCCTTGCTGGCGGGCGTATTCAATGTGCATTTTATTGGCCTGCGGTCGTTCATAGATGCGGCTTACCATAAATCTTACAACGCCTTTCATGCTTTTTATGCCCTGATCCTTTTTCTGGGGCTGGCATCGGGAGCGCTTGCGTTGCCGCAGCCTTACAGGCTCCCGGTGGTAATGGGAGCCTTTGTGGTATCGTTCATTTTTCTGTATGTGCTCACCATCCGGAAAATCCGGAAAATGCTGTTGGAACGGGAATTTCTGAATGATTAATTCCGAATTGAAAGAAAAATATTTACGCTTTGCGGAAAGCCAGCAGGAATTGCCGCTTTTTCACCGTCCTTGGTGGTTGGATTCGGTTTGTGGCGCCGCCAACTGGGGAGTGGCAATGTATGAAAAAGGAGGGCGGGTGTGGGCTTCCATGCCTTACTATGTGAAAAAACAAAAGGGTTTTGTGGCGCTCACAATGCCCCGGCTCACACGTTACTTGGGCCCTTTTATACTGTATCCTGAGGGTCAGAAGTACCAGAAAAAATTATCCTGGGAAAAGGAGGTGATGACTGCTCTTGCGGAGCAGTTGCCCAGGTTTGATATTTTTAAGCAGCTATGGGGATTTGAATATACAAACTGGCTTCCTTTTTACTGGAAACAATTCAGGCAAACCACCCTCTACACGTATTACATTTCCCATGAGAGGAAGGAAGTGAGGCAGGAATTTGACAACGACATCCGGCGCCGGATAAAAAAAGCCGAATCGCTGAATATAGAGGTGGTGGAAATGAACGATGTACAGCGGCACTATGATTTGGTATCGGCCACCTATGCCAGGAAGGGCCTGGTGGTGCCCTATACCTGTTCCTTTCTGGAGCGCCTGGTAGCGCAGTGCTGCGAAAAAGCTTACTGCCGGATGTATTTTGCCGTGTCGGGAAACGAACCGCTGGCTACAGGTCTTTTTGTAGGGGATAGTCAGAATGTGTATTACCTCACGGGCGGCGTGTCCGCAGAAAAAAAAGACCTGGGGGGGATGGATTTGTTGCTGGTTCGGGCCATCGGTGATACGCTGGCCGCGGAAAGGAATTTTGATTTTGAGGGCAGTATGAACGAATCCATAGAAAATTATTTCCGTAGTTTCGGATCCCGTCAACGCCAGCAATTTTTAATATACAAGGTACAATCTCCGCTGCTGCGACTTCTGAATCCCATCCTCAAACTGGTTTGAGATGAATATCAGGGTGGCCATTCCTCCACATTTTACCCGGGAAAGGGAGTATATTCTGGATGTGTTTTTTCACCATTATCTGGGTTTATCCTTTGCCCTGGAATACCTTCCTGAGGGCAGCGAGCCGTGCTGGTTAATCAGGATGGACGGAGGGCAGGAAATTTTGGTGGAAGACCATTTTTTTTCACGAATTCCTCAGGGGCGGGATTACAAGGAGGCCACCCGGATACCTGCCTCAGTTCCCAGGGCAAGGGTTCCCCTGACACCTGAGGAGGATATTCCCGTAATCTACGGACGGCCTCACCTGGAGGTGGATGGCCAGACGGTGCGATGCGGAATAGATATTTTTTCTTCGGCTTTTTTCATGCTTACCCGCTGGGAGGAAACCGTGCTTCCCGACCGCGATGCCTACCACAGGTTTCCCGGCAGCTCATCCCTGGCCTTCAGAGAAGGCTTTCTTCTCAGACCCGTGGTCAATGAATACTTGGAATTGCTGAAAAACATGATGCGGTCTGTGGCCCCGGCGATCAAGTTTAAGGAACAGAAATTCCGGCAGGTAGTATCCTGCGACGTGGATCATCTTAGATATAACCATCTCAGAAAAATGGCCGGAGCCATATTCAGGTATAAAAGCCTGAAAAAATTCAAAAATCGTATCGGCCACCTTATACTCAACAGGAATCCCCTGGTGGATAATGTGTTTTATATTGCCGGATTAAATGAATCCCTGGGGCACAGAGTGGAATTCAACATTATTCCATTGTCCACCGGGCCTAAAGACGAACCCGTGGATTATTTCCGTTCATCCTGGAAGAGCTTGCTGGCAAGGCTGGTGGAGAAGGGCCATTCCATTGGTTTTCATCCTGGAATAGAAACTAGCGGGAATCCGGAACTATTTGCCGCCAGCGTCCGGAAATACAGGCAAATTTTAGAAAATATTCAATACCCCTATTATGAGATGGGTGGACGCCAACATTATCTCAGGTGGGATCATCAGATTACGCCGCAATTGTGGGAGGCTCACGGTTTCGCCTATGATTCCACCCTGGGCTACGCCGACCAGGCCGGCTTCCGGTGCGGCACCTGTTGGCCATTTCCGGTTTTTGATATTTATCGAAAAAAGAAATTACAGTTAAAGGAGATGCCTCTAATCGCCATGGAATGTAGCGTTATAGAATACGAAGGACTGGGATATTCTCCGGCTGCTCTGAATAAATTCTTACACCTGAAATCTGTTACTAAAAAATACGGAGGAGTTTTTACATTTTTGTGGCACAACTCTCATTTTGAAACTGAGCAAGACTTTGAATTTTATGAGGCTGTTCTTAAAGCTTAAGTTTTGCCTGCAGGACGTAAGATGTCCTTGTTTGTTTCGTGGAGGTGCGGCGAATTATGTTTTAATAATAGATTCTGAACGACATAACATTAAGCACATCATTCGCCGGCAGACTTGCGAAATTTGATTTCTATATGAGTATAAGTCCATCTGCAGCGTGGGCTCTGCCCTCCGATAACAAAAGGAAGGCAGGCTTCATGGATTATGTATTGAGAAAGACCGAATTCTTTTCCCGCATAATTTTTTTGGTACTTCTGCTTATTTTTAATCTTATTCTACTTACTACATACAAAAATGTTTTTGCGGAATTGTTTTTTTATCAGAAATATTATTATTATTCAAAACCGGAGCCAGAATTAATTTTTGTGTTCTTTTTGGCTCTATTTCCGGCCCTTTTACTTCCTCTTAAATTCAGGAATCTCTCCTCGCTTATTTTGCTTTTTTGTATGTAGTGGTGTATTGTCCTTCTATCATAATCGGATATATATCTTCTCCGGGATCCGTTTCCGACGATCTTCATTATTATGTGGTGTTGCTGGGATGCATGCTTCTCCTCATCGTGTCCCTCTATTCTGCTGAAACTTATATTTTCAGTAAAGCACATTTTTATAATAAAAGAGTAAATAATCTGTTTCTCAATGGTCTATTGTTGATTCATGTGGTCACTTTAATATATTTTTATTTGAATTATCAGATAGGAGATATTCGGGAACTTTTGGCTTTTAACGTTTACGATACCCGTCTTCAGGCCAGGGAGGTGTCTTTCGGATTTAGCGGCTATCTGATACGTTTTGCCAGCAATGTCTCTGCACCCATTTTGCTTGTCTATGGTCTTATGAACAGAAATTTAATATTTATCGCTTTTGGCTTCCTGTCCAATTTCCTGATATTTCTTCTGGAAGGCTCCAAGAGCGTGTTTTTTATGCCGTTTTTTCTGACCTTCATATTTTATGTAATTAGAAAAGATTTTAATTTTAATTTTTTATTGTTATTTCTATTGCTTCTGATTGGGGGGGCTCTTTTTCTGGATGAACGTTTCAATACAGCGTATTCCTCCTACATTATCAGGCGCACCTTTATTGTTCCGGGTTTATTGACCAGGGTATACCATGATGTTTTTTCCACCGAGCCCACCTATCAGTGGACCTACAACATTTTCAGGTTTTTCCAGCCGCCCCTCATGGATATTTCTCCTCCCTACTTTGTGGGATATTTCTATTTCGGTTATGCAGATATGAGCGCCAATGCCAATCCCTGGGCTGACGGTTTTGCTAATGATTATACGATGGGTCCTTTTATAGAAACGGTAATAATGATTGTTTTTCTCATTCTTGCTGATTATGTGGGGTTGGGCAATCGTATTTTCGTGGCATGTGCGCTGTTTGCTTCTTATTATTCAATCATTAGTTCCTCCATATTTACCTCTCTTCTTACTCATGGGATGATAATTTGCCTTCTGGTTGTTGCGCTTTTGCTGCGAAAGCCGCAACCCGCTGATGTTTCTATGAAAGTTGATTAGCTTCATAGATTACCTTAAATGAAATTAAATGAAAATAGTTCATCTGACCACTGTTCACCAGGCCGATGATGTGAGAATTTACCACAAGGAAGCCCTTTCATTGGCCCAGGCCGGCTTTGAGGTGGCAGTGGCCGGTCCCGCCCTACCTGAAGGCCGGGAATTAAAGCTATCACACATCGTGCTGCCCGCTTTCAGCAATAGGTTCATTCGCATCGTGGTAGGCCTTTTCTGTGCTTTTATGAAAATAAAAAAGGCCCGACCTGATGTGGTGCATTTCCATGATCCCGAACTGTTACCGGTGGCTTTGTTACTGAAATGGATGGGAATAAGAATTGTATATGATGCCCATGAGGATTATCCATTGCAATTCAGGGTGAAGACTTATGTGTCTCCTGCATTAGCCAGGGCACTGTCGCGTGGTGTGGGCCTTGTGGAAGAATTCTGCGTGCCCAGATTTGATCTGGTGGTTACCGTGGTAGAGAGTATTAAAGAACGACTACGTCGGGTAAATACCAACACTATAGTCGTCAGGAATTTTCCAAAACTGGAAGAGTTTGAAATGCTCTTGAGCAGTCCCCCCGAGACCGGAGTTAAAAGGTATGTGGTATATGCCGGTGGCATTACGCGGGCGCGCGGGGCCCTTATGATGCTGGAAGCCAGCCGTTTCACCAAATGCCCCATCGTGGTGGCTGGAAAGGTCAAAGACCCCGACCTGAATTCCCTCTTTTCCAATAATTCCACTAATTCAAATTTTATTTATGTCGGCTATAAAAACTTCCAGGATTTGCTTAGGCTTTACAATGAAAGTCTGTGCGGACTTGTGATTTTGCAGCCGGTACCCAATTATATCAATAGTCTGCCTATCAAGATGTTTGAATACATGGCTGCAGGGCTCCCCGTGGTGGCCTCTGACTTTCCACAATGGCGCGAGATCCTTGAAAAGCATCAATGCGGTATCTGTGTGGACCCCACAAATCCTCGTGCAATTGCCGAAGCGATAAACTTTTATGTGGATCATCCCGAAATAGCCCGTCAGCATGGAGAGAATGGCCGGAAAGCGGTGCTGGAAAAGTACAATTGGGAATCTGAAGCGCTGATTTTAATTGAAGCTTACAAAAAACTGGAAGCAGAGATTAAGAATTCCCGCAAAAAGAAAATACGATAGAGGCAAAGGTTTCAGGACTGCAGCCTAGCTTAAATTCTGCGGCCATCCTGGGCTTTCCTGCAGGGGCGATTTTTTCTATAGTTCCTCATAAAAAGCAGGATTTTTTACGTTCGGTGTGTTTCCGGAACAAAATTTGATTTTTACTATTTATGAGTGATAAAGTCCGCATTCTCTGGGCCGATGACGAGGCCGATCTGCTGAAGCCGCACGTCATTTTTCTGCAAAACAAAGGCTACGAGGTAGAGATGGTAACGAGCGGCGACGAAGCGATTCATAAAGTCAAAAGCGGCAATTACGACGTGGTGTTTCTGGACGAACACATGCCCGGACTCAGCGGTCTGGAGGCTCTGGAAAACATTAAAACCGTGCGGCCCCATCTGCCCGTGGTCATGATCACGAAGAGCGAAGAAGAAAATATCATGGAAGATGCGATAGGCAGCCGCATCGCTGATTACCTTATAAAACCTGTCAATCCGCACCAGATTTTGTTGTCTCTGAAAAAAATCCTGGAGGCTCCCCGTATTATTTCCGATAAAACCACATCGGCCTATCGGCGCGAATTCGGCCAGATCGGTATGACGCTGAGCGATAAGCTCAGCTTCAGGGAATGGTGTGAGGTGTACCGGCGCCTTGTGTACTGGGAAATGGAACTGGACGGCGGAGAAATGGAAGAGATCCTGCTCCTGCAAAAGCAGGATGCCAATCGTCTTTGGTGTCGTTTTGTGGAGCGGCATTACCGCGATTGGCTGACGGGTCGCGCCAGCGAAGTCCCCACCATGTCGCACACGGCCTTCCGGCGCTTTGTGGCGCCCCTGGTGGATGGCCAGAGGCCGGTGTTCCTGTTCGTGGTGGACAACCTGCGCTACGACCAGTGGAAAGTGATGGAAGCCCTGCTGGCCCCTCATTTCCGAACGGAAGAAGAACAGCTCTACTGCAGCATCCTGCCCACAGCCACTCAATATGCTCGCAATGCCTTTTTTGCTGGCCTTATGCCTTCGGAAATTCAGAAACGCTATCCTTCCTACTGGGTAAATGAAGACGAAGAACGGGGCAAGAACCTCTTTGAAGAACAACTCCTGCAGGAACAATTGCGGCGACTGGGCAAAAACTTCCGCACGGCCTACTTTAAGATTCTCAATCTGGCCGCTGGCCATAAGCTCGTGGAGCAGTTTGCCAATTTGTCCCAAAATGCCCTTAACGTGGTGGTGTACAACTTTGTGGACATGCTCTCCCACGCCCGCACGGACATGGAGGTGATCCGCGAACTGGCCAGCGACGAGAGCGCCTATCGCAGCATCACGCGCTCATGGTTTGAGCATTCGCCGTTGATGGAGATGATTGTGAAAGCTGGTGAGAGCGGGGGTGTGGTGCTGCTCACCACCGACCATGGCACCATCAGGGTCAAGGAACCTACACGGGTGTTGGGCGATCGGGAAACCAGCACCAACCTGCGCTACAAGCAAGGCCGCAACCTGAAGTACGACCCGCGCGATGTGGTGGAATGCACCGATCCGGCCGCCTTTTATTTGCCCCGTTACGATTTGACAACAAAGTACATTTTTATTAAGGAGAATAAATTTTTTGCATACCCCAATAATTTTAATTATTACGCTAATTTCTACCGCAACACCTTTCAGCATGGCGGCGTGAGCCTTGAAGAAATGCTGATTCCTTTCGTGCGGTTAACGTTTAAAAAATAAAGGTAGTTTTTATTTTTTCTGATTTTAGCCAAGGTTTTGTTGTCTTCAGGTATTACTTTAGGAGGAATCCACCTTCTGTTTATGGCCCGAATTTTACATGTGTTATGGGAAAATATAAGTTAAGGTTTAGGGCTTTCCTAAGCCTGCAAAACCAGAGCTGTTCATACCTTTCCAAGGGAAATACCATCTTTTAAGAAAAAAGCCGTTTTAGTTCTCGTTTGTAACGATAGAAAATTTTTTGGCCAGTTGGACGGCCTCTGGCACCAGGTGCGCCGCATCGTCGCAAAGGGGTGCGCGCAGGAGCAGTACGCCCATCCGCCGCTGTGGACGGGTCACCGGTTTACCGAAAATGCGCACGTCAGCGTTCGGATTTTCCAAGATTTCCTCTAAACCTTCATAGTGAAAGTTGGAGGAGTGTTTTTCGGCCAGCAGGGCTACGGAGCAGCCGCAGGCCTGAAGGCGGACTTCAGGCACCGGAAGGCCGAGAAAAGCCCTTGCGTGTAATTCAAATTCATTGAGATTTTGGGTGCCGGCCAGGGTGACCATGCCGGTGTCGTGGGGCCTGGGTGATAGTTCGGAAAACCATACTTCAGTCCCGCGCACAAAAAATTCCACTCCCCAGAGGCCCCAGCCGCCCAGAGCGGCGGTCACGCGGGCGGCCATGACTTTGGCTTTTTCCAGAGCCTCCGCAGGCATGGCCCGCGGTTGCCAGCTTTCCCGGTAATCGCCTTTTTCCTGACGGTGCCCGATGGGAGGGCCAAAGACCGTGCCTGTTGCAGAAGTCACTGTCAGCAAGGTGATTTCGTAATCAAAACGGATGAACTCCTCTACGATGACCTCCGGCAGGTCACCCCTGCTGCCTTCCAGGGCGTATTGCCAGGCCTGAGGGATCTCTTCCGGTTTGTGGACCACCGACTGGCCTTTACCTGAAGAAGACATGAGAGGCTTCACCACGCAGGGAAATCCCAGGCCGGCGGCTGCCCGCGCCAGTTCATCGGCCGAGGCCGCATAAGCGTATCGGGCTGTAGGCAGGCCCAGTTCACGGGCGGCCAAATCCCG
>JANWWQ010000064.1 GCA_025055635.1 Flavobacteriales bacterium
TCTAAATAGCAGTTTGCGAAGTTTAGAGTATATGGTATTTCGCAATTTGAAGGTCTCGTCCAGGTCCATTTCACCAATTACATTTCGTAATGTTCTTTTCGCGAGCCTTGAAAAGGCTTCCGGCAGTTTAGCTGTATCATTACACGATTCTCAAAGAATTTGTGGTTTGAAAAAATGGCTGCATTTATCCCTGCGAGTCCATCATCACCCAACTTTACCTTTTGCTTCGCTTTACTTTGAAAATAATATTCTGACTTTACCTAGTCGCTCTGACCAACGCGCCTCTCAACTTCCTATTTTCGGTTATGAAAACTTTCCTCAACAAATCTCCCCATTGGCAAGTGAAGACATTTCCTCTATGGCCCAACAAATATTGAGGGCTGAACTTGATTCCCCTCAATATTTACCCTGACGTTTTAGGATTATGGTTTTTGACCTAAGGAGTAATTTCCGAAATAATTAAATGTTTAAATAAAATTTATTGAAGTTATGTCAATTATTGGAACTTAATATCCGGCGCATTTTGGCCCTAAGTTGACCTTCTGTGAGTCTTTCACAATTTTCTACTGCTAAAATTTCCGGACTATTTTTTGTATGTTCTTTAATAAAATGAGAAAACTCCTTTTTGGCCTCCCCCGGCCCCATAATATAAATTTTCCCAGCTCCTTTGATAGCATCTTCTAACCTTTTAAAATACTTTTTTACTTGTTCTTGTTCTCTATGATGGTTGCGATTCTCGTTGTTGGAGACATGAAAAGGAGTGAATTTGGTGTAGTCAGGCGTTTGTCCCTCTTCGCGCACCATGGTTTCTATTTCAGAAGGAAGAACCGTGATGCGCACATCTCCATCATCTTGTTGGCCAATCAGGGCCTCGGCATAATCCATCCAAATAACCAGGACTTTTTTCATATTTTTTAACTTTTTATTCTTGATATCAAAACAAAATTAGAAAAAAGTATTCGTAAACTAATGGATTTTGCAAAATCTGACCATTTCAGGAGTAATTTCGTGCGCTTGAAGATTGAGGAAATAGCACCCGGCTTCTAAGTGTTCAATATCTAAATCCAAGAAGCCGCTGTTCCCGGCAGTTTTCATTAAGATACGCCCATTAAAATCTGTAAGTATGATTTGAAAAGAGGTAGATACCGGTGTCTTTATATACAACTTATCCTTTGCAGGATTAGGAAAAACGCTAGAGGTTTTTGTTTCATGTTGTAAATGCCTGTTGGCTACAGAACTACATGGGAGGAAATGGACTTTTACCGTATCATAACCTTTACATCCCGCAATATCAGTGGTCTCCACACTATAAATGCCAGAGGAGTGCACGTAAATTGTATTTCCTAGATTTCCAGTGGACCACTCCACCTGACTGAAGACCGGCGCAACCATGAGTCTTATAGAATCACCATAGCACACCGTATCGTCCGGGAATACAATAATCTGTGTGGCCTGAGGAATGTTTGAAATGACAAGAGGAGTGGGCGAAGGCGTGCCCACAACGTAGGGATTTTCCGAGACCACCCTAATGCGGTAAATTCCCAGGCCCACATTGAGAGGAATCTGAGCAGGAATAATGCCTACGTTAAAGTTGGAAGATCCTATTGTGATGGGATTCGTAAAAAAACCCAAGTTGTTGGACAGCTCGGCCCGAAATTGCGCCGACCAGCCAAAATTCCCCGTGGTGGAATAAGTTACGAACAAAAACTGCCCGGAACAGGTAGAATTTGATATGATATCCTCTGTGGTAATTGTTAAATTTTGAGCTTTAAGAGCAACTTCATTACAATGTATTAATAGAGAAATGAAAATTGTATTACAAACAAATCTTTTCATAGAATCAAAAATTTTTTTTCATAATTATGTTACTATTTTGCCCTAAAATATATTGCGATCGGACATCCTTTGAGATCAAAAATTTGGCGCATTTTGTTTTCCAAAAAACGTTTATATGGTTCGCGAATGTATTGGGGTAGATTACAAAAAAAAGCAAAGCTAGGGTATGCGGTCGGTAATTGGGTAATATACTTAATATGAATGTATTTCCCTTTAATGGATGGGGGAGGATTTTCTTCAATGATTGGCAACAACTTTTCGTTAAGTTCCGATGTTTTAAACTTCTGGGTACGGCGGTGGTAAACGGCTACGGCCTCTTTAAAAGCTTTTAAGACTCGTTGACGCTTTACAGTACTCGTAAATACAATAGGAACATCCGTGAAGGGAGCTGTTTTTTCTAAAATGCTCCTCCTGAAATTCTCTGTAGTGTGCTTTTCTTTTGTAATCAAATCCCATTTATTTACTAGAATTACAATCCCCTTGTACAATTTTTCAGCTAGGCTCAGAATGTGAAGCTCTTGCTGCCCGAAGCCCTCCTGCGCATCACATACCAATAGGCAAACGTCGCATTTTTCCATTGCCCGCAAAGTGCGGAGCACACTGTAAAATTCCAAATCCTCCAGATCTTTCCCTTTTTTGCGCAATCCGGCAGTATCCACCAGATAAAAGGCCATCCCAAAACCTTTGAATAGGCTGTCCACGCTATCGCGTGTTGTACCTGCCACGGGAGTAACGATATGGCGTTCTTCGCCTAAGAGAGTGTTGACCAGGGATGATTTGCCCACATTGGGTCTTCCTACAACTGCAAAACGAGGCAAATCCTGGTCAGGAGGAGATTCCAGGGGTTTAAGCAGATTGACAAGGTAATCTAATAGTTCTCCGGTGCCACTGCCATTGATAGCTGCTATTGGAAATACCGGTTCAAATCCCAGAGCAAAAAACTCCCCGCTTGCTTGAATAAGGTCGTAATTGTCGGCTTTGTTAGCGACCACTATCACGGGTTTTCCCGATGCCCTAAGCATTTCGGCTACCGATTGGTCCAGGGGGTGAAGCCCCTCTGCAGCATCCACCAAAAACAGAACGACATCACTTTGTTTGACGGCTTCGAGAACTTGGCGGTTTATCTGCGTCTCAAAAACATCTTCTGATCCACTCACATATCCCCCTGTATCCACGACCGTAAAATACCGACCATTCCAAAAAACCGTACCATAGTGACGGTCACGCGTGGTGCCGGCGCGGGAATCTGTAATCGCTTCCCGACTCTCCGTGAGCCGGTTGAAAAGAGTGGATTTCCCCACATTAGGCCTCCCGATAATTGAAACCAAATGGCCCACAACGGCTGCAAAAAAACAAAACGTGCTTTACAAGGTCTAACGAAAGGTTTTATTCCAAAAACAAGGTCTTAGTACCCTGTACCTTTGCCCTCTGTATGACGGATAAAATTAGTGAAAAGGCTTTGGTGAGCATAATAATGCCCGCATATAACTGCCAAAAATTTATTACTCAAGCACTGGATTCTATTTTAGCACAAACATATCCCCACTGGGAACTTTTAATAGCCGACGATGCTTCAAAAGACGCCACCCGCGCAATTATTGATAAATATGCCAATAAGGAGCCGCGTATTAAATTGTTTCACAACAATGAAAATTTAGGTTACCTCAAAACATGGAATAAGCTTTTAGATCAAGCAAAGGGAGCATTTATTACTTTTCAGGATGCTGACGATTGGAGCCATCCGCGAAGATTAGAAATTCTTCTGGAAGCTTTTAAAAAAAATCCGGGTTTAGGAGCTATAGGCAGCAACTACGCCAAAACTGATGAAAAAGGGCAAATTCTTTTTGAAAGTCGCTTGGCCTTAAGACCCGAAGAGATTTTTTCCCGTATGCCGGAACACTTTGATTTTGTGGGGTCGGGTCTGATGGTGCGTAGGGAAGTGGTAAAAGCCGTTGGTGGGTACCATGAATTTTTTGACCGTCTGGGATCTGAAGATTTGTATTGGGGTTACCGGATAGCTGAAAAATTCGGAATAGCGAACGTCCCGGATGTATTGTATTATTATAGAACAAACATGCGGAGTGTGGCCTTGACACTCACCACCTCCCCCGGCAAGTGGTTGAGCCTGGAGTATGCCCGTTTTTTTATTCTCCAGCGACGCAGAACCGGCACTGATTTTTTAGAAGCGGGCCAAATAGAGGAAGCGCAGCAACTTCGTCAGGCTTGGGAAGCCCCGTTCAAAGCCGATCCTGGCTTACTATTTGAAAAAGTAGCAGCCCGCCGATTTTACGAGGGATATAAACGACTAGGCCGCATCCTACAATTTAAGGCCTGGTTGAAAACTCCCTGGAAATTGAAAAGGCTCAGGGATTGGTTGTATTACCTTAGAACGTAATAAAAATTTGTTGAAAAAGTCGGGGTGAGAGGATTCGAACCTCCGGCCTCCACGTCCCGAACGTGGCGCGCTAACCGGGCTGCGCTACACCCCGCAGAAAGCATGCAAAGATACAGCCGCCTTTGTGAACAGGCAGATTTGAATAATCTTAAAATGGTTGGATTTGTGAAACCAATGTTGGTTCCTCTACTTTTGCCAGTAAAATTTAAGGCATGTCTAAGAAGCTCAGTCAGCAACGCGAAAAATCCTTCTTTGAAGATGTTTTGTTATATTTTGATAAAGCGGCCCAGTTTGTAGAAGCCGATCAGGGCATTCTTGATCAAATCAAATATTGTAACAGCGTTTACCGAATGCGCTTTCCTGTGCGGATAGGATCGCGGGTAGAAGTCATTGAGGCCTACCGGGCTGAACACAGTCACCACAAAACCCCTACTAAAGGGGGCATCCGCTACAGCGAACACGTCACGCAAGATGAGGTAATGGCTTTGGCTGCCCTGATGACGTATAAGTGTGCATTGGTAGATGTTCCCTTTGGAGGAGCTAAAGGAGGGGTAAAAATTAACCCCCGGCTGTATGATGTGGAAACCCTGGAAAAAATTACCAGGCGGTATACGGCCGAACTCATTAAAAAGAACTTTATCGGAGCGGGCATTGATGTGCCCGCCCCCGATATGGGCACCGGTGAGCGCGAGATGGCCTGGATTGTAGATACATATATGGCGTTCAATCCCATGGATGTGAATGGCCTGGCCTGCGTCACCGGTAAGCCTGTGGGTCAAGGAGGTATTCGGGGCCGCCGCGAAGCCACAGGTTTGGGAGTATTTTTTGGCGTGCAGCACGCCTTATCATATAAAGAGGATGTTAAGAAATTAAAGCTTTCCCCCGGCGTGGAAGGGAAAAAAGTTGTGATCCAAGGTTTAGGGAATGTTGGATATCATGCTGCCAAGTTTCTCCACGAAGCTGGCGCCATCATCGTGGGAGTGATAGAGTATAATAGTGCTGTGTACAATCCTAAAGGTATAGATCCCACTGCCTTAAGCCAATGGTTTCGGGAAACAGGTTCTTTAAACGGATTTAAAGGTTGCAAGGACATTCCTAATCCTGAAGATGGCCTGGAGCTGGAATGTGACATTTTGGTACCAGCTGCTCTGGAGAACCAAATCCATAAAGGCAATGCGGATCGCATCAAAGCTCGCATCATTGCGGAAGCCGCTAACGGTCCAGTGACTCCAGAGGCGGAGAATATTTTAAATAAAAAAGGCATAATGATCATTCCTGATATATATCTAAATGCCGGAGGAGTCACCGTGTCCTACTTTGAATGGCTTAAAAACCTTTCTCATGTACGCTTTGGCCGCATGGAAAAACGCTACCAGAGCGCTATGAACAAAAATATTCTGAAAGCTATTGAAAGTGCATCATCGGGCAACTCTAAAATACCGGCTGCCTTAGTTGAACAGATTCAAGCAGGACCTGATGAGTTGGATTTAGTTTACTCTGGTTTGGAAGAAACTATGATTGTAGCATATGATAAGATTAGAGAAACCTATCTTGAGAACAAAAAAATAGAAGATTTGCGTACCGCCGCATTTGTAACCGCCATCCGGAAAATCGTAGAATCCTACAAACTACTTGGTATTTTCCCTTAACAAGAGAAAACATCCTCTCCCGCAACCAGAGGTCTGAAAACGCTGGAAAATAAGCTTTTCCCTGCTTACAAAAACATACTTAAGGGCTCTTCCAGAAAATCCTTTAGGGTACGAAGAAATGCCGCTCCTGTAGCACCATCCACAGCCCTGTGGTCGCAGCTCAGAGTGACTTTCATTCGCTTTCCGGGCTGCACACTCCCCTGCTTCACGACCACTTCATCTCGCACGGCCCCCACAGCAAGAATACATACATCGGGAGGATTAATAATGGCGGTAAATTGTTCTATTCCGAACATACCCAGGTTGCTGATAGTGAATGTGTTGCCTTCCATTTCCTGAGGCTGAAGCTTTTTTTCGCGGGCACGAACGGCAAAGTCCCGAACTATCTCCGAAATCTCGCGAAGAGTGCGATGGTTGGCATTAGGAATGACGGGCACCACCAAGCCGTCCTCCACGGCTACGGCCACACCGATATTGATACGATGATGATAGCGGATCTTATCGCCTAGCCAAGAGGCATTTACTTTGGGGTGTTGTTCCAAAGCGGCAGCCGTGGCCTTGATGATGATATCGTTAATGGATATCCGTAAATCGTGGGTTTTATTGATCCGGTCGCGGGCCGCCAAAATGTTATCCATATCAACATCTACCGTCAGATAAAAATGGGGCGCGCTAAACTTACTTTCGCTCAGCCGGCGCGCAATGGCTTTGCGCATCTGGCTTAAGGGCAAATCAGTAAAGGCTTCTCCAAAAGGCACCTTAACATCTTTTTGCCCAAGCGGGACAACGGTAGGTTGATAGCTCTCCACATCGCGTTTGACAATCCGGCCCCCTTCGCCAGTGCCCTTAATTTCATGTAACTCAATACCTTTTTCTTTCGCGATACGACGGGCCAGAGGAGAAGCCTTAAGACGGCCAGGGGTAACCTCTGCGGTTTCTCTATTTTCGGAAGAATCCGGTAAAAGCACTTTTGTTTCGGTAAGTACTCCTGACTCGACTTCTTGGGTTTTCGGGGCCTCAGCGGATGGACTTTTTTCCCGTTCAAGGATAGCGCTGATATCCTCCCCTTCAGTACCGAGTATAGCCAAAATACTATCTACAGGGGCCGCCTGACCCTCTTCTACGCCCTTGTACAATAAGACGCCTTCCTGAAAGGATTCAAATTCCATTGTGGCTTTGTCGGTTTCAATCTCTGCCAGCAGATCGCCACTCTTGACACGGTCGCCCACATTTTTATGCCACTTGGCCACCACGCCTTCGGTCATGGTGTCCGAGAGCTTGGGCATTCTGACTATTTCAGCCATGGATCAGTCTTTTATAAAAGGATAATCTGGTTCACTATAAACGTATTGATAGAGTTCAGAGGGGTCCGGCAGGGGCGATTGCTCGGCGAATGCCACACTTTCTTCTATTAATGCCTTGACATGGGCTTGGATTGCCAGGATCTCTTCCTCGGTGGCGTACTGTTTTTGGCGGATGGTTTGGAGTACGGTATCAATGGGATCTAAGGCTTTGTACTCCTCCACCTCTTCTTTGGTGCGATAGGTCTGCGGGTCGCTCATGGAGTGGCCTTTATAGCGGTAAGTGCGCATTTCAAGAAGAACAGGGCCTCGACCTTCGCGGGCGTGCGCTGCTGCATCAGCCACGGCCTGATGAACCGCTTCACACCGCATACCGTCTACAGGATAGGAGGGCATCTCATAGGCACACCCCAGCTTATACAGTTCGGTCACGTTGCTGGTGCGTTCCACAGAGGTGCCCATCGCATACTGGTTATTTTCAATGACAAAAACGACAGGTAATTTCCAAGTCATGGCCATATTGAGCGTTTCATGGAAAGCCCCCTGCCGAACAGCACCATCACCCATGAAACAAAGGGTAATTAAGTCATTCCCTCGGTATTTATCCGCAAACGCTATACCGGCACCCAAGGGAATTTGTCCACCCACAATCCCGTGTCCGCCGAACATGTTAAATTCTTTGGAAAACATGTGCATGGAGCCTCCCCGACCACGCGAACAACCGGTGGCGCGGCCAAAGAGCTCCGCCATAACATACTTGGGGTGCATCCCACGAACAATTGGGTGAACATGGCACCGATACGCTGTGATCACTCTATCCTCCGGCCTTATAGCAGTTTCAGATCCCACGACTACAGCCTCTTGACCGATATAAAGGTGGCAAAACCCGCCAAACTTTTGACGCGTGTACAGCTCGCCGCACTTCTCTTCGAAACGGCGGCATAAAAGCATTTTCTCATACCAGAATAGGTAGGTGTCTTTTGAAAAAGAAGGTTCAGAAGACATGACCAGAACTTCGGCCAAAAGTAATCAATAGGATATTCAAAGGCGAGAAGGCAACCGAAATGCGAAGGGCAACAAAAGCGTTGCATCTTCTATGCGGTACCACACACCCGACCCAGCAGGGAAGTAAATCGTGATAGCCTGTCCGTGACGAAAGGATGTTTCGGCCATCACCTGGCGGCAAGCGCCACAGGGAGCAACCAATTCACGGGCTTCTAAAGCGTAAATGAATAAATGTGTGACAGGGACATCTGGATGCGAGGCCCCGGCATAAAACAAAGCCACCCGCTCCGCACACAACCCCGAAGGATAAGCCCCGTTTTCTTGGTTGGAACCACTTACAACCTGCCCATTTGCAAGCCGGATGGCGCATCCGACCCGAAAGCCTGAGTAGGGCGCGTAAGCTGTGAGAGCGGCCTGCCGGGCAACCTCGTAAAGCTTTTTTTCCTCAGGATGAAAATCGTCAGGAAAGCGAAGAGTATCAAAGTGGAATGCCGAGGCCTGCTCCCTCATGAAAGGTCAAAGTTAAAAACCTGGCCCAGGGCTCAGAAAGTTCTCGCACAGCATGCACCGCACGCTTCCACCGCCCAACCTCTCAATGGTAGGGATAGCACATACTTGGAGCTGGACATCGGCCGGAATCCTATCGCGTAGCCAGGGTTCTGCCGTTTGGGACGCAACTAAAAAAGGTCCTTTTTCTCCGAGGAGCATCAACACATTGGCAGCAAACACCCCCAGAGCCTCTGTAGGCAAGTCAATGACAATACGACCCGGAGTCTCCAAGTATTGACGGATGGCATGCTGCAGCCCCGAATCTGGAATGACACTTGGAATCCAAATGGCCAGTGAGGGCGACACACTCATCATCACATTGGTATGGTAAAGGGGCCGGCCTGTGTAAGGGTGGCGCGTGGTAAAAATCATAACATCGTAACCCAACAGCTGGCCCACCAACTTTACTAATGCTTCATGCGTGCGCTGCGAGAGGGCGGCGAATATCCGCTTGTAGGTATGGTCAAATACCAGACTACCTGTTCCTTCTAAGAAAAGGCCGCGCTCTTCAAAACCGCTGAGGTCGTATATATATGAAATTTGAAACTTTTCCTTCAAAAGGCTTAACAACTGCGGATTTCTTTCCTTTCGGCGTGAGGGGGCCTTCATGGGATAAATAAATACAAAGCCTTCTGGATGCGTGCTGAGCCAGTTATTGGGAAATATGGCATCTGGCAGGGGTCCGGCGGGTGGGTCGCCCACAAGCACTTCCACACCCCTTTTTTTTAAGCAGTCCACGACCTCCAGAAATTCTTGTTGGGCTGCCAGGGTGGCCTCTGCACTTCCGGCCGAATCTTGGAAATCATT
>JANWWQ010000065.1 GCA_025055635.1 Flavobacteriales bacterium
GCCGGCGGGGCCGCCGTCATCACACCCCGCATTGACATCTGCAATGCCCGCCTGGAATTTGAAAACGGCGCCACCGTAAACATCACGGCCAGCCGCATCTCCGTGAAATCCATGCGCAAAATGCGCATCTTCCAAGCCGGTTCCTATGTGTCCATTGACTTCCTGGAAAAACAGGTGCATGTGTACGAAATCACCGAAGCCACCGATGGCCAGGCTGAAGGGTTCCTCCTGGAGCCGGGCGAAGGCCTGCCGGCCCGCCTCATCCGTTTCCACCAGCCTCCCCTCCCCAATACCAATGCCCTGTGCGAAGAACTGAAGGCCTTCGTCCACAGTATCCGCACCGGCCGCCCCCCGGCCGTCAGCCTCTACGATGGCCGCCGAGCCCTGGAAGTGGCCGAAAGCATTCTGGATAAAATGCAGTTTGCCGCCCACCTGACGGAGTGAGCCCTTTATCTTTGTAGTAAGAATTTGAACTGCCAACCCAACGGTGCCCAACACACTCAAAGGAGCGACTAGGTGGGGAGTGATCGGGGTGATGTGGATGTTTGCCTGCCGGGAGAAAACTCAAGCTCCCGTACCGGCCTGGCTTCAGATAGACAGCGTAGGCATGACCACCCACTACCCCACGCAAGGCACACCGCATCAAAACTTCAAGGACGTGTGGGTGTACCTGAACGGTCGGCTCCTCGGCGCCTTTGAACTGCCTTTCCGCGTACCGGTCCTATCCTTTGGTCAAGTGGATGTGCTGCTGCGGCCTGGCATATTTGTCAACGGCTTTGCCGGTCTGCGGGCCCAATATGCCCCCATCAAATTCCTCTCCCTGAAACGCACCTTTAAGCCTGATAGCGTCACGCATATATATCCCGTCTTTCAATACGACTCCTTGGTCACTTTCCCTTTTTTGGAAGACTTTGAACCCTCAGGTATTCAATTCACAGCTTCCCCGGGATCGGCCTCCAACTTAGTGCGGATGAGCGGTCCGGGGGCCGGATTCCTCAGTAACGCCTGCGGCCTGCTGGAATTGCCAGCCAACAGCGCCCAGCCTGCCCAGACCGAAACCATTAACACCATTTACCTGCCCAAGGGCGGACGCCCCAAAATCATGGAATTTCACTATAAATGCAACACGCCCGTGGACGTGCTGCTGGTGTGCTTCACCAGCTCAGGCTTGCGGTCGGAAAAGTACATCCTCACCCTCAAAAGCACCCAAGATGTCTGGAACAAGGTGTATATCACCCTGACGCCCTTCACGGATAGTTTCCAGGAGGGGAACCTGTTCAAGCCGTCCTTCCGTATACCGGCCAGTGCAAAGGAAGACAACCCCTTCCTGGCCCTGGATAATATTAAAATACTCTACTGAAGCATGGTCACATTGTAAATAAAAGAATTTCCGTAAAGTCGGGCATTCTTACAAGGCCCGAAAAATCATCAGAATCTGCCGTAATTGATAATTATAAAAATTATATGTAACTTTGTTAAAATTATACCTGATGTCTAACCTATATTTAAATAAAATTAATATTAGGTTCCTGAGTTAAGCGCCGGTCCTCTATAAGGATAAATCCAAGTCCTGCCAGCATGGGAATGATGGGCAATACGTACCTGTAGCCATAGGACGTGATGTCCACAAAAAATAAAGTAAGGATGTAGTAAAATATAAATACCATTACCATTTTGCCCCATGTATTCATCAAAATTTTTCGTCGCCCCTGCACCAGGCCCCATCCCCACAATATCCAGACCAGCATCCAATGGGGTCTTATTTGATAGGCCGGTTCTAAGGCGGGCAAGTACCCCAGAATAAAAGCCCCCTTTTTCAGAAGGGTGGCTGGTGTAAGATCCATCGCTTCCTGCGCATACTGCACTCCTTCGGTTGGCAGAAAGTACCCCCTTCCGCATAAAAGCGTATTGCGTACAGCCACGCCTGCGCTCAATAGAAACATGAGCAGGAGGCTTGCGTAAAACCCCGGAAAATACTTTTTATGCACTCCCCTCATTCCCGATGCCGCCATCGCCGCAAAAAGGGGGAGGAAACCCAGCCACTGAGGGCGACACAGGGCCCCCAATCCAAGGACTAAACAGGAGGCACTCCCCAGACCTTGGCGATAACCCTTCCGGTCCCAGAAGGACAAGAGGTACACCCATAACCCCTCCAGAAACACCGCCAGATTTTCGCTTAGGAGACGCCAGCTGTATGCAGGCAGGTAGTCCGCCAGAAGGCACGTCCACAGGCCGAGGGAAAGTAGCAAACGGGCTGGAGGGGTTTTCACATAGGCTCCAAAGGCCCGGACAAAGAGCCAGCCAGCGCCCCATAAACACACCGCATGGACCGCCCACACAACACGGACATCTTGAAACCCTATCCCGGCCAAAAGCCCCAGGAAATAATTGTACAAAAACCCTCCCGGACCGGCGTAGGGACAACCGGCCGAAGGTATCAGCAAGGCCCCGCCCCCGATTTCCACCGCATGCCGCGCATAGCGGTTCCAGTCGTCAGTTCCGGCGGAAAGGCTTTGCAAGGTCGCGGGTTCCGCGCTTCCCCACTTTTCAAGCAATACCCCGCCAATACCTGCGGCCGCCAGTAAATCAACCAGCCATAAACCCGCCCTTTGCCACTTGTCTCGGGGATGTAGTATCAATCAAAATGTTCCTCCAGCTCTAAAAATACAACGGTCATCCCCTGGTTTAAAATACCTTAGCAGCGGAGCATGCGCATTGCCATCATTGGGGCTTCTGGCATGGTGGGCCGCCTGCTCACCAACCACTTACGCCAGCACACGACCCACGAGGTGCTGGCCCTCTCCCGGCGGCCTGCCCTGCCCGGCCACATGTGCTTCAATCCCGAAAAGGATGACTGGCGCCTGCTGGGCAAGCTGGACGTGCTCATCAACTGCGCCGGCATTATCCGCGAGTCGCGCTACTCAGATTTCTACGACGTGCACGTGCAACTGGTGCAAACCCTCCTGGAAAAGAGGTCTCAGGTGGGCCAACCCCGCATCATTCACTTTTCTGTCCTGGGAGCCGATGAGCGCAACCCTATTCCCTTCCTGAAATCCAAAGGGGTGGGCGATGCCTACCTCAACCAAGCGCCCGATGTGTACATCCTGCGCCCCTCTATCATTTGCCTGCCAGAAAGCGTGCTGGTTCAGAAGTTCAAGCTGCTGCTCCAACTGGGCCGGCTGCTGCTCAACCGTACACCGGTGCCCCGCGGCTTCCTCAACACCCGCATTCAACCGGTGATGCCCCAGGATGTGCTGGAATGCATCATGCGGCTCATCGACCAGGGCTTTGAAGAAAAGATCATCCCCTGTGCAGGGCCAGAACCCATCAGTTTCAAAGAGCTTCTGGAGATGGCCGGGAGGGCTTCCGGACGGCGCCCCACCATCCCCGTGGAAATCCCCAAAAGCCTCGTGGAACCCATCACCAAAAATTTCATCTCCGTGTGGTTTCCTGAAATTATCAACTATGATCAATTTCAGCTGCTATTCCGGGACAACACGGATTCCTCGGGGCTGATGGCCCGGGTCATTGGAAGAGAGCCCCTGAGCACGCGGCCCTTCTGGATGGCGCAGTTTTCCCTCTAAAATTCCCCTTCCCCGCCTGAATCCGAGGGGCCCATGACCGCACCACCCTGCTCCAATTCTCTTAAAATCTGATTGACGTCCTCTTCAGTGGTCGCGAGTTTCTCCCGACACAACTGGATTAATTGAGCTGCCCGCTTCACTTTGGCCGAAAGTTCGTCCACGCTGATCTGACCTTGCTCAATTTCCTGAACGATCCGCTGGAGTTCTGCAAACGCCTCCGTATAGCTGAGGTTTTCACTCATCGTGTGAGATTGTTTCGCTGGACTGTACAATGCTGAGCACCTTACCAAGATACACAAGGGTTTCCAAAGTTTCGCCGGCGCTCACCTGCTGGGGATCTTTTAAGGCTTTACCCCGGTGCAAAGTAATACTATAACCCCGGCGCAGCACCTGTTCGGGGCTTAAATTATGGACATTACGCTCCAGGGCCATCAGTTCTTTTCGTTGTCTGCGCAGCAATTCTGTTGCTTGCCGTATGACTCTAGGCATGCAGTCCGCCAAGGACCTATGGAGATCATGTTTCAGAATTCTTACTTCACGGTCTATGGTTTTGGTATAAATATCCACATGGTAGCGCTGCGCCCAAATCACTTTTAAAGCGCCCTGGCGCAAAAGCATGAAAAGGCGGCCACGGGAGGCCCTATGTTGGGCTAGGAGATGGCCCGTACGCCGTACCAAACGAAGGGAATAGCGCTGCAATAGAACATGTTGCGATCGCCCGGTTTCTCTTACGGTGCGGGTAAGTGTTGTGATGTTATCCCGCAAAAATCTCTTCAGGTCCTTTAAAAGCCGCGGTACGTGTTGCATTAAAAGAGTCTGAGCCTGGTTTAGGGCCTCTTCGGCTTCAACGAAGCGTTCCACGATAAAATGGGCCAGCTGCGTGGGCGTGATGGCATTGTACGCAGCCACCATCTCTACCACCGTTTCGTTGGTGGCATGCCCGATGCCTGTGAACACCGGTAATGGGAAAGTGGCCACGGCTCGGGCCAGGTCATAATTATTGTAGCAGGAAAGGCCTGCTTCACCGCCTCCCCCCCGGATGATGGCCACCGCATCAAAGTGATGCGCTACGGCTGCAATCTGCTCAAGCCGTCGGCGAATTTGATCCACGGCGGCCTCGCCCTGGAGCAAGGCCGGAAACAACATGGTGAAAATCTGAAATCTGTCCTGCACGGCGTCCAGCACTTTCATGAAGTCCGCATAGCCCCGGCTGGTGCGCACCGAAATGATGGCCAGCCGCCGTGGCAAAAGTGGTATGGGCAGGCGCTTGTTGCGATCCAGGAGACCCTCCGCCCGAAGCCGTGCCAAGGTTTGGCGCCTTTCCCTTTCCAGATCCCCCAAAGTGTAGTGGGGGTCAATGTCCAGAATACGCAGGGACAGACCATAGCGCGGGTGGTAAACCGGTTGGCCCAGGAACAAAATCTTGATGCCGTCCTGCAGGGGGGCGCCCACCACTTCCCGGAACCGCCGCTGGATGTCCTGAAAATCGCTGTTCCAGATGTGGGCCCGCATCTGGGCCACCACCTGGTCATTCCGTTTCTCCACCAGGTCGGGATAGCAATGACCAGAGTGGGGATAGTAATTGACCTTGAGCATTTCAGCCCGGATCCAGAGGGCCTGGGGAAACAAATTCTCCATGGAAACGCGCAGACACTCGGCTACCTCCAGCAACGTGTACACTTTGCGCTGACCAATCTGCTCGGGCATGCAGAAATAGGGGAAGGCAAATTACTAAATACTTGAGGAAAAAAACTTCGCACAAAAGGCTATAGGAAATTTTATGGGGATTCCTGGCATTATATAAAAGGTTTCAGTATAAAAAACGATGCTATTAACCTAGTACCATAAAAAAAGCGCCCCTTTCGGGGCGCTCCACATCCCATCCCTGGGGAGGGTGATTACATCGGGTGACAATGAAAAGCCACCACCTGGGTTTCCTTATTTCCATCGTGGTCTATGAGGGCCGATACCAGCAGTTCCATGTCGCTGTGCTCAGTCACATTATTAATCCAAAATGTGTCTATGTGAAATTCTTCTGCATGCACGTGGTCCTCAGCCATAAACACTACTTGGCCGTTAGCTACTTTTTTAATGACCACTTCCCATCCATGCAACTCAAAATTGGCCTTCACGTGCGCGTGAATCGCTACGGTATCCCCCAAATGGAACATGCTGCCGGCCGTGGGAGACGTAATGGTTATTTCCACCGATTTGGGCGTCTCCTTATTCTTTTTGCATGCCGACATGGAAAACACAGCCATGGTGGCTATCAAAGCATAAAAAAGAATGTGAATGGTACGCATAGTTTTTCGTTTATTAGGGTTTTTGAATTTGGTTATTTTGGAAGATTGGTATCGGTTTTAGTTGGGTTGAACATGTTAGAAAAAATAGGAAAAATGGGCCCACAAGCGCCCATCCAGGCGGGCCAGGCCCCCGTTCAGATGCTGCGCTGCAGGCCATAGAAAAGAAAGCCCTAAGGCCAGTTTGTTCCAATACACATCGCAGCCCATGACGGCATGGACCACATGACCTCCGGTGTTTTCGGCAGGAAGGCCCATGTTCTTCTCCCGTGTGAGATACTCGCCGCTCGCGCCCGCTTGCGGTAAAATGCTTAAACCACCTTGCCGATACCAATAATAAAAAACGGCCGAGGCCTGAAAGCTGGAAGAAGGGGCATACCGTAAAGGATTTTCCTGAGCCAACCAGGTCAGTGAGGCGACCTGGACACCCCATCGGCCATGGCGAAATGTGTACATGGCCGAGAGGAGCCAGTCCCAACTGCCCGTGCCCGCCTGAAGGGTCGGCGGCAACAGTTGGCCTCCGCGCACCCGGTTGTACGTACCTGTCGGCATCTTCAGGCCGCCCCCCAGCACAAGGAAATGCCTCGTTAAAACGGGGGCGGTATCGGGCGTCTCAAGCACCACGCCGCTGAGCCACAGCCGCATATCGCCCATCCCTTTATTAATCCAGAAGTCCTGTGGCTGTTTATAAGATTTGCTAAATACGGCGTTGTAAGGCGCTTGGACCAGCAGCTGAATGCGACGGTGCACAAAAAACCTGCCCCACCATTCTGCCGCATGGTAGTGAAAACGCTCGGATAAGCCGCCGTGTCCCGTCCGCATCGGATAGTAGCCATAGCGCACACCCACAAAGTGGCTGCGAATCTGGGGTAAGATGCCCCAATAACCGGTTCCGGGTTGACAGCCGCAGGGACCGCAGGCTAGCGAAAGCAAGCGTCCAGCAATTAACAAATAGGTTATGGATATAAGTTTATTTAAAACCATAGATTGGACTGATGGAAAAAAGGGTAATAAAAAATGTAACAGAGACTTGACCTCTACGCCTTGGGCTGGTGAATGCGTTTCATAAAATGTTGTGGTAAATAGGGCTGCGATGTTTCCTTCAAACCCTATTTTCTGGAGGAGGCGAGAGAGGCTGCGGCTTGTCTTCAGACAAAAAGAAAAAATCTTTTATAAAGAATTTCTGGGTAAGAGCATTACCAAAATTCCCATACCCTTGAGGGCCCGACAGATTATTCCATGGGGGTTGTTCCTTCCACTCGGGCAGGGGAAGGACGGACCTCCCCCGTTCAGGGGCTTCCGAATTTGCCCGGGCGGTTAGTTTAACAAAATAACAGGCCCCCCTGCACATCCTTTCAGGCTTGTTGCGGTTCACACAGAAACGTTCGGCAAATACCTGCCTGTTATAGTTAAACCACACCCACAAAACACTGCGAATACCGGCCTGCCACAAGACTAAAAATACCAAAAACAGTACACCGGACCGCCTGAGCAGCATGCGGTACAAAAGTAAGTGCGAAAAATGAGGTACTTCAATTATTTTTTGGCGCTAGGCTTACCTTATTAAAAAGTTGTAAAAAAATGCTAAAGCATTCTATTTTTAAAACCACTAGAAAATTTTTTGTTTTCCAGAAAATTTAACGCTAAAGGGGTACTTCGATTTACCCGTTTTGCACGAAACAAAATGGCAAGCCTATAAGGCACTGAGTCAGCGCTCCTAAAAATGAGAATTTGATCAAATTTCACTTTTCGCTTTTCCTTTTTAAAAGGGGAACGAAAATTGCTTATCTTTGCAATGGCAAGTCTTATACGGCTAGCTCCCTCCGAACCTCCCCAGGACCGGAAGGTAGCAAGGATAAGGAGGTTGTAGCGGCGCGATATAAGTAACTTGCCAATTTTTATTTTAGCCAATTCCGAATTATTTGCAATCCCTGGGGCGTGAGAATACTCTCCGGGTGAAACTGGACAGCACAGAGGGGTTTTGTCTGATGACGCATCGCCATGGGGACTCCATCCCGAGAGCGGGCTGTAATAATGAAGCCCTCTCCAGCTTCTGCCACAGCCCAGGAATGGTAGCGCCCCACCACGAGGGGTCGGTCCAAACCTTCAAAAAGCGGGTCCCTATCATCAAAATCCACTTCAGAAGCCTCCCCGTGATACGGCCTCTTCAAATTGAACAGGAAGCCCCCAGCGCCTAAGGCCAAGGCTTGCATGCCCAGGCACACCCCCAGCGTGGCTGGCGGCGAAGGCAACGTCAGCAACCTGCCGATAACCTCCATAAGATAACCGGCTTCGGACGGTAACCCCGGTCCGGGCGATATCACCAACCGACTGCAGGGCCAAGGATCCAGCAGCCGCGGGTCATCGTTGCGTATTACTTCAACAGGACACCAGGGAACACAGACCTGCAGGTAATGCACAAGATTGTAAGTGAAAGAATCGTAGTTGTCCAGCACCCATAGAGGCTTACCTGGCCTAGTAAAACTCATAGCTTTGACTTATTACGCGGTATAAGACACAGAACATGTAACACGATACCCGCAGCCGGTAATAAGGAGAACCAATAAAACCAAGCAAAAAAATTTATTCCCACAAAATGAAAACCCACCATGAGACACAAGTTCAGACCCACATAGGCCCAGAAGGCCAGTGGGGCTGCAACCCGTTCCCACCAAAGAAGAATAGCTGATTTCAAAATAATCACCCCAGTGAGGGCAAAGCCGGCAGCCCGGACGTAGTGGGCAAACCGACGGGCCATGCTCTCGGAGTGGACCAGCGTATCCACACCGCTCAACCAGAACAGCCAGCGACCGGCCATCCCAGGAAAAAAAATCAGAACAAATGCGCCCGCAAGCACCGCAAACGAAAAGGCATGAGAAAATAGAAGAAGCCCACGGGGAGGTCCGTAATGCCTCAACAGCCCCATCAGAAAGACGTGCCGGTCCAGTTTTCGTAAAATTTCACTTGTTCAGCCGTTGGACGTTCGGTTTTAACCACCCTGTAAAGCGGATAAAATGTGTCTGGTCCCCGTACCAGGCTGATTTTCCTCAGATTATGCCCCGACATGACGTGCAAATCCACCCGTTCATCGGAAAAATAACGGAGCCACTCGTTGAGGTTGCCATCCACACGATAACCATTAATGGCCACTATTTCATCACCGATCATAAGACCGGCCAATTCCGCAATGGACCCAGGCGCTGTGATACTAACCAGCGTGCGACCTCCCTGGCAGGAAGTCTTGAATCCAAAGTCCCTTTCGCTGACCAGAGGGTTTTCTTCTGTGCGCAGGTTCAGACCAGCCAAAGGCAATAAGGGCTCCAGAAAGTGAAGGTAGGAGGCAGTCCCTTCCACGTATCGCTCAAAAAATTCGGTCAAGTCTGTTCCGGCTATGGACTCGGCTAAGCGCTTGAGGTCGTTGCGGGTATAGCCGCCGCGGAGCTCTCCAAACTCACGATTCAGGGCCCGCATCAGGTCGTCCAGGCTTCGGGCCCCGTCGCTGTGACGCCGGATTAAGAAATCTAGCCCAAGAGCCAGGAGAGCGCCCTCATTGTAAATGGACACTTTGCGGTGGGGCGCCCCCTCCCGATAGCCG
>JANWWQ010000066.1 GCA_025055635.1 Flavobacteriales bacterium
AGCCTATCGCTGCCATGCCACGCCAGGTAATTACAACAACCATATAGGAGTGCCTTTAACTCTGCTTGCTACACCATCGGATACCGATTTTCTGGTAGTTGAAATGGGAGCCAACCACTTGCAGGAAACAGATTTTTTATGCAAACTAGCAGAACCCACGTATGGTCTGGTCACAAACAACGGTTTGGATCATTTGGAGGGATTTGGGAGCCCTGAAAATGTGGCCCGTGCCAATGCGGAGCTTTATGAATTTTTGAAAGCCACGGGCGGAGTGGCTTTCGTGAACATGGCCGATGCCAGCCTCGTTAAATACAGCGAGGGGGTGCAACGGGTGGCCTACAATGTCCCCAATTCCATGGCCTGGGACAATGGAGTGCAGGAAGGATTACAGGCTGCATTTCTCGTGGGTGGACGAGAAAAGTGGATTAAATTGAACATGTTTGGTCGACATAATGTCCTGAATGCCTTGGCTGCTTTGTGTGTGGGGCGGTATTTTGGTGTGCCCGAAAACGACATTTATCAGGCTCTGGAAAGTTACCAGCCTACAGGCCACCGCTCTGCTATATTAAGCTATGGCGGGGCCATCGTTGTATCCGACTGTTACAATGCCAACCCCAGCAGTATGGAGGTGGCGTTGGAAGAATTCCTTCGTGTAGCCCCGGCGCCCCGTACTGTTATTTTAGGGGATATGTGGGAGCTGGGGTCTTACAGCGCAGAGCACCACCTTCGCATCATTCACCGCATTTTGAATGCAGAAAACCTTCAAGCCATATTGTGTGGTCCTCTGTTTACTCAGGCGGCACGAGAGGTATCGGCCAACCTGCTTTGTTTTGAAAGCGTTCAAAGCTTGAAAAATTGGTTTTCCGGTCAAAATTGGCAGGGCCATCACATATTATTGAAAGGTTCGCGGGGAATGTCGCTTGAAAAACTCTTAGAATAGATGAGCCCATGCTAAATCCTTTGATAAGGTTGAGCAAACCAGATTCGGGGTGGTGGGCTGTGCTTCTTTCTGCGCCCCTTTTGGGTTATGGGACCTATTATTTCAGGGGCTTTGTCCAGGATGATGCTTTCATCTACCTCCGTGTGGCTCAGGTGTTTCTGGAACACGGCAACCTGGGTTACAACCCTGGTGTCAGGGTGGAAGCCTTTACAGGATTTTTATGGCAATGGCTATGCATCGGTATATTGAAACTTCATTTACCTCCTATTGTAACCCTTAAGATTATTTCCTTCATTTTGGCCTTAGGCACTCAATATTTTTTATATAAGCTCAGCCTTCAGGTGCTTCAGAGCGGGTGGTGGGCAATGGGTATAACACTGCTTCTGGCGCTCTATCCTCCTCGCGTCCTTTGGTTTTCCTCAGGTCTGGAGATGGAACTTTTTCTCTTTTCGGTAGTTTGGGCCTCCGCTGCTTTTATTAAGGCGATCTCTGTGAATACTACGCAGGGCTTTTATAGGGTTTCTCTGGTTTTGGCATTCGCTGTATTAAGCCGGCCCGAGGCCTTAATCCTTTTAGCTGCTGTCCTGGTGGCCCTATGGGCAGAGAAGCGCACCCGCCGCTTGGAATATGTCCTTGCCATCCTGACCCTTCCTGTGATTGTGTTCAGTGGACTAACCGTGTTCAGGTACATTTATTTCGGATTACCTCTTCCCAATACCTACTATGCCAAGGCGGCCGGTGGCATCTGGCTGATGAAGAAAGGGGTATACGCGCTCCGAGATTTCGGATATCGGAATTTCAATACCGTATTCACAACTTTCTCTTTGTTCGGATGGCTTTTGCTATTTGGCGAGAAGCGTCGGAAAAGCGAAGCCATTTTCCTGAGCACTGGGTGGAGCGGCTTCGTATTACATTATCTAAAGAGCGGGGGCGATCTCATGGCAGAAGACAGGTTGCTTCTTCCTGCATGCCCGTCTATGCTCATTTCCGCAGGTGTTTTTGCACAAAATATGGCGCAGTGGCTGAACCAATGGCTCACATCCCTTTCGCGTCGTGAGTACCTGGGATGGATGCCTTACTTCCTAACTATTGCCTTGTACGGTGCAGCTGGCTTTCATTACTACAATTTCAAATGGAAACATGAACTATTAGGATATAAAGAAGTATTGGATGCCCTGAATTCGTGTCATGGTCAAATAGGCCGATACATGAACAGCCGCGCACTTCCTGGCGACAAAGCCGTGGTCACCGATGCCGGAATGACTGCCTGGCAAGCCCCCAATGTCTATTTTATTGATTTTTTGGGGTTGGGTGATACCACCACTTCCCAGATTTTTTACAGAAATAATTTCATCCCTTGGATTTACACTTATTGTTTCTGGAAAGAAGCCTGTGATAAAGCGCATAAAAATGTACTGAGGGATATGAATCATTATTTTTTGAAGGAATATCCTAGATGGGTTGTGTGCAACCTGATATGCAAGGAAAACAGCAAGGAACAAAAGGAATTGCTGAATGCCGTCAACGACCTGCCCGACACCATCCCACCTTCTTTTGTACAGCATATCATATTTTGGAGTTACTTTTCGGTTTTTAACAACGACTCCATTCGAATCCAATATAAGCCTATCCTGTTTTATGCGTACAATCCTACCTATTACCTCATGCTCGTGGAAAAACGTAAACTCCCCTAAATTTTTTTATTTTAATAAATTTCTTTTCATCTTCGCAGCAGTTTGGACAGGGTTTTTTATCCTGACAAACTGCAGGGGGCGGGGGATTTCTAATAGAGTGATGGCTCCGGAAATAGCCTTAGAAGATTTTTTTAGAAATCCGGAAAAAGCGGCCTTTAGGGTGTCGCCCGACGGACGTTTCATTTCATTTCTGGCCCCTTGGAAAAGCCGCCTCAACATATTTGTACAAGAAATAGGGAGCGCCGAGGAACCCCGGCGAATTACGGCCGACACGGTGCGCGACATCCGCTCTTATTTCTGGAAGGACGACCGCATCCTCTACCTGCAGGATATCGGCGGAGATGAAAATTTCCAGCTCTTTTCCTGCAACATCCGCGGCGAAGATGTGCTTCCTCTGACTCCTTTTCCAAAGGTGCTCACCATCATTATAGACGACTTAGAAGAGGACCCTGACCATATGATTATCGGGCTGAACAAGCGAAACCCGGAAGTATTTGATCCCTACCGCATCAATGTCCGCACCGGCCGCATGGAATTGCTCTATGAAAACCCCGGCGACATTACAGAGTGGGTTACCGATCATGAAGGAAAGCTTCGGTTGGCAGTGCGCACCGACGGAGTGAACAGCACGATTCTGTATAGAAAAGACGAAAAAAGCCCTTTTCAGGAAGTCATTACCATTTCTTTCAAGGAAACCCTTGCCCCTCAATTTTTCACCTTTGATAATAAGAATTTATATGCTCTTTCTAACATAGGACGGGACAAAACGGCTCTCGTTGTGTTTGATCTGGAAAATTCAAAAGAAATAGAAAGGTTGTACGAAAATGATAACTATGATCTCAACGGGGCCTATTACAGCAAAAAATATAAAAAACTATTAGGCACCAGTTACACAGGCTGGCAAAAAACCGAATGGTATTTTTTTGATAAGGAATTTGAAGAAATGTTTCAGAAAGTACAGAGGCAGCTTCCAGAGTATGAAATTTCGTTCGTCTCTACCAATAGAGAAGAAGATAAATACATTGTCGCAGCCGGTAGTGATCGCAACCCTGGTAAATATTACCTGTTTGACAAGAATAGCGGGCGCCTGGAATTCCTCGCTGAGAGCCGGCCCTGGCTGAAGGAAGAACATCTGGCGCCGATGAAACCTATAAAATACACTGCCCGCGACGGCCTCACCATCGAGGGTTATCTCACCATTCCGGTAGGTTCGGACGGGAAAAACCTTCCTACAGTGGTGATACCTCATGGCGGGCCCTGGGCTCGCGACGTATGGGGTTACGACGCCGAAGTGCAATTTCTGGCCAACCGCGGCTACGCTGTATTTCAGATGAACTTTAGGGGGTCGGTGGGCTTCGGACGCCGTTTCTGGGAACTATCTTTCAAACAGTGGGGTCGCAGCATGCAGGATGATATCACCGATGGGGTGTACTATCTGATTCGTGAAGGCATCGCCGACAGCTCTCGGGTGGCTATTTATGGCGGCAGCTACGGTGGCTACGCCACCCTGGCAGGGCTTACCTTCACTCCAGAGCTTTACGCCTGTGGAATTGATTATGTGGGGGTCAGTAATTTATTTACCTTCATGAAGACCATACCTCCTTACTGGAGACCCTATCTGGAAATGATGTATGAGATGGTGGGGCATCCGGAAAAAGACAGCGCCCTATTAGCCGCAGCTTCTCCAGTGCTGCACGCCGATAAAATCATTAAACCTTTATTCATCGCTCAGGGAGCCAACGATCCCCGGGTAAATAAGGCCGAGAGTGATCAAATGGTGGAAGCTCTGCGGAGGCGAGGAGTAGAGGTAGAATATATGGTTAAAGACAATGAAGGACACGGTTTCAGTAATGAAGAGAATCGCTTTGATTTTTACCGGGCCATGGAGCGCTTCCTGAAACAGCACCTGGGGGACCCCAGGAAAAGCGCTTGACCTCAGCGCCAATCCAACACTGCAGAAAATCCAAATCCCTGTATTCGGAAGTTTGGGATTAAGCGTAGGCTCAGCTTATCACTCACATCAAAGGTGAGCAGATGGGCATCCACCGTGGCATCCAGAATTTGAAGCACATATACGCCGGCAGATGCAAGTATGGCATAATCGCGGTTTTGCCTGAAGTAATCCCTAAAACTCTTAATTTCATAGGGCCCATAACCCTGGTAATCGGGGTGCACCTGATAGGGATTAGGCTGCGGTAATACCAAGGCCCTGTAGGAATCCCGGGCTTTTACGTATTCGTTCTGGCTGTACAGCAAAAAATAAAGGGCACCCCCCAGCGCCCCATATACAATGGGTAGTTTCCACCATTTTTTATTGTACATCTGACCTAGTCCTGGACAAACAGCAGAAAACCAGGCAGCTTTAACAGGAGAGTGATAGCGGACTTTGGCGGGAAGTGGGGTATCAGCGCTCAGATATGCCGCCGGCCCATTACCCAAAACCCAGTTGCGAACCGATGAACCCCAAACTTGGGCTAACGTCGTAAATAACAACAACAGTGTAAAACGACCTTGGAGCTTCATCCTCATGTTTAGCCTTCTATTAAGAAGGCTCACACTTGAGGCATCCGGTCCAGAAAAGCCAGCATATCAGCCTCGGAATTGAATGTCACGATCACCTTGGAGATTCCATTCCTTAACGTGCGGATCTCCACATTGGTGCCGAAAAAATCGGTGAGTTTCTCTAGATATTCCGGATAATAGGAACGAGGCTGGTGCTCGGTACCGTGGCCGCTATGGGTTTCCAGATCTTTTCTTCCCAATCGACGGACAAGTTCTTCCACCTGTCGTACGGAGAGCTCTTCTTTTACAACACGACGGTACAGGCGAATTTGTTTTTCTGGATCGGGCATGTTGATCAGGGCACGTGCATGGCCCATAGTAATTTTGTTCTCCCGCAAGCCGTGCTGAATCTCCGGCGGCAGCTTCAGCAAACGCATAAAATTGGCCAGAGTGCTGCGGGGTTTACCGATCCTTTGACTGAGCTGATCCTGGGTTAGGTTAAATTCTTCGGTTAAGCGCTTTAGGGAGATGGCTACATCCAAGGGATTAAGGTCTTCGCGCTGGATGTTTTCCACCAGGGCCATCTCAAGGGCTTCGCTGTCCCCGGCTGCCCGCACATATGCCGGCACTTCCGTTAGCCCTGCCAGCCGGGCTGCCCGGAAACGCCTTTCTCCGGATATGATTTCATAACGACCATCCTCCTTTTTCCGCAAAGTCAGCGGTTGGATCACGCCTAATTCGCGCATGGAGTCGGCCAATTCCCGCAGGGATTCTTCCGGAAATTGCGTGCGCGGTTGGGAAGGACTTGGATCTATTTGATCCAGGGACACAAGAGCCACTGTCGCTGCCGCCCTGCGGGTGGCCTCCAATTCGGGACTCACAGGCTGCTCCGGCTCAAGATCCGAAAGCAGCGCACTCAAGCCCCTACCCAGTCCTTTCTTTTTATTCATCAAACTTCAATAATCTTATCCTCGTTAGGAATTTTGGTAAGGTTGTTCTTTTGCAGTACTTCTCGGGCCAAGTTCAGGTAATTCTGGGCTCCCTTTGAACCCGCGTCAAACATGATAACCGACTCCCCATGACTAGGGGCTTCCCCCAGCGTCGTGTTACGATAAATGATCGTGTCAAACACCAGCATGTCAAAATGGGTCTGGACCTCTTCCACCACTTGTCTTGCCAGCTTGAGACGCTGGTCGTACATGGTGAGCAAGATACCCTCAATTTCCAACTCTGGGTTAAGGCGGGCCTGTACGATTTTAATGGTATTGAGGAGTTTGCCCAGCCCTTCCAGAGCGAAATATTCACATTGTACAGGAATTATTACCGAATCCGAGGCTGTCAAGGCGTTTATGGTCACCAAACCCAAGGAGGGTGAACAATCAATAATAATAAACTGGTAGCGATCGCGGATTTTATCCAGCACTTTGCGGAGCATGAATTCCCGATTGGGCTGATGAATCATCTCAATTTCGGCACCGACCAGGTCAATATGGGCGGGGATGAGGTCCAAGTTAGGAGTTTTGGTGGGTATAATGATTTCCGCCGGATGTACATCGTTGAGAATGCAATCATAGATACTGGTTTTGATGGATTTTTGGTCAAACCCTAAGCCCGACGTGGCGTTGGCCTGTGGGTCGGCATCAATCAGGAGGGTTTTAAACTCCAATACTCCTAAAGCCGCCGCCAGGTTGATGGCTGTGGTTGTCTTGCCTACACCCCCTTTCTGGTTAGCTATAGATATGGTTTTGCCCATGACGACCGACCGAAATTTTTTGATGGTATAAAAACCCACAACAAAGGTATCCATTCCAGCCCTTTTCAGGAACTTTGCTTTCGGATGGACAATCAACGGTCCGCTTTAAGTCTGATCCTAGGCACATATAGGCCTGGTAATCTATCAAGCAGTGTGTTTCGGTATGTGGAGCAATGTCTGCGCGCTTGTGGGGTGAATCCCCGGGTGCTGACCATGGGTGAATTACCAGATGATTTTCTGCTTCACAATGAAGTAATGGGGCAAGGGGGAGCGGTGGATGCCCTAGCCCGTCATTTCATTGGTGAATCTTCCAAGCTGTTGTTTGTCATTCCGGAATACAATGGCAGTTTGCCTGGGATTTTAAAAGCTTTCATTGACGTGGTAAGGCCAGAATACTTCCGGGACAAGAAGGCTGCAATTATAGGCGTGGCCACCGGCAGGGCCGGCAATCTTCGCGGATGCGACCATTTGGCCGATATACTCATGCATCTCGGTGTGGTCGTTATGCCTGGTGCCATTCCTGTATCCTCTCTGCGGGGTCTTCTGGATGAGGAGAATAACCTGAGCGACTTGGCTACTCAGCAGGTTTTGAAGCGTTATGTCTCCAGGTTTTTGGAATTTTGAGAATCCGGATTACCCTGGAAATAGTCTACGGTGGCCCTCCCTTCCTGATTGATACCGCTGCCTTTTATAACTTTTATAACGGTTAGGAACAAAATTTTTAAATCCAGCCAAAAGGACTGGTGTTCCACATAATATAGATCCAGACGAAACTTTTGGTCCCAAGTGATGGCGTTGCGGCCGTTCACCTGGGCCCAGCCTGTGATACCGGGTTTCACTTCGTGCCGGCGGCGTTGCCAATCGTTATACAGAGGCAGATATTCCACCAGCAAAGGCCGCGGCCCTACAAATGACATTTCCCCGCGAATCACATTGATGAGCTGGGGTATTTCATCCAGAGATGTCTTACGTATCCACCGACCCACAGGCGTCAGTCTTTCCTCATCTGGCAATGGTTTGCCGTCAGGCCCCCATGCATCACGCATGGTTTTGAATTTGATTATCCGAAACAAGCGCTCCTTATATCCGGGCCTTTCCTGTACAAAAAAAACCTGACCATTATTGGCTACAAATAATATGGCAGCCACAGTTAAAAAAACCGGAAGTAAAAGTATAAATAATAAAATCCCCATAAGTACGTCAATCACAGCTTTTATTTTTTTATACATGATAAATCTTCCAAATTTTTAATTTCATTATCATTTAAATTAAAGAGACCATGGTCAACATGGCTTTTTTCTAATTTCAATATTACTTATGCATTAAATCATTGCCAAATCTAAAAAATAATATCCTCCACTAATATCCTGTCCATATAAATGTCATCCATTCTTGAGTTAAGTTTTAAGAAGTATTTTTACAAAAATAAAAGGCAAAAATTTAACCGGGTGTAGACAGATAAGCTTATTTTTTTTAATGTGAATAATTATATTTATGATTAGATAAAAACCAGTGTCTATTTTCTAGGCTTTTCAGATTTTTTAAAGCGGTGTTAATTTGGTGCCATAATGACCCAGAGACGCCAATTCCTTTCAAGCAGTGCTGCTGCGATTCTCTCAGGGATATCTTTTCCAGCCCTTCGTTTGCCAGGGGAAACGGCCTGGCTTGCTCAAAAGCCCCCACCCTCTGCCGGAGAAGAAGATTTCTGGAACTGGGTGCATCATGCCTTTACCGTTTCTCCCAACATTATAAACTTGAATAATGGCGGTGTGTGCCCGCAGCCCAAAGTGGTGCAGGAGGCCCTGGAAACCTATAACCGGCTGAGTAGCGAAGGTCCATCCTATTACATGTGGCGCATCTTGGATAAAGGTCGTGAGCCTCTGCGCGAACGCTTGGCCGCACAGGCCGGTGTGAGCCCAGAGGAAATCGCCATCAACCGTAATGCCAGCGAAAGCCTTGAAACTATCATCTTCGGTTTGGATTTGAAGGCAGGCGATGAAGTGGTGGTAAACAAATACGATTACCCCAACATGCTCAATGCCTGGAAGCAGCGCCAAATGCGGGAAGGTATCCGGTTAGTCTATGCCGAGACAGACATTGTGAGCACCGATGATGAAGCTCTCGCACATGCATACATTTCCAAATTCACCTCCCGCACACGGGTAGTGCACATTACCCATGTAATCAATTGGAACGGACAGGTGCTGCCCGTGCGGCGCATAGCCGAAGCTGCCCGGGACAGAGGTATCCGCGTGCTGGTGGACGGTGCCCATGCCTTTGCCCATTTGAACCACAAAGTATCTGACCTTCTTTGTGACTTTTGGGGCACCAGTTTGCACAAATGGCTCTGTGCTCCTATTGGCAGTGGAATGATGTATATCCGTAAGGAGCTCATTCCGGAGGTGTGGCCCCTCTTGGCACCGCCCGAACCCCGCAGTGGCGACATCCGCAAGTTTGAAGCCCTCGGCACGCGTTCCTTTCCTATTGAACAGGCCATAGGTCACGCTCT
>JANWWQ010000067.1 GCA_025055635.1 Flavobacteriales bacterium
ATTTTTTCCGATAGGGGCTTATCCTTTTCCAGAAAAGTGGGCCATGGAAGTCCACGCCTCCCTCTGGAGTGTTTCCTGAAGCATGAAAAAAATCTTCCAAATATTCTTCATTTGGATTGTACGGGCCTTGGCAATTTTTTTTCTAGTGAGTCTTCTGCTTACACTGCTTTATCGCTGGGTGCCTGTACCTCTCACACCATTAATGGTCATTCGTTACTTTGATCCTGAGGTGGCCCGTGTGCACAAAAAGTGGGTGCCGTTGGAGAGAATTGCCGAACCCATGGTACTGGCCGTCATAGTGCACGAAGACCAGCATTTTTTTGAACACGAAGGTTTTGATTTCAAAGCCATTGAAAAAGCCTTACAGGAAAATCGCTTTCGTCGGCATCCCCGAGGAGCCAGCACCATTTCCCAGCAAACTGCAAAGAATGTGTTTCTCTGGCCCCAGCGCTCCTGGTTACGGAAGGGCTTGGAGGTCTGGTTCACTTTTTTGATTGAGACTCTCTGGAGCAAACGGCGTATTCTGGAGGTGTATCTCAATGTGATTGAAACTGGCCGGGGCCTCTATGGGGTGGAAGCTGCGGCGCGATCCTACTTTGGAAAATCCGCCGCGCGGCTTACGCCCCAGGAAGCGGCCCTCATAGCTGCTATTTTACCCGCTCCGTTGCGATACTCTGTCGCCAATCCAGGACCTTATGTGCGGGCCCGCCAAAAGTGGATCCTTCACCAGATGAAGCTCTGGGGCATGCAGGTACCCTGGGAGCGCTACGAATAATCCCAAATTCCATCATTTTCCTTAATTGCCAACTTTTTGTTATTTTTAAATATTTAATATTTTTGTCCTTGTTAGTTAAGGACCTTCTGTAAGGTAAATCTTTCTGTTTAGAAAATCACATAATATAGACTCCTGGTGAGCCCCCACCACGCGCAAGGCATTGTATAAATGCATGGCTGGAAATACCGGCATGGGCTCCTTCATCCCGGAAACCAATGCCCTGCAAGCACCCTCCGCTTCACATAGCCATATGCCCTTACTTTTTAATTGCTTGTACAAAGAAGCTTCAATCCACAGGGCCGGGGGTTGTCCCACCGAGAATTCTGGATGTAGGGCTACCCGTTCAGCGCCAAAGGAGAATCGCTGCCAGAGAAAGGGTGACCACAACTTGCCTTTCCAGCGTCCCAGCCAGGCACGCCGTGTGGGGAAAGGTATTGACTTTTTCCGGCTCGCTACTATGGCAATACCTTTCTGAGGAAAGAAGGCCCACACGGCGGCAGAAATGAAGTTGCATCCAAGGACCAAGTCGGCCCCACAGGTTTTCAATAGCCCGGCAAATCCTTCATCGGCCACAAAGGCATCTACCCCCTCAAATTCCAGACCGCCCACCTGCACTTCCATTAAGGTGGTGATGCGCAAGTTAGCCGGGGCTAATAAATGCTGCTGGGGAGGGCGCGGGGAACCCGTGCGAATATGCGGATAGTTTTTTAATAGCTCCGGACTGAGGTAAGTAGCACTGGCCAAACTCAAAATAGCCTTGTGACGCTTCATGGAATCTCCCAGCCCCACTTCTATAATTGGATACCCTTCACAAACCTCCATGCGTATAGTGTCCAGAAATGTGTGCCTACGGGTATAGGCCTCTGTCCAGTAATAATAACCCTTTGGTTGTGCCCAAAGGCTCCAGGGAAAGACCACCCAAACGAACCCTGTGTGAGTCCTGGCCACGACTCCGAAGAGTTAAAACGGAAAGTTCAAAGATGAAAAATCTTTCTTGAGTGTTCCAAACGCTTCATTTTTCATTCTTTTATTTTTGGCCTTAATTTTTTACAATGGCAGAATTTAATTATTTGTTTGACCTCCTACCCTATGCCCGGGAAAAGTACAACCTCCCGGACCAGCTGGCCTACAAAAGAGAGGGTCGCTGGATTACCTATTCCCACGACGATTTCATAAGAATCACTGACCATCTTGGCTTTGGCCTTCTGGCCGAGGGCCTCCAGCCGGGCGATAAAGTGGCGATCTCATCCATGAACCGGCCGGAATGGAACTTCGTGGACATGGCCTGCGTGAAGCTGGGATTGATAGTAGTGCCCCTGTATCCCACGGCATCCTTGAAAGATTATGAGTTCATACTGAATGATGCTGAGGTGAAAGTGATTTTTGTAGAAAATGAAGACATTCTGGCCAAGGTGCAGCAGGTTAAAGAACGCTGTCCGCAGTTGAAGAAAATTTACTCCTTTAATCAAATTTCCCAGGTACCTCACTGGGAGGACTGTCTGAGGAAAGGAGAACAGAATCCCCAACCTGAGCGTCAAAAGGAAATACAGGCCCAGATAAAGCCCGACGACCTCTTTACCATCATATACACTTCCGGTACCACAGGGGTTCCCAAGGGTGTGATGCTGACGCATAAAAACATCGTCACCAATGTGCGCAGCGCATCCAAAATATTTCCCGAAGGTAAAACGGCTGGCACACGGGCCCTAAGTTTCCTGCCCCTGTGTCACGTGTTTGAACGTATGGTCACCTTCGCATATATGTACTTGGGAATTGCCATCTATTACGCAGAAAGCATGGACAAGATTGGGGACAACCTGAAGGAAGTGAAGCCGCACTATTTCACTACGGTGCCCCGCTTGCTGGAGAAGGTGTATGATAAAATTGTGGCCAAAGGAAACGAACTTACGGGAATTAAGAAAAAGCTTTTCTTCTGGGCCCTGAACTTGGGGCTACGCTATGAATTGCACAATGCCAACGGCTTCTGGTATGCCCTGCAACTGGCCTTGGCCCGTAAGCTCATTTTCAGCAAATGGAGGGAAGCCCTGGGAGGTAATGTCCAATTCATTTTCAGTGGGGCCGCTGCTTTGCAACCGCGCTTAGCCAGAGTGTTCACAGCGGCAGGAATCACCGTGTTAGAGGGGTATGGTTTGTCTGAAACCTCGCCCGTCGTTTCGGCCAACCGAATAGAAGAAGAAAACCGTATGTTCGGAACCGTAGGTATCCCCATTGATGATGTGGAAGTGAAAATTGACACTTCTGACGGGGAATACCGGCCCGGTGAAGGAGAAATCTGCGTGAAAGGCCCCAACGTAATGGCCGGTTACTACAAACGCCCGGACCTCACCACCGAGGTGATTGACAAGGACGGGTGGTTTCACACGGGCGATGTAGGGATGATAATCAATGGCCGGTTCCTGAAAATCACCGACCGCAAGAAGGAAGTGTTTAAGACTTCCGGCGGCAAGTTCATCGCTCCGCAACCCATGGAAAATAAATTCAAAGAAAGCATATATATTGAGCAAATCATGGTGTTGGGAGAAAACAGAAAATTCCCTTCAGCGCTCATCGTGCCTTCCTGGGACGCCCTGAAAAAATGGGCCGAAAGTAAAGGTATTAGTTATAGCAGCAACAAAGAGCTGATTGATCATCCTGCGGTGAGGGCTTTATATCAGAACGAGGTGGAAAAATACAATCAAGAATTCGGATCCTGGGAACAAATTAAAAAATTTGAGCTCATTCCGCACGAATGGAGTGTGGACGGTGGGGAGTTGACGCCCACGCTCAAACTCCGCCGCAAGCCTATCCAGGAAAAGTACGCTGATTTGATTGAGCGTATGTATGCCGAGTAGGGCTCGCGGACAATACTGGCCCTGTCTTTTTTCCTTTTGGGCCTTGGGGCTTTTACCTTCTAGGGGACAGGCCCAGCAGCCTTTCCACCAACAGGTGGACCACTACCTGCGGGCCCGGCTTCTGCCTGAGGAGAAAGTCATTGAAGTATATGACAGCGTGGTCTACACCAATCGTGCGCCGCGGTCCCTGGATACCTTTTACTTGCACCTGTGGCCACAGGCCTATAGCAGTAGCCGCACAGCCTTGGCCCGCCAGCTGGCTGAACACGGAAAAACCATTTTAAAGTTTCAGAAATCAGCCAGAGGCCGTATGGAATTTTCCAGATTTGATCAGGATGGCCGGCCCGTGGTTTATCAACAGTGGAAAAAAAATCCTGACGTGGTCTGGTGGCGGTTAGCATCTCCCTTGGAGCCCGGAGGAAAGCTATCCCTCGTCTTCCAATACAGGATCTTCATGCCTTCAGCCGACGTAAGTCGGATGGGGGTGAAAGGGAACGACTATTTCGTGACGCAGTGGTTTCCCAAGCCTGCCGTGTACGATGCGGAGGGGTGGCATCCCATGCCCTATTTGGATCTAGGGGAGTTTTATTGTGAATGGGGCACTTATAGGGTGGAGCTGGATATACCAGCCCGATTTGTGGTTGCTGCTTCGGGAATACCTCATCCGGAATATCTGTATCAATTGGAACTGAGGACGCAGCGGACCGATTCTTCCCTCCGCGATACAACCGGCCGACGTCTCGTGCGGTATGTGGCTGAAAAAGTGCACGACTTTGCTTGGTGCGCCTCCCCCGATTGGTGGGTAGAAAAAACCGTATACCCGGACCCTGTGTCCGGTCAAGAAAAAACGGTATTTGCTTTTTTTAAAACCCAAAACGCCACTCTTTGGAAGGGCATAACTGAGCAGGGACGCCGCAGCTTAACCTGGTTTGCAGAGTACTTTGGACAGCCTTATCCTTATTCCTTCTACAACATTGTGGATGGTAGCCTCGCGGCTGGCAGCGGGATGGAATATCCCCAGATGACCATTATAGGGCCGGTGAGCAATCGAAAAATTCTGGAGGAAGTGGTGCACCATGAAATAGGCCACACGTGGTTTCAGGGCATCCTGGCCAATAATGAACGCGATCACCCCTGGCTGGACGAAGGCCTCAATTCTTATTTTGATGCGCGCTACGCCAGGGACGTCTATGGCAAAGAGGAGCGCTATTTAAATATACCTTCCTTATTCAAGAATGTGGATTTCCGAAAAACGACGGAGGGGGTGAAAACCCTTGAGTATTTGTTGTGGAATACTTTGGTGCGAGTAGGCGTCTTCCAGGGGCCTGCCCGATACTCATCGACCCAATATTCTCAGTTAAATTATGGTCTGTCGGTCTATCAGCACACGGCATTTTTGTTCCGTTACCTGGAAGAGGTGGTGGGGCAAAGCGTGCTGGACTCTGCCTTGCGTTTGTATTACCAGCGCCATGCCTTCACCCATGTCCGGCCGGCTGATCTGCGCAGGGCCTTGGAGGATATTACAGGACAGGATATGTCCTGGTTTTTTGAGCAGCTTTTAAAAAGCAATGGCGCTGAAAATTATCGCTTGAGGCCCGGTGAGCTCAAATGGCTTCCCCAAAGCCGCCAGCTGGAAATCCTGCTCCGCTACCGGCGAATGCCTATTCCCATCCCTGTTTATGTGGGGCCCGAATACGCAAAACCCGAAAAGCAATTTGTACTCTGGCCTATTTCCCGCAAGTCGGTCCGCTTACTCACCGATTCTCTGCCTTTTGAGCCCCGCAACCTGACCCTGGGGAGGCCCTTCATCTTGCCTGATTATAACTTTCGTGATAATTACTTTCTGCTCACGCCCCGAGGTTGGAAAAGAAAAAAAGACTTCGTGGTTTTTCCGTTAATAAATTTTCTTAATGTCAAAAGACCTGGCTTAGCGCTGTGGCCCGTGTATGGTTGGAACAACAATAATAAGTCCATGCTCGGACTATTGGTTCACAACTATGCTCTGCCTCCCGACCGTTTGCAGTACTACCTGATGCCGTTGTTTTCCTTCAATCCCCATTCGTGGGCGGGATCCGCAGGGCTGGAATACCGCTTTTATATAAAGAAGGATTTTTGGCCGGTTGTGCTCAGCCTGGATGGGCACCGCTACGCTTACGCATACACTACGCGTCCTTTGAATTACTTAAAAAACTCTCTGGGGCTTCAGATACCTCTGACGGATCCGCGCCGACCCTGGCGAGCCACCATGCATCTGAGGGCCGAATACTACTGTGTGCAATGGGAACAACACCTGTGGCATAATGTGCAGAGTCTTCACGACCGCAACCGCTACTTCCGCACCTTAGCGGAATGGAGGGTAGAACACAGTACCCGCTGGAATCCTTTCCGCCATTCGCTTTTTTTAGAGGGCATTTCGGAACATGCGGCGGCCCATTCCATGCGTCAGACGGGCCAGGCCTTCAAAATCTTCCAGGAAGTAAAAGCCGTCTTTTACTTCATGCCAAAGTACCGGGGGCTGCATGTGCGCTTTTTTCAGGGCGGTTTTCCCTGGGTGCCGGACACCCGTATCAACGTGAACTACAAGCTCTCTGCCTGGCCAGGAATTTACGATTACACCTACAGCGGGATATTTTGGGACCGCAGCGCCACCCGCGGCCTGTTGGCCCGCCAGATGATGGAAGCAGACGGCGGATTTCGCCAGTTTGTCAATTTTCAAAGCTTCCGCTACCTGGCCGCCCTCAACCTGCGTTTGGATTTTCCGCGCCCAGTACCTGCAAGGTTTTTCGTAGACCTTGGCTACACCAGCACTGCATACCCGGGATATCAGGGTAAGGCCACCCATCATTTTTGGAGTGCGGGCTTCACGTGCCACCTTTTGGATGAAACTGTGGCCGTGCATTTCCCTCTCTTCTATTGCCGCGCCATTAAGCAATTCCTATCCCTCAATAACAGCCACACATGGCACCAGCAAATCCGCTTTGTGGTGGATTTTAACAGGCTTAATCCCCGAAGAATTTTAAACGGATTAAAGTTTTTGAACTGAGAGGGGCATTATTTGGGCAAAATATTGAGGCCCCGGTTCTGTTGGCCTGCTTTTAGAGCCAAAGTTCTGATAAAGCAAAAACTGGAAAGACCATTCCGCTACCTGGAACGAAATGAATCTCCAAGAAGCGCAAATCCGAAATCTGAAATGAACGTTAATTGAACTTGTTTTTTTTTTTGAAATTGTTTTATTTTTGCTTTGAAAACTTTTAAACAATCACTCTTCAAAATTTTTATTCGTATGAAAACGACTACCTTGTCTCTAGTAGGTTCGCTTTTGACCCTGGATCTTGCGGCACAGACCGAGGCTAAAGTGCCACCCCGTGATCCTGAAACAGGTAAGCCCATTGTGTATGTCCTGCCCAATCAACCTGTTCCGGCCGATGTGCTGGTAGAGGAAATGCCCGTGTACAAAATTCATCCGGATCTAGATCCCAACCTCACGGAAGAGGAAAAGCAAAAAAGAGAGCTGGAAAAAAAGATTGAATATTACCGGGCACAGGGGCTAGATTATCAAACTGGACTTCCTTTAAAACAGGAGGGTGATACCCGGGAGGCCATAACTAAAGAAGTTTATGCCCGAGATAACGAAAACATTCTTAAATCCAATCAGAAAAAATAATTAAATTTATTTTTCAATAACCCTAAAATGTTAACTACTATGAAAAACACATTCCCATTTTTCTTCTTCCGCTTTTTGACTCTTGTTGTATTGTGGCAAGGGGCTGGCCTTGTCTTCAGCCAAACCACCCTTATTAGCCCGACGGTGAATAATGGAGGGTTTGAATCAGGCCTCACTTCCTGGACCAAAGTGGATGCCACGGGTTTAAACCGGTGGTATGTGAGTGGTGTCAGTGGGCCCTTTGCAGGGTCCAACGCCGCTTTTATTTCCAACACAGGCGGTACTACGTACACCTATGACAACACATCCGTATCCACATCCCACCTTTATCAAGACGTTGCTGTACCTGCCGGAGAGACGGTAGGCACCTTGACCTTTCAGCTCAAAGGCAATGGTGAGTCAGGATGGGATCGATTGCTGGTGTATGTTGCTCCAACTTCAGTAACGCCCGCTCCCAATGTGCCGGCTTCTTCGAGCACAACCCTGACGGGGGCCACCCTAGTGTATACCCAAACCACGTTTCCTATTTCAACCTATACCCTTCAAACGGTCTCAATTGACCTTTCAGCCTATGCGGGGTCAACGGTAAGGCTCATATTTACCTGGCAAAATGATGGTATTTTGGGAACAGACCCACCGGCTTCCATTGACAATATCACCTTCACTTCGGCAGCGCCGATCACCTATACCGCCACGGCGCTGGGGGGCCTTTGGAACAGCCCTGCTACCTGGGTAGGCGGCGTGGTACCTCCGCCTTTTAATGACGTGGTAATTCCTGCAGGATCGGTGGTTATTTGTAATCAGGTGCTGAATTATAGGGATATTACCGTAAATGGCCGTTTGCAATTTACGACGGTCACTACATCGGCCCCTATTCATACGGTGAGTAGGGATTTGATAGTGGGCCCTACGGGTTTTTTGTATTGCAGCAACGCTGCGGCTAGTCTTAATCAAATAAATATAGGGCGGGACCTCATCAACAATGGTACCATTAACGCTGTTACGGGTGTTTTTGCATTCAACGGGAATGGGAACAGTCAGATTACCGGTACAGGTACTTTCGTGGGCACTGGTGGCAGGGGTGTGATCCGGGGATTGCTCGCCGTCAACAACGGTACATTCACCCTGAACCAGACCCAAGATATCACGGTCACCCAGCAGCTGAATAATACGTGCAACAACTTCATTACCAACGGTAAGTTGCGCATTGACAACGCCGTGGATGTGTTCCACGACTTCGTATCTCAGGCCATAGTATCAGCGATGGGGTCGGGTTACACCACGCCGCCGGTGGTGTTCGGAGCTGCTGTGAACCCGTGGGTATCGGGAGGCGCTGCTACGCTGAACGCCCGATATTATCATAGCAACAATGTATATTTATGTACCAATGCGGGTACTTTCGGCGCCACTCCCCCCGTAAACACCACGCCAGTCACCGAAACAAACGGTACTGCCACGTTGTTGTGGATAGGGAATTTAGGGAACATCGGT
>JANWWQ010000068.1 GCA_025055635.1 Flavobacteriales bacterium
CGTGTTTTAATTTCATCAGGCACGTCGTCTTTATATTTTTTAGCTGCCGGTGTACCAGGCCGCTCAGAATATTTGAACATGTAAGCAGAATCAAATCCTACTTCCTGCATCAGGGAAAGCGTGTCCAGGTGGTCGGCTTCGGTTTCGGTACAAAATCCGGTAATGATATCCGTGCTGAGGGCCGCATGGGGCAAGTATTCCTTTATGGCGGCCACGCGCTCCAGATACCACTCGCGGGAATAACCCCGGTTCATCAGTTGCAGGATTCGTGTACTACCGCTCTGCACGGGCAGGTGAATATAGGGGCAAATGTTGGGGTAGCGCGCCATCACCTCTAACACTTCGTCTGTGAAGTCGCGCGGATGGCTGGTGGTAAACCGAATACGCAGATTGGGGAAAGCAGAGGCTACTTTTTCAAGAAGTCCGGAAAAGTTCAGGGCCTTAGCTTTTTCCTCTTCGGGAAGTCGCCGAAATTCTTTTTTAGGGCCACCACCAAACCAAAGATAAGAGTCCACATTTTGACCCAGAAGGGTCACTTCCTTGTACCCCTTGTTCCATAGTTCCTCGCATTCATGCAGAATGGTCTGTGGGTCGCGGCTCCGCTCGCGTCCCCGGGTGAACGGTACCACACAGAAGGTGCACATGTTGTCGCAGCCGCGCATGATGGTAATGAAGGCGCTCACACCGTTCCCTGAAAGACGCACAGGGGCGATATCGGCGTAGGTTTCCTCAAGAGAAAGCTGAACATTCATACTCTTCTGGCCGCCTGCGGCTGCTTCCACCAGGTTAGGCAGGTCTCGATAAGCATCCGGACCGGCCACCACATCCACCAGTTTTTCTTGTTCCAGGAGTTCTTCCTTCAGCCTTTCGGCCATACATCCCAGCATACCGACAATCAGCGAAGGTTTTTGTTTTTTTAATTTTTTCAGCTCTCTCAGGCGAGCCCTTACACGCTGCTCGGCATTCTCCCTGATAGCACACGTGTTCAGAAATACTACATCAGCCCCTTCGGCCCGGTCATGCAACTGATAACCATGTTTTTCCATTACGGAGGCCACAATCTCGCTGTCCGAGAAATTCATCTGACAGCCATAACTTTCTATATAAAATCTTTTAGACCCCTTGTCAAGGGACAAATCAACGGGTGTTTCCAATCCGAAGGGTTCTTGCGGAGAATAATTTAACATTTTCGCAAAGGTACGCGTCCCAACCTATTTTTGGTGCTGTGAGCGCTCCGCTCGTTCTCCATCTGAAGCCAGGTCGAGAAGATTCCGTTATAAGGCGACATCCATGGATATTTTCGGGGGCCTTGAGGGAAAATACGGATGGGCTTGAAGAGGGGGCTTGGGTTTTTATTCATAATTTTCAAGATCAACCGATAGCGGCCGGTTATTATTGCGGGGGGTCTATAGCTGTACGGATAGTCCTATTCGGTGCCGAACTTTCAGACGGGGAGACTGCGATCCGACGACGCGTGGAAGAAGCCCTCGCCTGCAGGCGTCAGCTAGGATTTGAGCCGGCGCCTCACACCGCATTTAGGCTCTTGAATGGAGAAGGAGATCTGCTGCCTGGTATCGTGGCCGATTGGTACGATGGGATCGTCGTGGTACAATTGCATCATAGAGCCGCCTGCTACTGGCGTGACTTGATAACAAAAAGCCTTCAAGATAACTTGGGCTCTGCTTTGCGGCACGTGATAGTCACTGAGGCATGGCAGAGCTCCAAGAACTCAGAAACCCAGTCCTCAGAGGCCGCCAATCAAGTACGAGTTTTAGAACATGGACTTTGGTACCTCGTTAAACCTGGACAGGGTCAGAAAACAGGCTTTTATTTGGACCAAAGGTCCAATCGCCTTCTGGTGCGTCATCTGAGCTCGGGTCGTAGAGTACTCAATCTCTTTTCTTTCACAGGCGGTTTTTCGCTTAATGCTCTAGCTGGAGGAGCCTCGTTTGTACGCAGTGTGGACAGTTCCGCACAAGCCCTTCAAGTGCTTCGGGAGCAATTAGAATTAAATGGGCTGCCATCGGTGCGCCACGATTGCGCGGAGGCGGATATTTTCCGATGGATCCACACCCACGATGAGCGTTACGATCTGGTGATATGTGATCCCCCTGCCTTGGCCCATAGCCTTCTATCCCGGCACACCGCCATACAATCCTATAAACGCTTAAATCAGGGGGCCCTTTTGCGGGTGCAACCAGGAGGGCTATTATGTACGTTCTCCTGCACAGCCGTGGTCAGCGAAAGCCAGTTTGAAGGGGCGGTACGGGCTGCAGCCATCGCCACGGGGCGTTCGGTGCGCGTTTTGCGCCACTTAGGGCCTGACCTGGACCATCCGTGGCTGCTCACCCACCCGGAAGGGCGCTACCTCAAAGGCTTTCTCCTGCAGGTAGATTAATCAACCCTATTCCTTATGTCCGGCAGCTTCACATTCAGAGATATTCTGGGCGTATATGTGCCCTTGCTGCTGAGCGCAATGGCCCAGATAATCGTGGGCATCGCCGATGTGTACTTCCTCGGCCGTTTAGAGCCTGTGGAGCAGGCTGCCGGTAATTATGGGTTTCTCATTTTTCTGGTTATTTCGGTAGTGGGGTTAGGATTGTCTCATGGTTTGCATGTGCTGGTGGCCCGGAAGTGTGGCCAGGGAGAGCCTAAGGCCGTTTCTGCCCTTGTTTGGCACGGGGCATATCTGATGGGGGCTTACGCTTTAGCTGCCTTTGGAGGCTTACGCCTGGCTCTGGATGACCTCCTGCAGGCCGCTCTGCGCGACGACCGACTTAAGGCCGAAGTACTTATTTACTGCCACCACCGCGCTCCAGAACTGTTTTTCTCCTTACCGGCCTTAGTGCTCAATGCCTATTTTGTGGGCACGGCCCGCACCCGCCCTGTTTCTATCGCTACAGGGGCCGGAGCCATTATAAATATTTTCCTGGACGATGTGCTCATTTTCGGGCGCTTTGGATGGGAAGCCCAGAGGGTGGCCGGTGCGGCCCGTGCCACGGTATTCGCCCAGGTAGTGGTGTTTTTCATTTTGTTGCTCTTCGTGTCGGCTCGCCGGCACCGCACCTACCTCCGGTGGAGACCTGCCATTCCTCAGTCCACCACATTGCGGAATATTCTTAGTGTGTCCGGCCCTCTTTTCCTGCAAAACGGACTTTCCATAGTCTCCTGGCTCTTGTTTTTCACTCTCATTGAGCGGGCTGACCTCCAACTTTTGGAAGCCTCTTCGGTGGTTAGAGCCTATTATGGTCTGACGCTGATGCCTGCCATTGCTCTCAGTGCCACGGTCAGTAGCATGGTGAGCAACCTGCTGGGCCAAAACCGATCTGAGCAAGCTCCGTTGTTGGCTCGGCGCTTGTTCCTCACTGGGATAACTTTTTGCTGGCCCTGGCTCCTGATTACGGTGTTTTTATACGAGCCCTCCTTGACCGTATTCTCCACGCATGAAGAGGTGGTGGCTCTGGCCGCACAGACCCGGTGGAGCCTGGCTCTTTCCGTGGCCCTTTTGCCGGCGGCCTTTGTACTGTTTCCATCCATTACGGGCACAGGCCTCACCCGCTTCACGCTCCTCATTGAGGGCGCCTGCCTGGTGGTGTATCTAGCGTATGTGGACTGGGTATGTTCCTGGGAAGAGCCCTCCCTGGCCTGGATCTGGTCTTCCGAAGCCCTTTACCACGGCATGTTGGGGGCCCTGGCCTTCGTATGGCATCGCTGGTATTACGCTCCCCGGTTCAAGGTCAAATTCGTGTAATTTCAAGGCTTCCCGCGTCCTCCTGGGGCCCCAGCCATCTTAAGAAGCTACAGAACATTTTCTGCTTACTACGAACATAGTATCTATTGGAGATAGTTTTTAATTTGTTCCTGACAACACCTAAGTCAATTAAATTATTTCCTGTATAATCCATGATTGAGTCAGAAGAAGCCCTGATTCCCTTTCTTGAAATGTAAGGAGCCTCCGTTGTTTTTTAATGAACATTGCAATATTGAAATTTTAAAAACTAATCTCTTAAGAAATCTCAGAAAAATTCTGATTCCCGAAAAATTAAGGGCTATGTCAAAGGTAAAATGTGAATCAAACGCGATCTTCTTAAATTCAAAGTTTCCTCCTTAAAATTAAGGCAAAAAGATCTTCCAAAGCTTTTTACTTTTTTTATATTTGCACAAAGCCATGTTTTATGTTCACTATCATGTGCAATTGTCGATCAAATGTAAAAGCACACCTGCTCAGAATTCTCATTTTCCTGTGGGGGATGTTATACTTTTCGGCTGCTTGGGCTCAGGCCCCGAAGCAATTGGCTAAGATCAAGCTTAAAAATGGAAATACCTCGGAAGGGGAAATTGTAGAGGAAGTCCCCGGGGATTACCTTAAATTAAAAATGCATAATAGCGAAACAAAAAGTATTTCCTTCGCAGATATAGAGAGAATCACAAGATTCCAGCAGGTAGGTCAGCAATGGGGTTTCACCACCCGCAAAGGAAAGATCATTAAAAAGCGGGGGTACGTAGCCTTTTTTGAGGGTCATTTCCAGACGGGCTTAACTTATCTTTCAAAACTTTATTATTTTGACAATGATAAAGCAACATTCATGGGTAAGGAAGTGCTTAAAAACGGGGAAAAAATCATTTCTTTAATGACCATTCATGGTTTTCAATTTAATCCGCATTTAATTGTAGGTGCAGGTTTTGGTTTTGATTACCATGCTGATGCCATTGAATATAAACAACACATGCTGGGATTTCCGGTTTTTGGCTTTGCACGAATCCCTCTTCTCAATAGGTGGGTAAGTCCATTTTTTGATTTCAGATTAGGGTACATTTATAGAGCTGCCATTGATGGATACAATTTTCCGCATTATTATTATTTTTTTGATCCCAATCGCCGAAGCTTTCACGGCATGATATCGGGGATATCTTTTGGAATACAAGTGCATACGTCTGCCAAGGAGTCCCTCTACGCTGGAATTGGACCGCAAGTATTTTATTCGCGCTACCGTAAAGAAGCAATAAATTATCCATTTTATCCATTTAAAAACCCATGGGTGAAGGATTTGTTTAATACCAACTTAGATTTTTGCTTAGGAATTCAGTTTTAAGGTTTTGGAATGAATTAAAATAGGGTTTCCGGAAGAAAATTAACCTTCAACATGCGTCTTTAAGTCACGACGTCACGGATTTAACTCCAAGCAGTTCATTTAACTTAAACTCATGAGCGCTAATCTTTATTAAATTTTTTAAGAGACATGCCCCTAGAGAAAATCATTTCCGGAGGCCAAACGGGTGTGGACCAAGCGGCTTTACGTTTTGCTCTCACGAAAGGTATAAAAATCGGAGGATGGTGCCCGCCAGGAAGAATATGCGAGGGGGGAGTTATCCCTCAGGAATTTCCATTGAAGGAAGCAGACAGGGACCGAAGCCCTGACGCACCGGATATTCCCCGGTCCCAGAGAACGCAAAACAACGTGCGCGAGGCCGATGCCACTTTAATCTTTTGGCCTTCTTGTTTAGAAAAGGATCCAGGCACAGAATGGACTATTCAGTGTGCTCGCCAATTCGGGAAACCCTGGCTGGTTGTAGACCCTTACACCATGGGGGCTGAAAAGATTATATCGGAATGGCTTCTTGAACACTCTACAATAAAAGTTTTAAATATTGCTGGGCCCAGCGAAAAAACCTATCCGGGAATTTACGCTCAGACTCTTCAGCTCCTGGAAGCCGTATCAAGATTTATTTATAATAGTTAAATCGCACTATTATAGTTTTTTAATCTATTTTGATCGATTTTAATCCAGGACAGGGCTACTATTGAATTTAGTAAACAAAATAGCATAGTGTTGTTTTAAACATTAGATTAAATATATTAGTCTTGAACAAAAAGACAACCCTATTATTAAATTTTCACAGGTACATCACAGAGCGTACGGCTTCCACGATACGTGCTGCGGAGGGTAAATAAGCGTCCACGAGAGGTCGGGAAAAAGGCATGGGCACATCGGCGCCTGTGACACGATGAATCGGAGCATCCAGGTAATCAAAAGCCCGTCGCTGTACCATGTAGGCAAGTTCGGTAGCAATGTTCCCCAAGGGCCAACTTTCCTCTACCACCACCATGCGATTGGTCTTCATCACAGAGCGAATCACAGTGTCGTAATCCAAGGGGCGCACTGTGCGCAGGTCAATGACCTCCGGCTGAATCCCTTGGTTCTCCAATTCTTTGACCGCAGCCCACACCACTTTCATCATTTTGCCGAATGAGACGATGGTAACATCCATGCCCTCGCGCTTGACATCAGCTTTCCCCAGTGGTATGAGGTATTCCTCTTCGGGGACAGGCCCCTTATCGCCATACATCTGTTCGCTTTCCATGAAAATGACAGGATCATTGTCCCGAATGGCAGTTTTTAGAAGGCCCTTGGCATCGTAGGGATTGCTGGGGACCACCACCTTGAGCCCAGGGCAATTGGCATACCAGCTCTCAAAGCACTGCGAATGGGTGGCGGCCAGTTGTCCCGCCGATCCGGTGGGGCCCCGAAAAACGATGGGGATATTGAACTGGCCCCCGCTCATCAGATAAATTTTTGCCGCATTATTAATAACCTGGTCAATGGCCACCAGAGAAAAATTAAATGTCATAAACTCAATGATGGGTCGGAGGCCATTCATGGCGGCACCCACCCCAATTCCTGCAAACCCCAACTCTGAAATGGGGGTATCAATAACACGGCGGGGGCCGAATTCTGCCAGCATTCCCTTGCTCACTTTGTACGCCCCGTCGTATTGGGCCACTTCTTCTCCCATGAGGAATACCGTTTCATCGCGCCTCATCTCCTCCACCATGGCTTCCCGGATGGCTTCCCTGAACTGTATTTCCCGTACCATAACCCAGACAAATGTACGCTGAAAGCGAGCTTCTCCACCTAGGCTAAAAGCTATGGCTGCTCAAAAACCGTCCGAAGGGTGGGACCCCTCAAGAATTTACCTTCAGGACTCCGATGAAAGCGGGGAAGGGCCACCACTCTTCGGGGACGCCACAACTTTTCTGGTAAGGCGTTCACCCATATTGCCGACCAATCAAACGAAGGCACTTCTCCCTCCACATACAGCACAGGAACGCTACCAAATCGTTCATCAGGAGCTGGACCCACAAACCAAGCTAAATCCGAGGGCATGAAGGGAGCAAGTAAACGTTCCACTTCTTCGGGATGGATTTTCACTCCGCCGGAGTTGATAACAAAATCGGCACGTCCGAGCCAGCGCACGGTGAACGGATCAATGACCTCTCCGACATCAGTAGTAAGCAAAGGCCCAGCGGTCCATGGAGTGGCTATGATGATGCAGCCTTGCTCCCCCGCCGAAAAGCGAATGGATGGATTTAGGGAGTGATAGTGGGGCTGGCCTGAACGACGCAGGGCCACATGACCCAATGTTTCGGTCATGCCGTAAGTGATAAAAGCCGAAATGTGAAAATGCAATAACAGGGCTTCTAAGTTGGGCGGAGTTGGGCCTCCCCCCACAAGCACACTACCCATGGAGGCCAAAACATGGCCGAATCCACTATCTAAAAGGGCCTGGCATTGAGCGGGAGAGAGGGCTATCTGGGCTATCGGCCCTGGGGGGATGTTCTCCAGAGCGGGCCGCAGGGCTGGTTTCAAAACCCCAAGAGGTCTCCCCAATATCCAAGCCCGGACCGCCATCATGCGCGCAGCCACCGTGTGTGCTGGCAAGGGACAAATAAGGGCTCCTGAGTGAGCCTCCAGCCCTGAAGCGGTGATGGATGCTTCAGCTGACAATAGAATTTTCTTACTATCAAAGGTGATTTTCCTAGGCGGACCTGTACTGCCTGAGGTACTAAACTCTATAGCGGGACGTCCATTTCGCACCTCCTGCACAAAATGGGCTAATGCTTCAGCTACCTCTTGAGCGTGGGGCTCCAGCGCTATCACAGTAAAACCTTGCCCTGAATCCAGCGTACTAATCGAGGACGTCACGTCCAATGTCGCGGCGGAAGTATTTATTATCAAAATGGATGTGGTCGGCAGCGTGGTAGCATTTCTCCAAGGCTTCGCGGAGGGTTGAGGCCAAAGCATTTACCACAAGTACACGGCCTCCAGCCGTGAAGATCCGCCCTCCTTCGGTTTTGGTACCAGCCTGAAATATTCGCACATCTTCCGCAACGTCAAGGCCAGAAATTAAAAAGCCTGTATCATAATGGTCCGGATACCCCTGCGAAGCCAACACCACGGCTGCTGAAGCCTTTGGATCTATCAGCAGGTCCACATCATTCACGCATTCCTGATGTATTGCTTCAAAGGCTAACACCCAATCTGTAATGATCCGAGGGAGAATGGCCTCGGCCTCGGGGTCTCCCAGACGACAATTGTATTCCACTACATAGGGCTCGCCCTCCACATTCATCAATCCAAAATACAGGAATCCTTTATAAATGATGCCTTCATGGCGCAAGCCTTTCAGGGTAGGTTCCACGATGCGACGAAGGACCTTGTCCATGAACTCTTCGCCCGCAAAAGACACGGGCGATATAGCTCCCATGCCTCCCGTGTTGGGGCCCGTGTTACCCTCTCCAATACGTTTATAATCCTTGGCCTCAGGCAAGAGGCGGTACGATTGGCCGTCGGTTAACACAAACACCGAGCATTCCATGCCTTGGAGGAATTCCTCAATGAGCACCTTACGGCCGGC
>JANWWQ010000069.1 GCA_025055635.1 Flavobacteriales bacterium
CCCTGAACCGTCGCAGTCCAGATACCACACAAAAACACCATTGGTTCGGGGGAACAAATTATTAGGGCTATTGGATTGCCCCCCTAAATACACCCGATAAAAGGAGTTAGGATAGACGGAAGCCACCACGATATCCTTAACGCCTGTGAAGGAGCCACACTGGTTGCCGGTGGAAGGCCAGGAGTAGAGGACGTACACCGTGTCCCCCGGATATCCCCGAAAGCGAAAACGCACCGAAAAGGAATTGTTGGAATTGGGCGGTAGAGTGAAGTTAAATGGAAATGGAACAACATCCAAAGGATAGCCGTTTGGGGTAGCCGGCTGAGAAAGGGAATTGAAAAGTTCTAAAACCTGGGTGGCATAGGTCGTGGATTCAGAGGGGCGCCCTCCCTGTGTAGGGTGGAGGCTCACCACAAGGGTATCCGCCAGCGTACTGGAAGAGGTTTTCCCATGCCACAGTACCACGTAAACAGTATCTACTGTGATACTGGAAAAATCGGTGTTGTTGTACGGCAGAAAGTCAGAATAATCAGTAGTGAGTATGAGAGAATCAAAAGCTACGTAGGCCTGAGTCAGGTTGAAGGAATCCGTACGATCATAGAGGACGTCGGATATACTGCGTTGAATTTTGTTGTCGTCGTTGCCATTGAGGAAGAAGTCATAAGCTTCATAATCTATGAAATAGGATTGGGTAGACTTATCCAGAATCTTGGGCTTAGGCGGGATAGAAGCAATCTTTCGGTGAGACTGAGAAAGAGGTGTGTGCCAGCTTTGGGCCCCAGCCTGCAAGCCGATGGAGGCAATCAGAAAAATAAGGGTAAAGGTTCTCATACTATGGATTTTTCAAAACAAAGTTAAACATTTATGATTTTTCTTCCAATAACGTTTCTGAATTATGCACATAAGCCTTTACGGGAGGACAGATGCACATCAAGTTGCGGTCGCCGTAGGCATCATTGACCCGACCCACAGGAGGCCAGAATTTATTGCTTTCCAGCCAGGGCAGGGGGAAGGCGGCCTGGCGCCGGCTATAGGGTCGGTCCCAGCTATCTGAGGCTATGTCCAGGGCAGTATGGGGTGCATTTTTGAGGGGGTTATTGTCGCGGGGCCATTGGCCAGCCTCAATGGCAGCAATTTCCCGACGTATGGCGTGCATGGCTTTTGCAAAGCGCTCCAGTTCGGCCCGCGACTCCGACTCCGTGGGCTCCACCATGAGCGTGCCGGGCACGGGAAACGACACCGTGGGCGCATGAAAGCCATAATCAATGAGTCTTTTAGCAATATCGGCCACTTCTACCCCCGCCGTACGCTTGAATTCACGGCAATCAATGATGAATTCATGGGCCACGGTGCCATTATCCGCCGTGTACAACGGCGGGAAATCCTGACTGAGTAGATGCTTCAGGTAGTTGGCATTCAGGATGGCCACTTCAGAGGCCTTTTTGAGTCCTTCGGGCCCCAGGAGTCTGATGTAGCCATAAGAAATGAGCAGGATGAGGGCACTGCCGTAGGGAGAGGCCGACACGGCGTTGCGGTCGTCGCCTTTTAGGTAGTGGCCAGGAAGGAAGGGGGCCAGGTGGCGCCGCACGGCGATCGGACCCATCCCTGGGCCTCCCCCGCCATGGGGAATGGCAAAGGTCTTGTGCAGGTTCAAATGGCACACATCGGCCCCTATGAGCGCCGGCGAGGTGAGGCCCACCTGCGCGTTCATGTTGGCCCCATCCATGTACACTTGTCCGCCGTACGCATGCACCGTATCGGTGATCTGCCGCACGTGAGCTTCATACACCCCATGGGTGGAGGGGTAAGTAATCATAATGCATGCGAGGCGATCGCTAAATTGGCGGGCCTTGGTTTCCAAGTCATCTAAGCGGATATTGCCGCGCTCGTCACAGGCCACTACCACCACTTCCATACCGGCCATGACAGCACTGGCCGGATTGGTGCCGTGGGCTGAGGACGGAATAAGTGCCACATTACGATGCCCTTGATTCACACTCTCCAGGTACGATCGTATGGCCAAGAGACCTGCATACTCTCCCTGAGCACCAGAATTGGGTTGCAAAGAAACGGCGTCAAAACCAGTTATATCGGCCAACCATTGCTCTAAAGAACGGATCACCTCCATGTAACCAGGCACTTGGCTTTCCGGAGTAAAGGGGTGCACCGCAGCAAATTCGGGCCAACTGATGGGCATCATTTCCACCGCAGCATTCAGCTTCATGGTGCAGGACCCCAGCGAAATCATGGAGTAGTTAAGACCAATATCCTTACGTTCCAGCGTACTGATGTAGCGCATCAGCTCCGTTTCGCTGTGGTGGGTGTTAAACACAGGATGGGTCAGGAAAGCCGATGTGCGTCGCAAAGAAGCCGGCAGGCCGTGTTGGCCATTCCAGTTAGCAGAGGCCCGATGTACAGTTGGCCTTTGACCTGTAACAATTTCTGTTATCAGGTCCACGTCCTCTTCGGAATGGGTTTCATCAAAACTGAAGGATACCGAACCATCGGGAGCATAGTAGAGATTTACGCGGGCTTGTTCGGCCCGGTGACGGAGGGCTTCAAGGTCAGACACGCGCACCGTAAGGGTATCAAAGAAGGTGCTGTGCACCGCAGGAACACCAACACTTTGAAGAGCCGCATAGGTCTTAAGGGCCAGCTGATGCACACGGCGGGCAATGGCTGTGAGCCCTTCGGGACCATGGTACACGGCATACATGGCGGCCATGTTTGCCAACAAGGCCTGGGCTGTGCAGATATTGGACGTGGCCTTATCGCGTTTGATGTGCTGTTCGCGGGTTTGCAAGGCCATACGAAGGGCGGGGCGACCGGTGGCATCTACCGAAACGCCAATAATGCGACCAGGCATGAAGCGTTTGTATACTTCCCGGGCAGCAAAAAAGGCCGCATGGGGCCCTCCAAAACCCAGGGGAACTCCGAAGCGCTGGGCGTTACCAAAAGCCACATCAGCTCCCCACTCTCCGGGCGGTTTGAGTAAGGTAAGAGCTAGTAGGTCGGTGGCCACCGCCACGCGGATGTTTAGGGATTGCCACCGGAGCACCTGCTCTGTCCAATCATTAATGGCCCCCTCGCGGTCAGGGTATTGCACCAGCACACCAAAAAATCCCTCTTCCCCTGGCCAGTCTTTGGCTTGGCCAACCACCAATTCAATGTTCTGGGATTGGGCACGGGTTTTAAGGACCGAAAGTGTTTGGGGAAATATCTTCTCGTCCACGAAAAACCGACGAATGGGTGCTTTGCCGTGGGCGGAATGCAGCATCGTCATGGCCTCGGCAGCAGCAGTAGCTTCATCCAACAGGGAAGCATTGGCTAAAGGAAGTGCCGTCAGATCGCTCACCAGTGTCTGAAAATTGAGCAAGCTCTCCATACGGCCCTGGGCAATTTCTGCCTGATAGGGAGTGTAAGCCGTATACCAATAAGGACTTTCCAATATATTGCGCTGAATGACCGGTGGAGTCACGGTACCATAGTAGCCCTGCCCGATGAAGTTTCGGTAAGGCTGGTTACGAGAGGCCAAGCTGCGCATGTGGTCTAAGTATTCATGCTCGCTCATAGCTGGCGGAGTTCGGAGGGGCTCCGAACGGCGTATATCGGCAGGTACCACAGCCTTGACCAGCTCATCCATGCTATTATACCCCAGAGCTTGAAGCATTTCTGCCATTTCCTGCTCGGAGGGGCCAATGTGACGATGAAGAAAACGGTGCGGATTCATGAATTCCTTAAGATCACCAGAAAGACGGGGAGCAAAAGTACTTTCCCACCTAAGAAAAAGGAACCCACAACTGTCCCAGATGTTCAGTGAACGCTTTTAGAAATTTCCTCCCGCAGCTTTCAAAATTATGGCTTGCGATCGAAACTCAGGCAAACTCCGCTGACTGAAAAGAGAAGAAGATAAAACTAAGACCTTGCTCAAATAGGGGTTCTAAAGTTTCTCCACATTGATTGAAGTAAGCTAGAGTTTAATCGACGTAAACAGAGGTCGTACATCCATTCTAAAACAAAATCATTAAGTGTCAATTCCATTCAAGTTGCTTAAGTACCGAATGGGCATCTATGAAATTGACCCTTTCAACCAAGCACTCCGCTAGGACTTTTGACCATTCCGAAATAGAATACTTTTCTGATGCAAGAGCAAGTTTGTCACAGCTGCGCATAAGGCAGCTTTTTGCATATTTCGGAATGGGACAGGATGATGTTTCGCCGTTTGACCGCATGGCAATTAGGCTGCAGTACTTTTGACCCACCGTGAAAGGGCGAAAAAAGGATTCAAAAGCCAAAACAAAAAAAGTTAAGGAAGTTCCTTTAAAAAAGGGTAAAACAACCACTTTTTCTTTAAAGGTATCCAAAAACAATTCAGCTCCAGTGAGCCGCAAGCGACCGTCTTCCTCCCTTTCGGCTCAAACCCCACAAAAAGCGGGCATGCGTCTAAACCGCTACATTGCCCACGCCGGCATTTGCAGCCGGCGCCAAGCGGATAAATTCATAGCTGCCGGACTAGTGAAAGTGAATGGCCAGGTGGTGACACAAATGGGCTATGTAGTGAAAGAAGGTGACGAAGTGGTGTTTGACAATCGCAGGATTTTTCCCGAAAAACCGGTATACATCCTACTCAACAAACCCAAAGATTGTATCACCACTACGGAGGATGAGAAGGGTCGACGGACCGTGATGGATTTGGTTAAAGGCTGTGGCGCCACGCGGCTATTTCCGGTAGGTCGTTTGGACCGCAATACTACCGGGCTCCTTCTGCTCACCAACGATGGGGAATTGGCCGAGCGCCTGATGCACCCTCGGCGCAAAGTGCCGAAACTCTATAAAGTGGTACTGGATAAAACTTTCCATCCGAGCGACATGGAAAAGCTTAAAAACGAAGGTGTGGTGCTGGAAGATGGGCCATTCAAGCCCGACGAAATTGACTATGTGGAGAGAAGCAGTAAGGACACCCTGGGTGTACTCATCCATTCCGGAAGGAATCGGATCGTGCGCCGAATGTTCGAGGCCCTCGGTTACAAAGTAGTAAAACTAGACCGCGTGATGTATGCGGGCCTCACCAAATTGGATCTCCCACGAGGACGGTGGCGCCATCTCACGCCGGCCGAAGTGGCCCAACTTAAAAGGCTGTAAATACAGCCATGGGAATGAAATCACATGCCTTGCTTTGGGAGGCCCTCAGGATGGCTTCCTCAGGCTTACGGTCAGATAAGCTGCGCACTCTCCTTTCGCTCAGCGGGGTTGTTATCGGAATCTTCACTATCATTAGTGTGCTGGCTGCCGTGGATTCCCTCCAGAAGGATATTCGCCGCAGTCTGGAAAACCTTGGATCCCGTGTATTATTTGTGAGTAAATGGCCCTGGAGTGGCATGAATGCCGAATATCCTTGGTGGAAATATCTTAGTCGTCCCTCCCCCACATGGCAGGAAGCCGATGAGATCCGCAGACGGCTACCCCTGGCAGAAAATGTGGTGTTTCGGATAGAAACCACGGCCCCCGTGGAATACCAGGGCCACGAACTAAATAATGTGTCCTTGGAAGGTATCACTCCTGATTACACGAAGGTATGGGAAGTGAACTTGGCTGAGGGACGCTTTCTCTCAGAGACCGAGTTCCATTTAGGCAGCCCAGTAGCTGTACTGGGCCACACGGTAGCAAAAGAGCTGTTAGGCAATCAAAAGGCCGAAGGACGCATCATCAGGATTCGTAATAGGCCTGTGCGCGTGGTGGGTGTTTTAGCCCGCGAAGGGCGCAGCCTGCTGGGTGGTTTCACGGATGAATGTGTGTTCGTGCCCCTGCTGTTTTTTCGCACCATCTACTCCCTCAGCGATCCTGACCTGTATTCGGAAGTCATCGTAAAGCCAAAAGGACGGATTCCGCTGGGCATGGTCCGCGAAGAACTCACTGGGGTGATGCGGGCCTTGCGCCGCCTAAGACCTTTTGATGAGGAAAATTTTTCCATAAACCAGACGGATATGCTGGTGCGCGAGGTTTCTGGCATATTCACGGTGCTGCATGCGGTAGCCCTCATTCTGGGCGGAATTTCCATTTTTATTGGAGGATTTGGAGTGGCCAACATAATGTTTGTTAGCGTTAAGGAACGCACCGTGCAGATTGGTATTCAGAAAGCCCTGGGAGCCACACCCGCCTTCATTTTATGGCAGTTCTTACTGGAAGCAGTAATTCTGGCGCTGGTGGGCTGCGCTGTGGGGCTGGTCTTGGTGTGGGTGGCAACCCATATCGCGTCGGCCTTTCTGAATTTCAGGATGACCCTTTCGGGACTCAATATTGTAATAGGGATGGTTATCAGCGCCCTTACAGGTCTTTTTGCGGGACTTGCTCCGGCCCGGGCAGCGGCCCGGCTAAGTCCCGTCGAAGCCATGCGTGGATACTGAAGTGTATAATGATTTTTGCACCTCCCATGGTCTCTTTAAGCTTACCCCTCACAGTGGGCATCATTCCGGCCCGCTATCACTCATCGCGGTTGCCCGGCAAAGTGTTGGCCGACATCGGTGGTAAACCTCTTCTCTATCACGTATGGTCCCGTAGTTGTCAGGCTGCCCTTCATAGGGTGGTGGTGGCCACCGACTCCCCTACCGTGGCCCGCGTAGCAGAAGATTTTGGGGCAGAAGTAGTGCTCACAGGCTCTCACCATCCCAACGGCACCTCCCGCTGCCTAGAAGCTTACGAAAAAATAGATCCCGGTCGTCACTATGAAGTGATGGTGAATATTCAAGGGGATGAACCTTTCCTTTCCCCAGAAGCCTTGAATGCCCTAATGGCCTTTATGGCCAAAAAGGCGGAAGCCTGGGTGGCCACCCTTTGCCACCCAGCAGGACCTGACGATCAACCCGACAAAGAATCACTGGTAAAGCTGGTAACGGATGCTCAGGGCAGAGTTTTGTACTTCAGCCGGGCCCTAATACCCCATAGGCGTTCCGATACTCTACTCACGCCCGAATACAAATTACATGTAGGGATCTACGCTTTTCGCACACGTTGGTTGAAGGATCTGGCAGCCCTGCCATCCACCACCCTGGAACAAGTGGAATGCCTGGAGCAACTGCGTTGGCTCTACCACGGCGTACCTGTGTATGCCTTGATGCGGACAGAGCGCTCCTTCTCGGTGGATACACCGGAAGACCTAGAAAAGGCCCGCGAGCACTACCTTCACAGCCGATAAAAACATGGAGTCATCTATTCCTTCCAGTATCCTTTTTCTGGATATAGAGACTGTGCCGGCTTGGCCCAGCCTGGCAGAAACTCCAGAGAAGTTCCGCCTGCTATGGGAACGCAAAGCCTCCTCTCTGGCCCGTCACGACCCTCGTACGCCGGAAGAGCTTTTTGAACGGGCCGGTATCTATTCGGAATTTGGTAAAATTATCTGTATCAGTGTGGGTTATGTAGCCGAAGGCACACCCCGCATCAAATCCTTTGCCGGAGATGATGAGGCCCAAATTCTAAGAGAATTCGCAGATTTGCTGAATAACTATCCCATGTTTGAGCGCCTCTGTGGCCACAATGCCCGAGAATTTGATTTGCCATATATCTGCCGAAGAATGGTGGCCCGTCGGATTCCCCTTCCCCGCTTGCTGGACTTAAGTGGCCGCAAGCCCTGGGAAGTACCCCATATAGACACGATGGAACTCTGGAAGTTTGGAGACGTAAAATCTTTTGTATCGCTGGAACTTTTGGCAGCTGTGTTGGATATACCCTCTCCTAAGACCGATTTGGACGGTAGCCAGGTCTTCAAAGTCTATTATGAATTAAGGGATTTAAACCGTATTGTGCGATACTGCGAACAGGATGTACGCACTTTGATGGCAGTGTATGCCCGATTAGCGGGCTTTTCCTGGGAAGGTTTGGTGTAGATATGTTTTGGAATTCGCAATGTAGGAGGCTTTTTTCTTTCTTGGTGGGGACAATGGGGACTTGGGCCTGTGGCTCAGAGAAACCTGCTTCGCCTGAAACAACGAAGTTTCCCCATCCCCTCCTTCTAACTATCATCCGCGACACGGTGGGTACCTTCCGCGGAGTAGATATCGGCGAAGAGCGGGCTGTGGTGGAATACCTGGAAGGGATCAACGTACAGGAACTGAGTAACCGTTCAGCACTGGTGGTGAGGCAGGATTTTCCGGGGAATAACTGTCTCTATGTGCGATATGTGTTTCTTGCTAGTGGGCGGCTTGGCGAAATAGTGGCCGATGCTTATCTGGAGCGCATTGAGTTGGGCACCGTACTCGCCGAGGCCCTCCGTCAATATTTTGACCGTCGCTGGGGCCCTGCCCAGAGCGCCATGGGCGTATGGTCGTGGCGCACCCGGGATGTATCTGGGCAATATCCTGTGCGCATAGAGCTTCGGGATGAATCGGAAGAATATGGCTATGGAAAAGTGAATATAACCGTTTATCCCGAGCCGCTCTAAAGCCTTAAGCTATTGCGCGGTGGGCCCTGTTGGAATTG
>JANWWQ010000006.1 GCA_025055635.1 Flavobacteriales bacterium
AAATAAGAGCATCTACTGTGGGCGCTGCCGACTGATTGTTGAAAATATTCACACCTGCGGCCTTGGAGCCGGGAGAGTTTCCGGCCACGGTGAAAATGTCCCACGTGTTCAGGCCGTCGGGATTAACAACCGTCCATCCCTGCGAGGCTAACGTACCGTTTTCAAAGGTTTCTTGCCATATTGTGGTTACGGAGGAATTGTTGATATTAATGTAGTTAGGCATGATTAAGGTATCCTGCCCGTAATTATTGGTAGCTATAAGCGTTACAGAATAAGTCCCTAAGTTGGGATATGTGACAGTGGGGTTCTGGAGTGTGGAAGTAGAGGGCACGCCTCCCGGGAAGAGCCACAAGTAGGAGACATTATTGCCCGTGGTGGTGTTGTTGAAGGTCACCGTGAGGCCGGGGCAGCCACTTACCTGGGAAGCCGAGAAGGAAGCCACGGGCGGCTGAGTGGTGTCGCAGGGCAGGGCCTGCACATTCTGCAGGGCTTTGAATACGTTGAGCCGGCCGTTGGTTACGGTGATACCGTTCAGGGCATTGATAGGATCTACACCGTTGAGCAGAGCTTGACGCATTTGCAAAGCCACGGCGGGCGGATTAGTTTTGGAGTCACTGATAGTTTGCTCACATGCTGCCGCATACATCAGGGCTATGGCACCGGCCACATGAGGGGTGGCCATGGAAGTACCCGTCATATTTTGGTAGTTGCCACCTGTGATAGTTGAATAAATCTGAGTCCCCGGCGCCCCCAGGTCAATGGTGTTGGCTCCGTAAGCTGCGCCAGAATTTTTGTTGTCGTTTCGGTCGGTGTTGGTCACCGTAATTAAAAACTGGCTGGGACAGGCCGTAGGAATATCCCCTTCCACATCTATGTTTATGTTAATATTTGCGGTAGCCCCCGCGCTTAGTATTCCTTGCGCGCCCAAACTGTCATAAAAGGCACACCACACAGGATAGTTAGACGGCTGGCCATAGTCCACACCAAAAGAGGAGTTGGTGGACACCACATAGGCCCCTTTCTGCCCTCCGGTCTGGTTATACATCCTGCGCATCTTAGCCGCATAAGCGTAGGCAGCAACCACGGTGGCTTCTGAACCTGAAGATCCGCAAATGGGCAGAATCTTCACGCGCCAGTTCACCCCGGCCACGCCAGTGTTGTTGTTGCCCACTGCGCCAATGATACCGGCCACATGGGTGCCATGGTTGTCGCTTTGCAAAGTCCCTGAATTGGTATAGGCATTCCAGCCATTAATGTCGTCCACATACCCATTCTGGTCGTCGTCTATGCCATTGCCCGCAATCTCATTGTAGTTTCGGAACATGTTGGCCTGGAGGTCGGGATGATTTACCTGAAAACCACCATCAATTACAGCTACGACGATGGTATCATTCTGGACAGTCCACCCCCCCGTCGTGATATCCCACGCTTCCACTGCGTCAATGTCTGCATCTGGTGTGCCGCCGTTTTGACCTGTGTTATGCATGCTCCACTGCTGGGTGGCAAAGTTGGGATCATTGGGGGTGGCCCTCAGGGATACCTTGTGGTTGTACTGGGCCAGCAAAATGCCTTCTGTTCTTTTGAGCAGAGGCAAATAATCTGCATTGGCTGAGTTTTTGATCAGATAAATGCGGTAATCGGCTGATAGCACCCGATCCAGGAGCCAGCCTGGTACCTGAGCTTCCAACTGGGCCAGCACTGTGTGGGGATCATGCCGGTGGTCCATCACAACGATGTACTCTCCGGGAATGGCATCCGGATCCGAGCCCACCTGCCCTTGGCTCAGCAAGGGGCGTATCAGGAGACTTGTTAAAAAAATAAAGAGATGGCTTTGTTTCATGGTTATTTTGACATTATTTCCTGTTCAATAGTTTCGGAACGCGCCCACAGGGCTTCTTGTAAATTTAGATTCAAAACTAAGGGGTGTGGTTGTTTTTCTCGGCAGTTAGAGTAATACTTACCTCCCTTCTCAATACCATCAGGGGCTGTAGCTAGAAAAACAGGCGTTCGTGCCCCGGCTTCCACCGAAATACCCTTAAATCTGGTAAATAGCCACCAAGCTACTCTCCCCGGAATATGGCTATGTTTATATCCGATACCTGTACGCACAACACCAGGGTGCAGGCTATTGGCCCTAATGCCCTCCTGCCCGTAACGACGATCTAAGGCATTGGCAAAGAGGATGTTCATCATTTTGGTGTTGGCATATTGGCGTAAGGCCGAATAGCCCTTTTTGGCCTGAAGGTCGTCCAGGTCCAAGCGTGCACTGTAATGACTATGGGAGGAAACCATTACCACCCTCCCTCCTCCATTTTGACGTAGTAGCGGAATCAAGCGCCTTACCAAAACAAAGGGCGCCATGTGGTTCAGGGCAAAGGTGTATTCCAAACCCTCGGAGGTCTCCTGACGGCGGGTGTATACTGCGCCCGAATTACTGATTATAACATCTAACCTTACCAAATCCCTTAATAACTGATTAGCCAGGCGTTCGGCTTCCTTCACAAGGGTTAGTTCCGCTACATAACCACGGTGCTCCCTGCGGGGATTCACTGTTTGCAACGCATCCAGGGTGGCACGGACTTTTTGCTCGTTGCGACCTGTGAAAATCACCTCAAAATCCTTAACAGCCAACTGCAGAGCCGTCTGATAACCAATGCCAGAAGTAGCCCCGGTTATAAATACCACTGGAGGGCTAGCTTTACTCACAATATGCAAATGTGGTCAAATTTATCAATTCTTTTTGCTAGATAATTTTTTTTCCAGTTCCCTTGCGCAGCAGAGGAAGGAACATTGGTCACCACTATTTGCCTTGTTCCATTGAGAGTACCGGTTTATTCTTTTCAGAACGGATTATCGTCCAAATCCCTAATGGCCTGCAGGAGGCCTTGACACACAGTATGAAGGCATTGTTCATCCAGCTGTTCAAGGGTATCGCGCCGGGTATGGTACGTAGGATGGAGACGATCCAGTGGGAGCCCCACAAGAGTAAGACTGGGATAGCCAGCCCTAGCAAATGAGGCGCCATCCGTAGCCCCAATTAGCAGGGGTCCAGTGCCTGTCTGTATACCTACTTTCTCAAAGGAGGCTCTCACTCGTTGAATGAGTTCTTTGTGATGCCTCACCCAAATACTGGGCTCAGCGGTGATAAAATTCAGGTGATCCTTTAAAAGGATACCATCCAAATTAAGATTTATTATCTGTCCCTCCGGAAAGTAATGAAGAGCTTGACGGACAAAATAATGTGATCCGCGCAGGCCGGTTTCTTCTGCACCAAAGGAAGCCAGCACCAGCCGCGAACGGCGCAGAGGACCATTGCGGGCCATCCCTTCAAAAACGGCAAGAGCACAGGCTACTCCCGAAAGATTGTCCTGAGCACCGGGGACAACCCTGCGGCCATGAATGAACACAAACGGGACACCACCGGCCGCCGCCAGGCTATATAGAATCCCGCTGAATAGGAGGTGGGGACCGGAAAAGGAGATTTGACCCAATAATAAGATCAGCAGATGAAGGGGCCAAAGGATTAGAAGGGCACCGCTCAAAACCATCCAAGAAGCCGAAAATTGGCCTAAAAGGTACCACCATATAAATTCCGGTGTGCTGTCCATGTGGCCTGAAAGTATGATGGTCTGGCATGGTGGTTCCAGAGGTTCTAGAGAAGCAAATACATTGAGGGAGCTATGGCGACGATAAAGGAAATCCAGGATGTGACGGTAAGAGACAAAATGCAGGAAGAATGCTACAGCCGTAGGAAAAGCCAGGCTAAAGGCCGCAAAAGGCGAATTACCGAAAAAAGCCAGCCCGAGTGAGAGCCAAAACAGAGGCCAAATGAGCCGAGAAGAGGCAAATTTGGCCCGCAAAGGAGCCCGGAATTCTTGAAGCTTGACATTAACACCCGGAATATCAGATAGGTAGGCGGCCAACCATTCTTGAGCCTGTCGTTCCGCAGGGCTTCCCGCTCTACGAGGACCAAATCGGTTGAGTATTTTGTGTACAAACCCCAAAGGGTTTGGAAGTGTATCAACCATTTAGAAATGATTCCGCATGACGTACCATGGCTGCACTCCCGATAAAGAGCGGACAGCGCTGATGAAGAGTATCGGGTTTCAATTCCAGTACGGAACGGTTCCCATCCGAGGCTCGGCCTCCAGCCTGCTCACATATAAAACCAAGAGGAGCACACTCATAAAGCAGGCGTAGCTTACCCTGAGGATCTTTGGCCGTAGCAGGGTAAAGGTAAATACCACCCTTGAGGAGGTTGCGATGAAAATCAGCCACTAAAGAACCGATGTACCGCGCTGTGTGAACTTTGCCAGCTGGGTTGTTTTTCGTTTTGCAGGAAGCAAGATAATTTTTAACTCCTTCGGGCATATCGTTCAAGTTGGCTTCGTTGACTGAGTAAATACTGCCCACCTCAGGAGTGCGTATTTCAGGGTGTGAAAGGCAATATTCTCCCAGCGAAGGATCCAGCGTGAAACCGTTGACGCTTTGACCCGTAGTGAACACCAGCATGGTGCTGCTTCCGTAAAGCACGTAACCGGCTGCCACGAGCTCCTTGCCGGGCCTCAGGAAATCCTTTTCGGTCACCAACTTACCGGGCTCGTCCACCCGGAAAACGGCGAAAATAGTTCCAATAGAAACATTCACATCAATATTTGATGAACCATCCAGAGGATCCAGGGCCACGATGTAGCGGGCCCCCCGTTGACGACCTCCTTCGAAACACACGATGCCTTCCAACTCTTCAGAAGCCGCTGCTAAGCAGTGCCCGCCAACTTCCAAAGCCGCCAGGAATTGTTCATTGGCAAACACATCCAGCTTCATCTGGGTGTCCCCGCTGACATTAGCCGAGCCCTCGGTGCCCAGGATATTCACAAGTCCGGCTTTGTTCACTTCCCTGTGGACAATTTTGGACGCCAGGATCAAATCCATCAACAGGCCCGAAAATTCTCCTGTGGCCACACCCGTGAGCTTTTCCTGGCGCCGGATGAACTCGTTCACTGTGATGATGCTGCGGAGTTTTTGGGGTTGTTCCATACCAAATACCGGGCAAATTTACCCGATGCCTCTTTTAACCAGAGGGCCTTGTATGGTCCCTTTAGTTACGTTTTTTTCTAAACTAACCCGCTCCTCAAACTACCTTTGCTTTCTGTGGGCAGCCTAAGAAATAGCCACAGCGCCATACGAAATACCAGTGTGCAGGACAAAGAATTTGAAAAAGAGTTACGGCCTCTAACTTTTGATGAGTTTGCTGGTCAGGAGAAGATTTTGGAGAATCTGAAAATTTTTGCCCGGGCGGCCGTTCAACGTAAGGAAGCTTTAGATCACGTGCTTCTACATGGACCTCCAGGATTAGGAAAAACAACGCTTGCCCACATTTTAGCCCGGGAAATGGGTGTTCAAATCAGGGTAACCAGCGGGCCGGTTCTTGAAAAACCGGGCGACCTTGCAGGCCTCCTTACCAACTTAGAAAAGGGGGATATTCTCTTTATTGACGAGATCCATCGGCTCAGTGCGGTAGTAGAAGAGTACCTCTACTCGGCTATGGAGGATTACAAGATTGATATCATGATAGACAGTGGGCCTAATGCCCGTTCGGTTCAGATTGGTTTAAATCCCTTCACCCTAATAGGAGCCACCACGCGTTCCGGATTGTTAACGGCCCCCTTAAGAGCGCGGTTCGGTATCACAGCCCGCTTAGAATACTATCCTGCTGATACTTTGAAACGCATTGTCATGCGCTCTGCCTCTATCCTGAAGACACCCATCACCGAGGAGGCCGCCATGGAAATTGCCCGTCGCAGCCGGGGCACTCCTAGGATTGCCAATGCCTTGTTGCGTCGGGTGCGGGACTTCGCCCAAATAAAAGGCGATGGCACCATCACCCAGGAAATAGCTGCCATGGCCTTAAAGGCCCTCCATGTGGACACATATGGCCTGGACGACATGGACCACAAAATTCTCACCACTATTATTGATAAGTTTGGTGGAGGGCCGGTGGGTATCAATACCATAGCCACAGCAGTGAGTGAGGAGGCCGGCACTATAGAGGAAGTGTATGAACCCTACTTAATTCAAGAAGGTTTCCTGATACGTACGCCCCGCGGTCGAGTAGCGTCGGAAAAAGCCTACCGCCACTTGGGACGCAGTTTTTCGGGAGTGGGCCCCACACTATTTGACAGTGCCCCAGAAGCTCCATGAATTCAAATCCGGTGTTTGTAAGGGCGTCATCCCTGCTAACACCCTACGGTCTGGGGGTGGACAGAGCCCTGGAAGCTATGTGGGCAGGCCTGTTGGGAGTGCGCCCTGTGGCTACGCACTATGGCGTTTTTTCTTTAGGATGCGTGGAGGGGGGATGGTGCATAACACCTCAGGATGGGAAAGCCCTCGCTCGCTGGGAAACCATGTTGTGGTATGTGGCCAAAGAAGCCACTGAGGGACTACGGCCTGCTGATCCGGCGCGAGCTGCCATAGTGGTGGCTTCCACCAAAGGTAATATACGTCATTGGCCGGCCTCGCAGGCACGCAGGCCTTACCTCCACGAAGGTGCTCACTGGTTGCGAGACAACCTATGGCCAGGAGCTCAGGTCTTCACAATATCCATGGCCTGCATCTCTGGTCTGGCAGCGGTGGATTTTGCCTGTCGCTTGATACGCCAGAAGCTATGCAGCGACGTGTTGGTGGTGGCTGCCGATGAACTCACAGAATTTGTTGTTGCTGGATTTAGCGCTCTAAAAGCCCTCTCTCATCAACCTTGCCGCCCCTATGACAAGCACCGCGACGGCATTAACCTGGCTGAAGCTGCGGCAGCATTGTGGCTCACTGACCAGCCATGCCCTGGCCCCTCTTTAGGCGCTTCAGCCGTGGCCCATGACGGGGTCCACATTTCAGCTCCGGACCGACATGGTTCAGGCTTGGCAGCGGCTATCCGTTCGGTGCTAGAGGCTGAAGAAATTCTGCCTAGCGAGATAAGCTTTGTGTCGGCTCACGGCACCGCCACCTTATACAACGACGATATGGAAAGCACAGCTCTGGCCCAGTTAGGCTTGAGCGAAGTCCCTCTCCACAGCTTAAAGGGATTTTTGGGTCATAGTCTAGGGGCAGCGGCCTTGGTAGAACTGGTAATTGTTCTTCGGGCCATGACCCGCCGCCTTATGCCTGCTTCTGCTGGTTTCACAGAACCTGGCACCCTTCACCCTCTCCACGTGGTCACAGAGAATTATCCATTAAATGAAAATAGGCCCCTAGTGCTCAAAACTTCTTCTGGCTTTGGAGGCTGTAATGCAGCCATCGTAGTAAAAGGGTAAGATTATAAATTACTTATTGAATCTTATAAGTAATTTTTTATCCATTTACAAAAATTACTTTTTTTAAGTCACCATTTTATTCAACCTAACACATCAAAATCCCATTCCATCTTTAAATTTTAATGTAATTACTTACAATCATTCAATCATAAGGTTTTTTCCAAATATGGAAAAATTACCTAAAAAATTCAGAACTCCCCGATTATCTCTTTTGCTTTCTTAAGAGGCACAACGGAAAGCCTTCCGGTATGAAACTGAATAAAATTCGCAAACATTGAACCTCTCAATGAATATCATATCAATGTTAACAGGTTGGTGGAGACCATCTTTCTATGCATTTTTAAGGATACACCTCCGCAACAAGTCCAGAGCAAACAGTCGCGTCATCTGGATATTGCGGAGTCGTTGATTGCCCAACAAGAGGTGACGGTGAGTCACGAAGCCCTCTGGGCCCGCAACGCCCACGTACACGGTCCCCACGGGCTTTTCAGGCGACCCCCCGTCGGGGCCCGCGATTCCCGTGGCTGACACCGCCCAGTCGGATTGAAATACCTTGCGGGCACCCACAGCCATGGCCTCAGCTACAGGTGCACTCACTGCGCCGTGAGCCTCCAGCAGCTGGCTAGGTACCCCCAGAAGTGCTGTTTTAGCCTGGTTAGAATATGTAACGGCGCTACCAAGGAAAAAACGGGAACTGCCAGGAATAGATGTGATTCCATGGGCTAAGAAGCCACCCGTACAACTTTCGGCCATAGCAAGGGTGAGATTTCTATCCACACACAGATCAAAGACTGTCTGCTCCATGGATTGATCGCTCCATGCATAGAGGCTTTCGCCTAGTATCGGCTGGGTTTTTAGAGCTAATTCTCGCATCTTGGCGAGCATGCCGGTATGGCCTGGCTGGGCACTGAGCCGAAGCCTTACCATCCCGGGCGAAGGTAGGTAGGCCAACTTAACCCAGGAGGGTAAAGCAGCTTCCCAATCCTTTAATTTCAGCATGAGCTCTGATTCGGGAATACCCACAGTGCAAAAAGTAAAATGCTCTATGGGAGGGAGCTGGAAACGTTCCTGCAAATAAGGAATCACGTCTTTCTCAAGCATGTCTTCCATTTCGTGGGGTACACCAGGTAGGGAAAAAATCACTGTTCCCTCCTTTTCAAAGCGCATCCCAGGAGCCGTCCCATGAAAATTTTGGAGCACCGTGGCGCAATTGGGCACATAGGCCTGCGTCCTGTTAGCTTCATTGATTGACCGACCTCGGGCCGATAAATACCTTTCCAATTGGGCATACACTTCAGGATTGAATTCAAGCTGGCACCCGAAAAATTCGGCTAAAGTGGTTTTGGTGATATCATCACGGGTTGGGCCCAGCCCCCCCGTAAGTATCAAAACTTGCACCCGCCCCACGGCATACAGTAAAGCGTTACGGATGGCTTGTGGATCGTCGCCGATACTGTATTTAGCCGCAACACGTATTCCAATTTGGTTGAGACGACGGGCAATGGTGGCTGAATTGGTGTCCACCACTTGGCCTATCATTATTTCGTCACCGATGGTTACAATGTCTGCTTCAACGTGCATAGGATAGTAGATTAAGTATGATCACCATTTAACTTTGATTGAGAATAAAGGGCTAAAAGCCGATGAAAATAATGTGTCCCGGTTTCCATTGTCGGGGAATACCGGCCACTTTGATACAGACGAGAGCGGATACCCTTTTGCACCATCTCCACTATGGCTTGATCTTCCAATTCCACTCGGTGTAGCTCGGCTCCTGCACCCTGACCCAATCTTTCTGGGCGATTAACGAAGGTGTAATAATACACCAAGGTAAAATCTATGGTTTGAGGTACCACTACGTTCAATGACAGGCCCCACGGGTAGAAGTTGAACATAATGTGGGGAAAAACCCAGAAATAAAAGGCTGCTGGTCGCTGACCTCTTTCGTCTGATGGCAGCTCCTGAAAACCTTCTTCTGCTTTACGGGCGGGGGCTGTCTGCAGCACCATGTGGTCCAATATTTCCACCGAATACTGTCCGAAATCCAGAGCGGAATGCAGGCCTTTATGCACAAAGGGAATGTGAAACCCTTCCAGATAATTTTCTACATAAAGCGCCCAATGAGCTTTCACCTGATAGACGACCGATAAGTCGGGACGTGGCTGAAGCTGCTCCCAGGGCCACCAGGCCATGCGATCCAACAAAGGCCCCATCACTTGCCTGAATGAGCACTCTGATGCCAACGAAGAAAACAACAAAGGACCTAAACGCTCCAAAGGCAGACGGGCCAAATTGTCAGTGGCCCCCGGAAAGTTTTTGGCTTCCTGGAATAAGGGCATGGACAGAAGGGATCCATCCAAACTGAAACGACGGCCGTGATAGGGACATACCACCTCACGAGCCCGGCAAGGCTCTCTAACCAAAATGCTGCCCCTGTGCGTGCACACATTGCTGAGTAAAAAGAGTTGGCCATCTGTATTGCGGCTCAAAAAAAGAGCTTCATCCAAAAATCCCGGCATTAGCACCAAAGGATGGAGGGAACCCGGCTGAGGACATTGTTGCTCAAAGCCTACATAATGCCAGGCCTTTAAAAAGACAGTTTCACGCAGGTGATGCAAAGCTTGAACATCTCGGTAATAGGTTGCGGGAAGCGTGCGGGCCTCCCGGATATCTTGCGCCACGTGGTAGGCCATAAAGCAAAGATGTATAAGTCCAATTTAATTATGATTTTAAAGCATTGAAAGAGCAGAAAAATCAAAGAAATAATTTCGAAAAAAATAGGTAGAGACTTTCTGAACGCAACAAAGCAAAAGGAAGGATTGCGCGACCCGCTGGTTACTTTTGTTTCGCAAATAATCCCATGAGCTACTTTGAGATAGAAGGCGGTCATACGCTCCGTGGCAACGTGGAACCTCAGGGGGCCAAAAACGAAGCCCTGCAGGTATTGTGTGCGGTCTTACTAACCGATGAGGAAGTAATCATTGAAAACATACCTGAAATCCTGGATGTGCAGAAATTAATAGAAATCATCGCCGATATGGGGGTTGTGGTGAAAAAGCTACATGAAGGGGTATACAGCTTCTGCAGTAAAGATTTGAACGTTGAGTACATTTATTCTGATGCTTTCTTGGACAAGGCGTCGCGATTGCGAGGATCAGTAATGCTCCTGGGTCCTATGTTAGCCCGGTATGGCAAGGGGTTTATTCCTAAGCCCGGCGGCGACAAGATTGGCCGGCGTCGGCTAGATACTCACTTTTTAGGCTTCCGCCAGCTGGGTGCCGAATTTCAGTACGACGACGTGCGGCAGACATACACCGTGACAGCCCGTCGTTTGAAGGGAGCCTTTGTGTACATGGAAGAAATCTCTGTGACGGGAACAGCCAACATCATCATGGCTTCTGTGCTGGCCGAAGGCACCACCACCATCTATAATGCGGCGTGCGAACCCTACGTGCAGCAGCTATGCCGCATGTTGCAAGCCATGGGCGCCCGTATTGAAGGAATAGGTTCTAATCTCCTCACAATCCACGGCGTAGAAAGACTGGGTGGATGCCGTCACCGATTGCTGCCCGATATGATCGAAGTGGGCAGCTTTATTGGGATGGCCGCCCTCACCCAATCAGAAATCACAATTACCAACGCTGGCGTGGATCACTTGGGAATCATACCCCGCACCTTTGAGAAACTGGGTATTATAATTGTTCGTAACGGCGATAATCTAATCATACCTTCTCAAAAAAATTATACTATTGATACTTTTATAGATGGTTCCATACTGACCATATACGACGCTCCTTGGCCAGGTTTCACACCCGATCTTATCAGTATTGTGCTAGTGACGGCCATCCAAGCCAAAGGCAGCGTCCTTGTGCACCAGAAAATGTTTGAAAGCCGGCTTTTTTTTGTTGATAAGCTCATTGATATGGGAGCCCAGATCATTCTCTGCGATCCCCACCGAGCTACAGTCATAGGATTAGACCGACGTTACCCGTTGCGGGGGATCACTATGAGTTCCCCTGATATCCGAGCCGGTGTAGCCTTGCTCATGGCCGCCCTGAGCGCAGAGGGTCGTAGCATCATCCACAATATTGATCAGATAGACCGCGGTTACGAACGGATTGATGAGCGCCTAAACGCTTTGGGGGCTAGAATTAAAAGGCATAACTAAAGCCCTCCGCTCATAGGGAACCTTCAAAGTAAAAAGTCAGAAGCAGCATACGGGAATAGAGCCGCTCAATGGAAGCTGAATACATGTGCTTTTCAGGGTATTTTACATTTAAAAATCCCCAGGACACCCGCAAACTGGGTGAAAACTTAAAGTATTGCAGGTAAAAATCGATGCCCCAACCCAATTCGTAGGAAAGGTCGTTGCGGCGTAGCTTCAAAAGGTTGCCCCCTTTGTCGTCCGTACCGGCCTTTGAGGAGAGGTCAAAAGAATATTTGACACCTGTATCCACGAAAACCCTCACGTTGTTCAGCCTGGCTGATTTGAAACGCAATATCAGGGGCATCTCCAAGTATGTTGATTCAACACCTTTATGGACATCATAAATCAGCGAAGTGGTATCCACAGTTTGCCGGATGGTATATCGGAACTTACGTGAGCCGAATGATAGGCTGGGCAGAAAGCGAAAGTTGATGTACTCGTGAATTTTCAGATTACCCAGCAGACCCATGGTAAAGCCTCCCTGATTCTGCAGCTCAATGCGGTACACACTGTCCACCATACCCGGATTGGCCACCGGACGAATGCCCATTGGCATGGTATTCACCCCCAAGTGGAACCCGAAATAAATGGTCTTACGATCCAGTTTAGGCAGGTTAAGCGGCTTGGTAAAACGCTGGGCAAGAAGGAAATCGTTCCCCTGCAATACAGAAAACACTCCGGCCCAAAAAAGGCAACGCCAAGACCGGTGCATGGATGCCGCCAAAACAAAAAAATAAATTTACAAACTTATTTAATAGCTCTGTATAAAGTCACCACCCCATGGCTGAGTGGCCGGAGGATCACTTCCCTCCAGCCATTGTCTTCCAGGATGCGGCAGAATGCTGCACCGGAAGGAAAAGCCGCCACCGATTCGTAGAGATATTTATAGGCTTCGTAATTACGCGCCAAACAGGCGCCTAAACCCGGAACCACAAAGCGGTTGTATATATCAATCACTTTGCGCCAGAGTGGAGAAGCAGGTCTTGAAAATTCAAGGACAAAAAGACTACCTCCGGGCCTTGTGACCCTGTGCATTTCGCGCAGTCCCAGGGCTATGTTTTCGAAATTGCGCACCCCAAAGGCCGCCGTTACCACATCAAAAGAGTCATCCTTAAAAGGTAAAGCCATTGCGCTTCCTTCCACGAATTGAGGTGGTTTCACACCCTTCACGAAACGCGCGCACGCTTTCTCAAGCATTTTCTTGCTAATATCAATGCCCACCACTTCAGGTACACAGGCTCTCGCAAATGCCCATGCCAAATCCCCGGTGCCTGTGGCCACGTCCAACAAACACGTAGGCCGGAGATGCAAGACTTCGTTTACCAGGACCCTGCGCCAGTATATGTCTTTCCGCAGCGACAAAATGCGATTAAGCAGGTCGTACCGCCAGGCGATATCGTCAAACATGCGACGTACCTGAGGCTCCTTGGGTAAAAGGGAACTGAAAGGTTTTATCTGTTCAGACATCTGAATCTTAAAAATTGATGGCCTCAAGCCACGATTATATTGGCCTGTGGATAGGCATAGCTGGTTGAAATTGCCGGACGGGCCAATGAGACAGCGAGCGTTAGGATACCTACCCTTCCCATAAACATGGCGGCCACCAGCACCCACTTAGAAGGATCGCTCAGCCCGGGAGTAATACCGGTGGAATATCCCACTGTACAATGGGCCGATACCATCTCAAAAAAGACGTTGAGCGGAGGAAGGTGAGGTTCCATTGCCATTAAAAGAAAGGTTCCGATAAAAACCACACAACCTGAAAAAAACACAATCCCAAATGATTTTCTCGCCAATTCAGGTGAGACCTGATACTTGAAGATTTCCACATTTTGCTTGTTACGAATGCTCGCTAAACCGGAAAACAACAGAATACTCATCGTGGTGGTTTTCACGCCACCGCCCGTGGAAATAGGAGACGCCCCCACAAACATGAGAAATACGAAAAATAGCAGAACTGGCGCCGAAAGAATGCTGAAATCCACCGTATTGAACCCAGCGGTGCGCGCAGAAACCGACTGGAAAAAGGCAGTTATTAATTTTTGTTCGGTAGAGAGGTATTGAAAACCATTTTTCTGCCACTGAGCAGGGTTTTGAGATTCAAAAAAATAAAATACTAAAGTTCCGGCCAGAATGAGCAAAATAGAAACATTCACAACCAGACGGGTGTGCACACGCGGTTTTTTCCAAGGGTGATTGAGCCGCTCTCTTAGCGCTTTCCAACCCCACAAATCTTGAATGACAGGAAAACCCAATCCGCCAGCAATAATTAGAAGAGCCAACACCAGCAGGAAGGTGAAGCTGGTCCTTACCCCGTCTGTGTATAAATTTTCTGAAAACAGGGAAAAACCAGCATTGTTAAAAGCACTTACACTATGAAAAATTGAGAACCACACCTTTTCCCAAAAGCCGCTGAAAGGCACATCACTGCTCCAAGTGAAAAATAATAGAACGGCTCCCAGGCTCTCAATGAACATCGTAACGAGCAAAATATCCCGCAACATGCGCACTGTACTACTGAGGGACTCAAAACTCATAAAATCCATAACGATGGCCTGCTGACGCAGACCTATGGCGCTCCGTCCGGACAATAGAGCAAAAAATGAGGCAAAGATGATAATGTTTAAACCCCCTAACTGAATAAGTCCCAACAGCACTAGATGACCTTTAAAGGTAAAATGGGTGGCCGTATCCACCACTGTAAGGCCTGTGACACAGGCCGCACTCGCCGATGTGAAAACGGCATCGGTTAACGAGAGCCTGGCCCCTGGCTGACGCATTTCGGGCATGGAAAGCAGAATGGCACCTCCTATTATGAGAATAACGTATGATGACACAAACAAGGTAGCCGGACGCACCTTCCAGCGGGCAATGTGTTTTCCGGCTTTCACAAGGTCCAGCGTCACCAGAAAAAGCAGAAAGACCTGTATAAATACCATGAACATTCCGCTGAAGGTGGGAATGCCCGTTTGAGTGACCAAGTAGCGGAGGAAAGGTTTGCCCACAAAAAGGACCCCGCTGGTGTCCACCAAAACGGCTAATAGCAAAAGCCCCTCCAGGGCATTTTCCCTAAAGAAACGGCGCGGCTCAAAATCAAAAAAGAATCTCAGTAAGAAGCTAAAAATGAAAAAAGCTATGCTGAACCGCATCAAAAGCAACACCCAAAATTGACTTCTTTCCGTTTGCGGGAATCCCAAGTAGTACAAAATGACGGTAATAGATAGCAAGGCTACCGTCAGGCGGAGGATTCGCAGCACCTGCAGCACAGATGACTTACTGCTGTAAATAGCCAGGTTGACCGTTTCCCGAAAACGTTGAACTGCTCTGGAAGTCATATCAGGCAACTAAAAATGTGTGACGCGCTTCACTGCGGAGCATTTCAGGTGTTATTGCTGTAACGCCTGGTTCCTCGCACACTCTGCCCCCGGCCAGGTTGCTAAGGACAGCCATAATCTGAGGGGGCAGGCCCACAGCCAAACACAGAGCGGCCACGGCTGCCACGGTATCACCGGCACCACTCACATCGCGCACATGGCGCTCACGGGCGGGAACCTTCAGAAGCCCTTCTTCCCAGGAAAGCCACAAACCCCTTGCCCCCAGCGTGAGCATAGTGAAGTGATGAGGCATGCGCTGCCGGCATAAGGAAAGTAAGCGCTCCACATCCTCCTCTTTAAGCTGTTTGGAGATTGAAGTTTGCAAGGCATCCTCCAATTCGCGCAAGTTGGGCTTGAAAAGTGTTACTTCTGCAAAATCCCAGAAATGGCGGCGTTTAGGATCGGCCACGACCGGAATACCACGCTCTGCACAGTGTTTTATGACGGAAGTAATTAAGGCAGAATGAAGGGCCCCTTTATCATAATCCTGCATAATCACCACATCGTAAGAAGCACTGTCCATAATTTCCTCCACGTGGCCTTGAAAGAGTTCGGCAAGCTGAGGATCGGCTTCGGTATTAACTTCTCTGTCCAGCCGAAGCATCTGGACTTGGTTGCCCATAATGCGCGTCTTTGTTGTAGTGGGGCGGTCAGGCACAGGAAGTAATTTATTCCCAATACCATGTTGTGATAGAAGGTTTTGAAGTGTGGCCCCCGCTTCATCCAGGCCGCATAGACCCGTGAGATCCACCACGGCGTTGAGACTACGGAGGTTAAGGGCTACGTTAGCGGCTCCCCCAGGCATGGAGGCAGACCCCGTCACCTCTACAACGGGCACTGGAGCTTCGGGAGAGATACGCTCTACGCTACCATACCAATAATTATCCAGCATCACATCCCCCACTACCAAGGCCCTCACTTGCCGAAAGCTATCCAGAATACGGTCAATGTCCAAACCTGCTGAATTCCTAATTTCGGTGCAATTTTACAAATTGACTTCTGTGGAAGAAAGCTCTAGGGCAGCGGCCGAAACGTCCATAAGAGTGTTTGCAGCTATGCCGGCACCCGAGGAGGCCGTTCGGCTGGTAGAAACGCTTTCACAACAAATCCAATATCGCGGTTGGAAGTGGATGCGCCCCCACAACCTTCACCTCACTACTTACTTTATTGGAAATATTCCCGTGGAAGCCCTTCCTGAGATAGGGAAGGCTATAGGGGAGGCTTCAGTGGATGTAAAAGCTTTTGAAATTTTCTCAGAAGGATTAGTGCCCATGCCTAGTCGGCGACCCCGGATGCTATGGTGGCGATTTGCCCGCTGCAAGGAATTTTCAGCGCTACACGAAGCCCTGAAAAAGGCCTGCGAACCCTTCGTGCGCACAAAAGACCGCACACCCCAAGATCCCTGGCCCCATATCACGCTGGCACGCTTTCACGGATGCAAAATCACTGTCCTTCCTTCCCTGGACATTACTCCTTCCCTCACTAAACTCTGTGTTCGGGAATTTCAAATCTGGCAAAGTGTTCTTCTCAATGGACGAACGGATTATACGGTGACTCCTTGGCACTATACCCTGAGCCAATAACAAGCATCAGACTAAAAACCATGTAGATTACCCTATGGAAAAGCTATATTTTCCTGTTTTTGGAACGCGTGGCCGCAAAAAGTTCAGAATTCGCAGCCATCGCTGGTATGTGGGTCAAATTCTTCCTATTTTGAATTGAATTTTATTCACTGATACGGCCTATCTGCTCATCAGCGCGTATCTTCTGTCTTGGATTTTAGACCTTCAGATCTTTTGCGTTCAGTACGTTCAAGCGCTTTTTGAAAGCGCCATTCCTCCACAATTCGGGGGTTGCCGGAAAGCAACTCGGAGGGTACACGCAAACCGCGCCATACTTCTGGGCGGGTATAAACCGGGGGGGCCAATAACCCATCCTGGAAAGAATCAGTCAGGGCCGAACCTTCGTCACCGATAGCTCCAGGCAGTAGGCGCACCACGGAATCAATCAGAACAGCTGCAGCAATTTCGCCTCCCGTTAATACGTAATCCCCGATACTGATGATGCGCGTGGCATAACTGTCCACCACTCGTTGGTCTATGCCTTTGTAATGTCCGCAAACAAGGACCAAATGACGTTTCAGGGAAAATTGGTTGGCTAATGCCTGATTCCAGGTGTCGCCCTCGGGCGATAAAAAAATAATTTCATCGGGTTGGCCTTCCTGAAGCAAGGCATCCAGTGCAGCCGCCACCGGCTCACAGCGGATCACCATTCCCCCACCTCCCCCATAAGGATAATCGTCTATTTGGCGGTATTTGCCCAGTCCAAAGTCGTGAAGATTGTGAAGGTGGATAGTTACCAGTCCTTTCTGTTGGGCCCGCCCCACGATGCTGTACTCTATAGCACTGTGCAGCAATTCAGGGACTGCCGCAACGACGTCAATACGCATCACTTAAAACAAAATTACACCCCATGTCGCCGGTAGGCAAAAACCTAACCATCTAAAGTGTTTAGCTTTAAACAGAGTACAATTTGATTGGTTTAGAGGTTTCGCATTTTTCTATTCGCCTAACTCCTATTACCGGACAAGGCTTAATTCTTGAATGAGGTGCGAAGCCCGTGCCCATTTGTCTATCACCCACAGGATATATCGTGCGTCGCAGACGATGTTCCGGCAAAGGTCAGGGTGGTACATAATATCGCTCATGGTGCTTTCCCAGGCCCTGTCAAAGTTGATGCCTATCAATCGGCCTCGGGCGTCCAACACAGGACTGCCACTATTGCCTCCTGTGGTCTGGCAGTTAGTTGTAAAAGCCACGGGCAAGGAGCCATTCGGTAAACAATAAGGGCCAAAATCTTTCCGTTCCATCAGCTCCTTAACCTCCGGCAGAAGATCAAATTCGCTGTCCCCTGGTCTGTATTTTTCTAGTATTCCATGGTGGGTGGTAAGGAAGTGGTAACGGACGGCATCGCGGGGACTGTAACCCATCACTCGTCCGTAAGCCACACGCAGGGTGCCGTTTGCATCAGGCCAATATTGACGGGCATCCGGCAGCAACGTCATCAGCCCCTCTACGTACTGGCGCATGTACTTTTCCATGGCTCTTTGCATGCGTTCGTATTCTGGGGCCACTTGCAGATTCAGAAGATGGATGATTTGCCCTGCCAGGCGGTAGATCGGATCCCGTTGCAGGGCGGCCTGGCTTTCGGCTGTGAATCGCTCTAGGAGGCTCAGCACGCGGGCCTTGTCCAGGAAAAGCGAGGAGGCCAAGTCCTCTTTCAAAGAACTGAATTCCAAATTTTTGGCAAAGCGGGCTGGCATTTTGCTCCAGAACACCGGCAAAAGGGCATGAAAAATCTGTACCTCCACCGTAGGATCAAAATTTTTGTAAAATCCTTCGGCCGAAGTTCGCAGCTTGTTCAGGGCCTCCCGCCCTTCGTTTGTATTCAGCCAGTTGACCTGGGCTTCGGCCACTTTCTGAAAGCTGTGTGCGAAGCGAGGCAAATCAGGCCCGTAATAAAGAAATTCAATCAGGAGAGCCCGTGCCAGGGCAGCGTCCTGGTGGCGAACATATAAAACATTCAGACTGTCCAGCGCAGCAACAAAATGGGGTTTGCCAGCCAAAGAACAAGCCGTTCGGAATCGCACCTCCAATGCTTGTCTGGCGGCCACAGCCTGCAAGCGCTCCAAACCCTTTATTTCTCCTTGCCATTTCTTCCAGGCATTACTGATGCGGGCCTCTTTAGCGGCGTATTGGATCCGAAGTGCATCAGAGTCTCTCATGGCCTGCTGCAGCACCTTCAGGACGGAGGAACGCATGTCCACCCGTGCCTTGTCCTCCACGTGCTGGATATAGGCCACTCCCGCTGAAGGAAGATATTGCTGCGTAAATCCCGGAAATCCAACCACCAAGGCAAAATCCCCCTCCTGAACACCGGCCAGGGAAATCTGCAAGTGCTTTAAGGGAGTGTAAGGTTTGTTCTGGGGACTAAAAGGGGCGGGCTTATTATCCGGACCCGCATACACTCTGAAAAGCATAAAATCCCCATTATGCCGGGGCCACATCCAGTTGTCCGTGTCCCCTCCAAATTCCCCTATACACTGCGGCGGCGCCATCACAAGACGTACGTCCTGAAAAACCTCAGTCACCACAAGCAGATATTGATGACCGTAAAAGAGCGACTCCACTTTGGCCTCATAATGGGTATTCTGAATGGCTTCTCGGACGATCCTGGTGCTGTTGGTTTTTACTATTTCATCACGCCTTTCCTCGCTGTCCCCCGGCCGCCATCCCTCCAGCACCTTCTGAGTCACATCTTCCATCCTCACTACGCGCGTCACCGTCAAGCCTTTGCAAGGTAGCTCCTCGGCGCGGGTCCGGGCCACAAATCCATACTTCAGATAATCGCGTTCAAGGGAAGAGAGCGCCTGAAGATGGCTGAATCCACAGTGGTGGTTCGTGAGTAGGAGGCCTTCGGGGGAAATCAACTCCGATGTGCATCCCCCTCCAAAAAGAAACACCGCATCCTTAAGGCTCGGACGGAGGGTGCTATAAATATCGTCGGCTGTCAGCTTCATACCCAGCCGATTCATTCGGGCCTCGGGGCCTTGTCGCAACAGATGGGGCAACCACATCCCCTCATCGGCCCGAAGAGAGAAAGAGGCAACTAAACCTAGCCCAAAGAAAAACGCCTTCGTCGCGGCACCACACCGGCTTTTTACGTTCATGGGCCCAAATTACAACCTCCTAACCCACTGTATATAACCTCGTGTTGTCATCGCCTCCTGATCTCCCCTGGATAGTCTTATTCTAAAGTCTGTTCGCATTTGGAGTGCCTCTCGGATGCTTCCCCTTAGGCAGCTCCACCTTCATAATCAGAAAAACAGTAAATCATGAAATCCGGTAACAACCCCGCGGCCGGCGCAAAAGACATAAAACTCCAGGAACAGCGCCTACCCCAGCAGCACCAGTTTGCTAACCTATAAGGAAAAAACATCCTTGGTGCAAAGAGTTTTTCCGAATTTAAGCCCCAAAAGCCTTTTACTTTATCCAGAAAAAAATTTTTAAAAGGGCATGCCCCCTATAGGGCCGGCAAATGCCCCCGACCCCCAGGGGCCGAGCTGCTGCGGGCTGTCCCCCCGCTCCGGCAACCTTGCCACCAGGTGCAAGGCCCGCCGCCAGGCAGGGCCTGGCCTGTGGCCGCCCTCTCTACGCCTAAGGCACCCCACCCACACCCTTTAAAAACCTTTCCTAACAAATCCAGTCTTATATATTTACGCCCACAAAAACCTTTTCGCCATCGCCACCGCCCTTTCCAAAGATAATACGCTCCGGCTGATGCTCAAGATGCTGCAGCAGGTCACCCAGGCTGTAAATGATAACTTTAGCCGCAGCCAACTCATGCGTATTTACGAAAACATTTTACGGCAATTACCCAGTATCCGCGGAGTGGCCCTCTTTAGTCAGGAAAATAATTCCCTCAAATGTGAATTTTCCGACTGGAACATTTTTAAGCCAGAGTCTGGCTTTTCCGTGCACAACTACCTAGAGCAACTCGGGGACCTTCAATATCCCCACACACTGGAAGGAACCAGCCTACCATTTAATGTGGTAATCCCCTCATATCACAAGGAGAAAACACTGGGCTTTCTTCTTGTGCAGCTGGCCCCTGTATCGGATGAACCCTCTGACAATGGCGAATGGTTAGAGCTGCAGACCGAATTCCTGCAAACCCTCAACAATATTGTTTTCGTGGCCTTGGAAAATAAAAAGCTGGCCAGAGAAGCCATCCGTCAGGAAGCCTTACGCAAAGAAGTGGAGCTGGCCAGCGAATTGCAATCCTGGCTTTTTCCCCAGGAAAACGAGGATCTGCCGGGCCTTTTGGTGAGCGGCACCCACAAAACCTATGAGGAAGTGGGAGGTGATTACTACGACTTTTTTGCCCTACCCGATGGGGATGTGGCCCTTTGTATAGCGGATGTGTCCGGCAAGGGCATGTCCGCTGCCCTTCTTATGGCTAATTTTCAAGCCAATGTGCGCGCCCTTTTTCCTTTCTTGCCAGATCTTGCCCAACTCGGCCACACCTTAAATAAAAAGGTGGACCAGGCCGCACGCGGCGAAAAATTTATCACCTGTTTCCTTGCGCGCTTTGATCCGCGCAACCGCAAACTCCATTACGTTAACCTTGGCCATAATCCGCCATTTTTTCTCCATCAGGGCCAACTGCGTCAACTGGATGCCACGGCCCCAGCCCTCGGTATGATTCCTGAGCTTCCCTCTTTCTCCACCACCACCTGTGATGTGGCCACCGATGATATTCTGCTGGCTTACACCGATGGCGTCACAGAGCTTCAAAACGATGAAAATCAATTCTTTGGTTCCGACCGTCTTATGAACATCCTCCTGGAAAACACCCTTCTCACCCCATCAGAAATTAATGCCATTGTAGCTATGCAGCTTAATACGTTCCGCGGCAACTCCCCTTTCCGTGATGATTTTGCCTTGCTCACATGCAAGTTTTTCTAAAAAACTTCCTCATTCTTTCGGTAAGTTTCTGGGTTTCCGGCCTTCGCGGTCAGCCGGTGGGATGGCGGTTGCGTTGGCCCCTCCCCTCCCCTGAGCTCCAGGAAAATAGTGGAATGGTCTTAATTCAGGGAAACCTCCTATTTATTAATGATAGTAAAAATGAAGCCCGTGTTTTCATTACAGACACCCTCATGGGCAAGTTGAAGTTCTCCTGCGCCATCCGGAAAGCTGTTAATGTGGATTGGGAAGACCTAGCAGCGGACGCTGATTATCTGTACATTGGTGACTTTGGTAACAATAGCGGCACCCGCAGCCACATGGCCATTTTAAGGATTCCCCTTTCCTGCTTATTTTCCAAGCCAGCCTGTAACGCAGAATTCATATATTTTGAATGCGAAGACCAAAGGGAATTCCATTGGAGACCCCAACAACACAATTTTGATTTTGAGGCCCTCTGCGTGGTGGGCGATAGCCTTCTTCTATTTTCTAAAAATTGGAGAGATCATAATACTCGCGCCTACGTCCTACCTAAAAATCCAGGCCACTATAAGCTCCGGCCCCGGGCCACTTTGCCGGTGGGTGGACTCATTACAGCAGCTGACTACCTTCCCTCCCAAAAAATATTGGCCCTTTGCGGTTATCAACCTCATGGAAACAGCTTGGAACCCTTCCTGATTCTTTGGAAAAACTTTTCCCTAAAGGCCCTTACCACCCCTTCCTTTAAAAAAATTCCTCTGCCCCAGGCCAGCCAGCTCCAAACAGAAGGCCTGGTGTGCCTTGCGCCCCACCGTTTCTGGATAAGTCACGAACAAGACAAACGCCGGAACTCATCACAACCCTCACTCTACGAAATCACCCTTCTGTAAAGCTTTTATGGTAGGGCCCATGAAAGTGGTTGTGGTGTTGCCGGCTTACAATGCCGCTGCCACTCTGGAAAAAACTTACCGCGAAATTCCTCACGACCTGGTGGACGAAATAATTCTCGTTGATGATGGCGGATCCGATAATACAGTGGAGCTGGCCGCCAGCCTGGGCATCCGCCACATTCATCGCCACCCCTTCAACAAAGGGTACGGCGCTAATCAGAAAACTTGCTACACCCTCGCCCTGGCTTCTGGAGCAGACATCATAATTATGCTTCATCCAGATTACCAGTACACCCCTAAACTTATTCCGGCTATGGCCCATATTATTGCCTCCGGTTTATACCCCGTCGTGTTGGGCTCCCGAATCCTCGGCAACGGAGCCCGTCGCGGTGGCATGCCGCTCATTAAGTACGTGGCCAATCGTGTTCTTACTTTTTTTCAGAATATTTTCCTCGGCGCCAAGCTTTCGGAATATCATACCGGTTACAGAGCCTATCACCGGTCCGTCCTGGAAAGTATCCGTTTCATGGATAACTCAGACGATTTCATTTTTGACAACGAAGTGCTCTCACAGATTATTATGAAGGGATTTGCCATTGCCGAGATTACCTGTCCCACCCGATACGATCCTGAAAGTAGCTCAATCAGTTTGAGCCGTAGTGTAGTATACGGTTTGGGGGTGTTGCGCGTCACAATTCAGCATATTCTTCACAAGTGGGGCATTAAGACCCACCGCCGTTACCTATGAAATTCCGGGCGGTTCCGCAATGGATTCTGGCCGCCGTTTGGGCCCTGGTGCTCTGGCTGCCAGGGCTAGGTGCTGTCCCTTTGTTTGATTGGGATGAAATCAACTTTGCCGAAGTGAGCCGCGAAATGGTCATCAGTGGCCAATACCTTCAGCCTACCATCAACTTCCAGCCCTTCTGGGAGAAACCCCCTTTATTCTTCTGGCTCCAGGCCTTGAGCTACCATCTGTGGGGTATTAATGAATGTGCGGCCCGCTTGCCTAACGTCTTCTGTGGTCTTGTCACATTAGGGTGGATGGCACGAGCTATTCCTGGCCCAGGCTCCCTGTGGGCCATGCTCTATGCGGGTTCTCTTTTACCGCATTTGTACTTCCGATCTGGAATTATAGATCCTTGGTACAATCTATTCGGCTTTTGGATGCTCTGGTACGGATTGAAAGCCCTGGACGCAGGGCATATCCGTCACTTCATTGTGGCCGGCCTGTGTGGAGGCTTGGCCCTCGCCACCAAAGGTCCCGCCGTACCGGGGCTCGTGAGCATCACTTTGGGAATATATTCACTGCGATACAGGTGCTGGCGCAAATCATACCCGGTCGCCTGGATTGCCGGCATCAGTATCTTTTGTGCAGTGGGGCTAATCTGGTATATCCTCTACGGATTAAAATACGGTCCTCAGCTCCTGCAGGATTTCTTGAGCTATCAAATTCGCTTGCTTTCTACCTCCGATGCTGGCCACACAGGATTTCCAGGATTTCATGGGGCGGTTCTTTTTGTGGGTCTCATGCCTGCATCGGCCTTCTTTTTGGGTGCTATACCGCAAGGCCTTCGCAGAGATTATTGGCCCCACCTGCTTCTCGTCATTCTAGTGGTAGGAGCTTTTTCTATCGTGAAGACCAAGATTGTACACTATTCCTCCTTGGCCTACTTTCCTATCACCTGGATGGCGGCCCTCTGGCTTTGGGAACGCCGGAATGCCCGTATTCCCGCCGGCCCACGTATCGTAGCGGCCTTCCAATGGCTCTTTTTGGCTCTTGGATTGGCCGTGTCCATACTATTTCTCTTAAAACCTCAAAATTTCTTGCCCCACATACAGGATGAGCTGGTCAGAGCCAACATCCTTCACGCCTCACCCGCCCTGCGTTGGCCGGCAGTGGTAGCGCTTTTTACGGCTTCGGCTGCATCCTTCTCATTGCTGGGGGCCCATTCCTTTAAAAGGCTCCAACGCGCCCTAATCCTCACCACACTAACCATCACCCTCGCCATTTACGGAGTCGTCCCAACCGTGGAACGCATTTCCCAGGGGCCAGTCATTGATGCCTGCCTGAAAGCAAAACATCACGGATTACCCGTGTATACCAGCAACTTCAAATCCTACGCCCCCTACTTTTACGGAGCTGTCATGCCGCCCGGTTGGCCTCATCCCCCACAAAGCGGTTCCTATGCCCTTATATTTCGCCGCGACAAGCCATTCCACATACCCTCTGATTGCCCCTGCGATACCCTAGGGGGCTATCTGGTGTGTTTAAAACTTTTCAATAATTAGTTTTTTGACTAAATAATTTCCGGGCGTGCCCCGTCTTCTATTTCAGTCATCTTGACCCTTCAATATTCTCAAGAGCCACAACGTACCTCCCGTAAAAAGCGAAAAAAACATCACCAGCGTAATCCCGGGCAACCAGAAACCCCGCAGCCCCTGCAAAAAGCCTATAGAAGGCGCTAAGGGGTGGTATAGCGCCTTAAAAGGTGCTGCCCGCTCCAGATCGGTGTACAGCACCGTGGAAATCCGCTGAACCTCATACCGACCGGAAGGCGTCTCGTAGTATAATTTGATATAATAATGATAAGTGCCATCAGATCGGACATCCAGCAATCTCTTTTCAACCAGCACCGGCACAGAAACAGCCGTAAAAAAGAATAACAGCATGACCGCCGTACCTCCCATAGCGGGTAGCCCAAACGCCAGCCAGGCAAACAACAGTTCCGAAGGATGCGGCCACTCGGCTGGATCATCTCCGGCAAACCGCTGAAGAAACCGCTTGAGAAGGATCACGAAATTTCAACCTCTGTATCCTTAAATTTAAACACGCCGCTTGCTACCAGTTTTTCCCATAAGGGCTCATACAACTCTGGCAATGTGGGGCGCAACACCCCGCATGACCTCAAACGTCCTTCAGCCACAAGGATAGTGGCCTCCGCCAATGTTAGGCCCACCGTACGCGCCATAGCTGTATAGAGAGCATCCCGCCCATCTTCCACCAAGGAGGAGATGAGGCCATACCTCCGGCCTCCACGTTGCCAAATAATTTGGTGCACCAAAACCACCCGATCTCTGTCATTGGGCCTGAGCCGCCATTTTTCCTCCAGAATTTTTTGAAGATACCCAGCGGCCGTCGGCAGGCCTTCTGCCATCAAAGGTTCAGAACTGAACAGCTCTAAAAATTCCAAAGCTTCCACCACCTCCTGCGATTCACCAAAAGAATGCAATTTCAAAACTTCCGAGAGCGAGGAAAATCCCAGAGTCTGCATCAGGCGGAAGCGCGGCTCGCCCCTCAACCACGGCAAAGGGGTAGTGTCATCGGTGAGCCCCGCGCTCAAAACCATGTGCCAGGCCCTGCAAAAAGGAGAGCGTCTCAGGGTGCCGCGGAGAAAGGTGGGGCATCCCTCCAGTCCGTAGAGGGGCGCATAGAGCAAGGAATCCCGATTTGCATATAACTCAAAAGTCCCTACCCCCTCAATTTCCACTCTGTGGGCCATGGCAAAAAGCCTATGGGCCGGGCACAGCCTGATTTGCCCCTCTTCCCGGTACAGGGCTGCACCTCCTTGTCCGGCCAGCACCACATTGCGCGGGTTCCAGGTGAACTTGTATCCCCAAGGATTTGTATCACTTTCGGGAGCCACAAGACCTCCACAGGCTGATTTAAAAGAAACCACTGTGCCACCTTCCTGGCGGATCCGATCCAACAGCATCATGGCCGAGATGTGGTCAAGGCCCGGATCCACCCCACATTCATTGAGGAAAATAAGACCCGCTTGGACAGCCTCTTTATGTAACGATTCCATGGCGGGGGTCACGTATGAAGCCGTCACTAGATGTCGCCCATACCGGAGGCATTGTTGGGCTACAGCGGGGTGTTCTGTGGCCGGCAACAGCGAAACCACAATGTCGTGGGCCGCAATCAAAGCCTCACGCGCAGCAGGATCAGCAGAGGAGAGCTCTGCAGCAGAAGCAGCTCTGTGTTTTGCACAGCGGGCTTTTGCCAAATCCCCATTCAGGTCGGCTACGGTCAGCTTTCCATCCCTTTCAGCACACCACTCTGCCAGCCGGTCTATAGCGTAAGGTGAAGACTTTCCGGCCCCCAAAATCAATATCCGTTTCACGGCTACAAAAATTGGAAATGGATTATACCTTCTAACAAACAATTTTCTATCTTTGCAACCCCTTTTGGTTATGGCTAAAAAAGGCAAAGGCAACCGCATCCAGGTTATTCTGGAGTGTACAGAGCAAAAAAACACCAACGTGCCCGGAATCTCCCGGTACATCACTACCAAAAACCGAAAGAATACCCCTGACCGTTTGGAACTCAGAAAATATAATCCATATTTAAAAAGGGTTACTCTTCATAAAGAAATCAAATAATTGACCTTTACTTATGGCCAAGAAAACCGTCGCAACGCTCAAGCAAGGACAAGGCAAAGAATTCGTACGTGTCGTCAAAATGGTAAAAAACGAACGCGGTACTTACTCCTTTCGCGAGGAAATCGTGCACAAGGATCACGTGAAGGACTTCTTTGGTAAGAAATAGTGTAAGGTCTTCTATAAGGTAATAGTCGGACGGAGTGCATATTGGCCTGCATCATGGGCCTCTTCTCATTTTTAAAGGCTAGCGATAAAAAACAGACCCTGCAGAGCGGCCTGGCCAAAACGCGCCAGAGCCTTTTGGAAAAAGTCAGGCACGCCATTTTAGGAAAATCCTCGGTTGACGATGAAGTTCTGGACCGACTGGAAGAAGGATTCATCCAAGCCGATGTAGGCGTAGACACCACACTCAAAATCATTGATAAGCTGAGGGCCCGTGTAGCCCGAGAAAAATACGTGGGCATTGAGGAGCTTACAGCACTTCTAAAGGAAGAAGTGATCAGCCTCTTGCCTCTGCCTCCGGAAAATGCCCCAGAAGAGTACCGAAAACCTTATGTAATCCTTGTGGTGGGGGTTAATGGAGTAGGTAAAACCACCACCGTCGGTAAATTGGCCTGGTTGTACGGACAGGCCGGGAAAAAAGTCATCTTAGGGGCAGCCGATACATTCAGGGCCGCTGCGGTGGATCAGCTGAAGATTTGGAGCGAACGCAGTGGAGCCTACCTCGTTCAAAAGGGAATGGGGGCAGACCCGGCCAGCGTAGCCTTTGATACCCTGAACGCCGCCAAAGCCCGGCAGGCCGATATCGTGATCATAGACACCGCCGGCCGCCTGCATAATAAAAAGCACCTCATGGACGAACTGACTAAGGTGCGCAACGTAATGAAAAAAGTCATCCCCGACGCTCCTCATGAAGTGATGCTTATTCTAGACGGTAGCACGGGTCAGAACGCCTTTGAACAGGCCCGTCAGTTCACTGCCGCCACCCAAGTGAACAGCCTTACCATCACTAAACTGGACGGCACAGCCAAGGGCGGAGTGGTGCTAGGGGTGGCCGATACTTTCAAGCTGCCGGTGCGTTTCATTGGTGTAGGCGAGAAACCCCAGGATCTTCAACCTTTTGACCGCGAAGCTTTCGTGGATTCCTTGTTTGAAGGCTGGCTCCTCATTCCCAACTAAGGCCTGTCTGCACCTGACTGAACTTCATACAAGACATATTGGCTATTTTCCATGATGGCCTTTAATCTCTCTGAAGCTCTCCAAACATCATCGGTCCGACGGGCAAGAACGTAGGCTGCTTGGCGATCCTGAGTGTACAGGGTTATCTTGCCTTCACGGAAGGCACGCGAAGCCCGATCAATAAGCTTTTCCTTCACCGGCCATGAGTAGGGGATCCGAAAAACCGTGGAAAAATCCTTAAACCAGGAGCAAGCCCGAGTGGGCTGTGGCCACACAGCCCGATAGCCTATAAGAAGAGGTCTGCGCGCTTCGTAAGAAAAACGATCGTTGGTGGGATCAACTAAGAACAAGGCGTCCTGCGGGGTGTGAAGTCGGATAAAACGGTGCATCTCCGAAAGCGGGTCCTTTTGCTTTTCCCAAGGCCAGCAAGATTCAGGTGGTTCCTTGAAAGTAGCCGCACCTAAAACCAGACTAGGGATAATCCAACGGATCCATATCCTCAATCGATATGAAAGGAAATCTTCACACATCTTGCCTGCAACACCTGCAATCATCAAACTTGCTCCTGCGCTTGCCCAGATAGTTGTCTTAGGCCACTGGGTCCGAAATATAGCCTCAAGCCCAGCCACTTCCGTGAGTCCGTAATAGGCAACGCACCCCGCCGTCACAGTTCCTACCATCCCACTCCAATTCCTCAATACTAGCGGTACACCGGGCCCTAAAACAAGTACAAAAGCCATGGCAACCAAAAAGCCAAACTTTAGAAAATGATTGAAAGGAAAAGAAGATATCACAAAATGGTGGGCCAGACGGTAACGAATAAAATAGTCTCCATAACTTAATCCTTCGCAGGTGTTGGCCGAAAAACCTCTGTCCTGGTAAAGGGTCCACAAGTCAAATCCATTCAATAAAAGGAAGGGTATCAGCCAAAGGAAAATCTTTCTTTTCCAAAACAAAGGCCGGGCCAGGAATAAATAAATGATCCCCATGAGGAGCAGGTGCAACCCCAACAGTAAATGAAACCAACCGGCCACCGCCATGGCAATGCCGGCCTGAACCACTTTAACGCCAGAAAGCCAGGCCAAAGACCACAACCCAGCAGCCAATGCCGGTGTCCCACTCACAAAGGCATTCTCCGCTATCAGGTTATCCCCCAAACTCCAATAATGAAAAAACAAAAAATGGGTGAAAAGCGGAGCGACAAAGGGAGTTAATAAACTGGTAGGCATCATTCGGGCGCTCCATTCCATCACGGCCCACACTCCTAACCATAAACATATCACCGTGAGACCAAAACACCACCAGGCCAGGGAGTGGTCTTGGGCTATTAAAGCCAGGAAAGACACATAATGGCTTCGGATGTCAAACGAAGCCGTATCCCTCAAATGTTGAAGAAAATAATCGCCGGAATAGAGGCTGGGATACCATCGCTGGAGTAGTGCCGGAAGGTGCTCGGCCTGATCCCCTCCGCCAAATTGGTAACCATTCCCCACAAAAAAAGCCAGCGTATAAATCCAAGCCGCCCCAGACCACTGAAAGAAACGGGAAAAGCTCATGACTTTCGGAGTACGAACAACTCGTGCCTCACGTAGGGAAACGCAGGCCTGAGCCCACTGTGGTGCTCAATCTGGAGTTTCCTTTCCCCAAAACTGTGGAGATATTTAGAAAGAGAATAAAAATTGAGGGGCACGGGCACCCCTTTTTTAAGCTTATTCAGTAGATAATCGTGCACCATCAGTAAAAATTTGCCAACTTGAGTTTTATACATCTCTTCCACCATAAGAATTCGGCCCCCAGGTTTTAAGACCCGAATAAACTCATCAAGATAAAACAGAGGATCCGACGTATGGTGCATTACAGCACTGGCCAGAACGCCATCAAAACTACCGGCCTCAAAAGGTAACGGGCCTCCAGGATATTGTATAAAACCCAAAAGGCTGGCCCGCCGCTCATCCAGGTTGACGTCCCGAATTAAGTCCACACCTTTTATCCTGCAACCCGTAAGGGTTATTAAGTATTCAGCCGTGTAACCGTTCCCACAGCCAAAATCCAACAGGTAGGCCTGCGCTGGTACAAACGGAGCAACGGCCCGGGCAATCCTATAGCTGCGCCGACGTGTGAGAATCCGGTAAAGGAAATTCTGGGATAGAAGCGTCATGCTTTCCTCAGTCGGCGCATGATTTCGCTAGAAAATACAAATTCCTGAAGCGCCTCGTTGGGGTCGTCAAAGATGGCCTTGCCATGTCCTTCCCAGGCTTTCCGCCCTCCTACAAGCAGCACCACATGTTCTCCTATTTCATACACCGAGTTCATATCATGCGTTACAATGATCGTAGTGGTTTGAAATTCTTTTGTAATATTCAAAAGCAATTCATCAATCAGAGCGGCCGTCTCAGGGTCAAGGCCTGAGTTGGGCTCATCACATAGCAGATATTTTGGATTATTGACTATAGCCCGGGCAATGGCCGTACGTTTGCGCATTCCTCCGCTGATTTCCGAAGGGTATAGCGAAGCTGCATGGGCCAGATTCACCCTTTCCAAACAAAATTGCACCCGATCCTTTTTCTCTTTTTCCGATAAGCCAGAAAACATTTCCAAAGGGAAGCGGACATTTTCTTCCACGGTCATGCTGTCAAAGAGAGCTCCCATCTGAAATACCTTTCCCAATTCCCGACGAATAGTCTGCTGCTCTGACCGATCAACATCGTAAAAGGAACGGCCGTCAAAGTAGACCTTCCCGGCGTCAGGTTTCAAAAGACCTACCAGACATTTAAGAAACACAGTTTTGCCGGATCCACTTCTGCCAATTACCAGGTTTACCCGACCCTTTTCAAACAAAGCGTCTATATTCTGCAAAACTGTTCTCCCATTGAACGACTTGCTAAGACCTTCAACCTGTATCATAGCAGCATGAGCATCGTAATCACCAGATTGGCCGTCAGAATAGAAAAAATAGAAGCCACCACCGCTTGGGTGCTGGCATGGCCCACTTCGCTGGCACCTCCCCGTACATAAAAACCCTTGTAGGAAGAAATGGACGAGATAAGAAATGCAAACACAAAGGTTTTCACAAGGGCGTACACCACATCAAAATATTTAAAGTCCAGTTCCAGCCCCATGATAAAATCCCCATGGGGTATCATACCCGTAAAAACTACAGCGGCGTAGGAACCAAAAATGGCAATCACCATACTGAGCAAAACCAAAAAGGGATGGATAAACACAAACCCGACAATTTTAGGTAATATAAGAAAAGAGGCGCTATTAACGCCCATGATTTCCAACGCATCAATTTGTTCTGAGATGCGCATGCTGCCCAGCTCAGATGCCATGTGAGAACCCACCTTCCCAGCCAGAATCAAAGCCACCACGGTGGTGGAAAATTCATAAATGATGGACTGGCGGCTGGCATATCCTACTGTATACTTTGGAATCAGGGGCGATTCAATATTGGCCGCCAGTTGAATGGAAATCACGGCGCCCATAAATAACGAGATAATAACGATGAGGAAGACACTATTCAAACCTGCAACGCTTATTTCAAACAACACCCTTTTATAAAAAAGCCTAAAAGGTCCGGGGTTTCTGAAAACGCGTCCCAAAAGGAGGGTATACTCGCCAATGCCTTCAATAAAACTTTTCAGCACGGGGTAAATTTACCAGTAGCCTACAAATCTTATAGGAAAGATGTTTTTTCTCCAAACACCGAGATTCTGCCCAAGAGGATAAAGAAATGGACATTCACCCATGCTATAGAGAAAATTTCGGTAAGAAAGGCTTAGTTTTCCGGCATTGAATGGCACGAAGGAAGGTCGTTATCATACCCCTGTGAACCTAGGTACTCATTATTCAAACCGGGGATGGACAAGCTTTCCACTTCCCCTTCTAATTTACCTTTCAATTGAGAGTATTAACTTTGTGGTCCATTTAAGATTATGAAAAAAGGTATCCATCCTGAAAATTATCGTTTTGTGGTGTTCAGAGATATGTCCACCAATTTTGAATTTCTGACGCGCTCTTGTGTACCTACTCGGGAAACCACTATATACAAGGACGGTAAAGAATATCCCCTATATAAACTCGAAATTTCTAGCCTTTCCCATCCATTTTACACCGGCAAAATGAAATTTGTAGATACCGCAGGTCGCGTAGATAAGTTCCTCAACAAATACAAAAAAGGTAGCAAAAAGGCCTAAGTTCTGCAACCTTTTCTCTTTTTTTGATATCTTTGAAGTTGCTATGAAGGGGATAAAACTTTTTCATCTCATCTTCTTTTCTTCAGTGTTTTTACGGGTCCATGCCATTGATCCTCCGCAGGCTATTACTGCGGCCTTCGCAGCGCGCTATTCCGCTGCTGCTCAGGTGAACTGGGAAAAAGCCACAGGGATGTACTTGGCGGCGTTCACCCTGAATGGCAAGTCCATGAAAGCAGCTTTCAAGAATGACGGTACTTTCCTCCGGGAGGAAATGTTAATTGCCTTCGGACAGTTACCTGAAGCGGTGCGCAAAGACGCTGCACAACGATTTAATGAAAGTAAAATCACCGAAGCTGCTAAATTCATAGATGCTGCAGGAATGACGGGGTATCGCATTCGTTATTCCAATGGTAACACCCGGGTGGACGTCATGTACAACGACCAGAACAAAATTTTTCAAAGGGCCATCGTAGAGTAAGCCTCACCGCTTTATTCAATACACGTTAGGCAGGTTTGGCGGGGGGTTACTTTTTGTATCTTTGCGGCCCGTGACCCGAAGTAAGTTTAGTTTTTACATTGACATTTCGGGCAACTCCTTTAAGCCTCAGGAGGATAAATTTACTTTGCCTAATTCCTTCCTCCAGGGGCTGGGACTTGATGAAGATGCTTTACTGGATGAGGTGGAGGCCACCACTCTGCTCACCCGCCATTCCAAATTCATGGAACTCCAGGTCACCTTCCGAACCTCCGGCTCCATGAAATGTTCCAGATGCCTGCAGAGCCTCCCCCTTCATATTGAGCGTAGTGAGCTGTTTATCATAAAATTCTGGGAACAAGAACCTCCCATGGACAACGATCCCAATCTACTTTGGTTGCCTAAAGGAGAAACCAGGCTGGAACTCACTTCTGTTTTTTCCGACATTTTACTGGGTCTGCTGCCTGCACGATTTACATGTGCCGGCGACGAAAATCCCAGGCCTTGTGATCAAAAAGTATTAGAAAAGCTCTCTGAACTTTCAGTTGAACCCTAAATAAATTCATAGCCATGCCCAATCCAAAACGACGCCATAGTAAAACCCGCAGCCGTAAACGCCGTACCCACTATAAGGCCCCACTTCCCACCCTCTCCCGGTGCAGCACCACCGGTGTAGTTCACAGACGCCATACAGCCTACGAAGTGGATGGTAACATTTATTACGCTGGTCGCCTCTTCGCAGAAGGGAAGCCATCCTAAAGTATGGCTTTAAATATTGGCCTGGATCTCTTTGGTGGGGACTATGCTCCGCTTTGTAACTTGGAAGGACTTAAACTGGTCCTTGAGCGGCAACCAGACATCAAAGTCACGGTTTTCGGCGATGAAGCTCTGGTGAGGCCCCTTACCAAAGAGCATCCCTACAAGGAGCGAATCCACATTGTTCATGCGCCTGATAAAATTGACATGGGAGACTCCCCCATGCGGTCCGTTATTTCCAAGCCCAATTCCAGCATCATTCAGGGGCTTAATTACCTCAAAAGAGGGCTGATAGACGGCTTTGCCTCGGCCGGTAATACAGGCGCCATCTTCGGGGCCTCCGTCATCATTCTCGGCGCCGTCCTTGAAAATGTCAGGCCCTGCCTGATGACGCACGTGCCCCGCCCCCACGACCCGGATGCTATTATATTAGACATCGGAGCCAATGCCGACGTTAAGCCGGAAACCCTCGCAGACTTCGCACTCCTTGGCGACGCCTATTGCCGCCACGTTCTCAATATTGAGCAACCTCGGGTGGCTCTCGTTAATATCGGGGAAGAACCCGAAAAAGGCAACGAACTCACCAAGGCGGCTTATCGTCTGTTTCAACAGGACGGGCGTTTTCGTTTCGTGGGAAACGCCGAACCAGACAAACTCTTCCGCGATTTGGCTGATGTATACGTGTGCAGTGGGTTTGCCGGAAATCTGATTCTCAAACTTTCGGAAGCCCTTGTGGAAATAGTGAAACGGTTGGGATTTAAACATCCTTACCTGGATCGTTTTAATTACGAAAATCTCGGTGGCTCACCTGTGTTAGGAGTGAATGGCGCCGTTGTGATCGGTCATGGAATCAGCAACGCAAGCGCCATTGCCAACATGCTCCTTCGTTGTCGTGAGATAGCCTCCTCAGCGTTACATAAAAAAATAAAACAAGCCTTCCAGCAGGCATGAGCCGCATCCGGGCCGCTATTACGGGTGTAGGCAGTTATGTGCCAGATTACGTGCTTACCAATCAGGAGTTGTCCTTGATGGTGGACACCAGCGATGAGTGGATTACCACCCGCACCGGGATTAAGGAACGCCGTATTCTTAGGGAAAAAGGGCTGGGCTCCAGCCACATGGCTATCCGTGCCGTAGAAAACCTTTTGTCTAAGACGAACACTAACCCCCGCGAGGTGGACATGCTTCTGTGCGCCACCGTCACGCCAGATTACACCTTTCCCGCCACGGCCAACATTATTTCGGCTGCTGTGGGCATGGACCATATCCTCAGTTATGACATCAACGCCGCTTGCTCGGGATTTATTTATGCACTCACCACCGCAGCTCAGTTTGTGGAAACCGGCGCTTACAAAAAAGTGGTGGTGGTAGGTGTGGACAAAATGTCGTCTATCATAGACTACTCAGACCGAACGACCTGTGTTATCTTCGGAGATGGCGCCGGCGCTGTACTCCTTGAACCAGACACGGAAGGCTTTGGATTGATGGATTTCAAGTTGCATTCAGACGGTACCGGATGCCGGTATCTGCACAAAAAAGCCGGAGGATCCGCCTATCCTGTAACCATGCGAAACTTCCTGGAACAACAGCACTTCGTGTATCAGGAAGGACAAGCCGTATTCAAGTTCGCGGTGGTGAATATGGCTGAAGTGTGTTATCAGATCATGCAGCGCAACAACCTCCGACCTGATGATGTGCAATGGTTGGTGCCCCATCAGGCCAATAAACGAATCATAGATGCAGCTGCTGAACGTATGGGGCTGCCCCCGGAACGGGTGATGCTCAACATTCACAAATATGGCAACACCACTGCAGCCACTATTCCTTTATGCCTGTCAGACTACGAACACCGCCTGAGACGGGGGGATAACTTAGTGGTCGCAGCCTTTGGGGGAGGATTCACCTGGGGAGCCTTGTACTTAAAGTGGAAATATGATGGTTAATTCCTGCCAAAGTTTTCTTACCTTTGCAGGCTAAATACGAAAAAAATGCCACTGACAAAGGAAAAAAAGAAAGAAATAATTAAAAAATTTGGCGGAAGTCCCCAAAACACAGGTTCTCCAGAAGTCCAGGCAGCCCTGCTAACGGAAAGGATTGCTCAGCTCACCGCACATCTAAAGACCAACCCCAAAGACCGGGTCACCGAGCGTTCGCTCATCTTGATGGTGAACCATCGAAAAAAACTTTTAAATTATTTAAAAAGGAAGGATATCCAGCGCTACAGAAAAATAGTCAAAGAACTGGATATCCGCAAATAACTCGAAATGGCAGGCCACCGAGGGGTTTTTGTTCTATTTGTTGAAATTCTCACATTTATTTTGTTTTAGGCCATGAGCCATTTTGATATTAAGCAGGTTCAAATTCCCACAGACTCTGGAATTCCCATAATTCTTGAAACCGGTCATCTGGCCCGTCAGGCTGACGGTGCTGTTTTACTGCGATATGGTAACACCATGTTGTTGGCCACGGCCGTATCTCAGACGGAACCCAAAGCGGGAGTGGATTTTTTCCCCCTCACGGTGGAATATCGCGAAAAGTTTGCCGCTGCTGGCCGCATTCCTGGTGGCTTCTTTAAAAGGGAAGCCCGACCTTCCGACAACGAGGTGTTGATTTCCCGCCTAATAGACAGGGCTCTCAGACCTCTCTTCCCGGAGAATTATCAGAACGAAACCCAAATATTCGTCAATCTCATCTCAGCCGATAAAAACACACCGCCGGACGCTTTGGCCTGTCTAGCTGCTTCGGCCGCTCTCGTCGTATCCGATATTCCTTTCAACGGTCCCGTCTCTGAAGTTAGGGTGGCCCTCTTCCCTGATGGACAATACCTGATCAACCCCTCCCAACCCCTTCTGGAGAGCGCTCGCCTGGATCTGATCGTGGGCGGTACAGAAAAAGACATCGTCATGGTGGAAGGCGAAGCGCGTGAAGTATCAGAACAGGAACTTCTGAAAGCCCTGGAAGTAGCCCTGGAAGCAATTCGGATTCAGGTAAAAGCCCAGAAGGAATTGGCGGCTATGGTACCCAAAGCAGCCCAAAAAAGAGAAGTCCCCTCCCCAACGCGGGATGAAGCCCTTTTGGAACGCTTGCGAGCGGAAGTCTATCCACGCCTGTATGAAATATTTGCTACTCCTACTCCTCACAAAAAAGAGAGAAAAGAGGCACTACAAAAGGTAAAAGACGAATTTCTAGCCACTCTTTCCCCGGAGGAATTGGCTGAAAAAGGCCCCCTAGCTTTAAAATATATCAATGATTTAGAGTGGGAAGCTGCCCGCAAGGCCATTCTGATCACCCGACGCAGGATGGACGGTCGGGCCCTGGAGGAAATCCGACCCATCAGCATTATTCCCGATTTCCTGCCTGCAGCCCACGGATCGGCCCTCTTTACGCGGGGCGAAACCCAGTCGGTTACCACTGTGACCTTGGGGACCAAGCTGGACGAGCAAATTATTGACCTTGCGCTCCACCGAGGCACTCAGAGATTCATGTTCCATTACAATTTTCCTCCCTTCAGCACTGGCGAGGTGAAACCTATACGCGGGGTCAGCCGGCGAGAAATCGGCCACGGTAACCTGGCACTTCGAGCCTTATATCCCCTAGTGGAGGAAGTTAAGGATAATCCTTATACCATCAGGGTGGTTTCCGACATCCTGGAGTCTAACGGTTCCTCTTCTATGGCCACTGTTTGCGCCGGTTCGCTGGCTTTGATGGATGCTGGAATCAAGATTAGGGAGCATGTTTCGGGTATCGCCATGGGACTCATCACAGACAGTGATGGCAATTACGCTATCCTTTCCGATATTCTCGGTGATGAAGACCACCTGGGCGACATGGACTTCAAGATCTGCGGCACCCGAAAAGGCATCACGGCCTGCCAAATGGACATCAAAGTCCAAGGACTCAGTTTTGAAATTCTGGCCAAAGCTTTAGAACAAGCTAGGCAGGGGCGCCTCTTTATTTTGGAGAAAATGGAGGCCGCCCAACCTGCCCCCCGCCCTGACTTTAAGCCTTTCGTGCCCCGCATTGTCAAAATTGTTATCCCCCGTGATACTATAGGGCAAGTCATCGGACCGGGTGGAAAAATTATTCAAGATATTCAGAACACTACGGGCACCACCATCATCGTGGACGAAGTGGACGGTCAGGGCGTCGTTGAAGTGGCCGGCGAAACTCCTGAAGCCATTGAAGCTGCACTTCGCCGCATTAAAGCCATCGTGGCCGTGCCTGAAATAGGAGAGACCTACGAAGGAAAAGTGGTGTCCAATGTGCCTTTCGGTTCTTTCATTGAATTTCTACCCGGTAAACAGGGACTTTGCCACATTTCTGAATTGGACTGGAAACGCGTGGACAGCGCAGACGATGTCGTGAAGGTGGGTGATACTGTGAAAGTAAAACTTATTGGTACGGACGAGAAAACCGGAAAATTCAAGTTATCCCGTAAAGCCTTGTTGCCACGTCCTGAAACTCTGGAAACCAACGAAAAAAAAAAATTAGCCCCAGAAACCACAAGTTCTCAGAAATCTCTTCCACCTAAAAAAAGAAGAAAGAAGAAACGTAAAAAATCTGTTGGCAACAAGCCGGGAGGCCTTAGAAACACTCAAGAACAGCGAGAAAATCAAAAAAATCGGTAAACCTTAATTTTAAAAATAAAATATGCTTAAATAAATTTTTATAAATAAATGGTCAAAGCCATTTCTGAATCTAAGTTATCCCTAGATGATGAAAAATAATCTCCGAGCTATATTGAAACACTTATAAATTACATTTTAATTGAACTCGCTCCTGTGATTTTTATAAATTCTTAATCTTTTATTCAAATACAGCCACCAGAATTCCTTCCGTATCCGAAGGATAATTGGGTATCATCAGCCAGCGCCCGTTGAAAAACAGAGGGATAGATGCCGGAGGTTGAGCAGGTAGAAAATAATCCCTGGCTGAAATAAATTGGTTCAAAAGATTGAAAGGCATGGGGATAAAATAATCGGAGGATTGATTATGGTTTGCATCAAATAGAAAAAGCGCTATCACTGACTGGCTGGCCGGCGTATATTCCGGTGTGGAGAATGTGGTTCCCTGCACAGCCAGCGTGTCCCTCCCACTGATCACAGCCTGGTTGGAAGTAAACACAGCCAAAACTGATTGATGAGAGGATGAGGGCAGACCCCCCAATAGGAGCCCTGCCAAAGAATTGGGTGGGGGTAAAGTGCGCAAGTACACACAGGGATTGTCGCGCCGGAATCCTTCCCGAAAGTAATGGATGGGCCTTTCTCCGGCGCTGCCCCACACCACAAATTCGTAAGGCTGGCCAGGTTTTAGTTCCACAGGACCAAAATATCCTTCGGCATCGGTAATGAGTGCAAAATCAGGATCAGGCCTCTTGCGAAATCCGCTCTCCTGAATAACTTCATAAATGTGCACCGTTGCCCCGGCTTTGGGTGTGTTTTCTCCCAAGATAACCACGCGACCGCTGACCTTCACAGGTTGGTTTCCCTGATTCACCAAGGGGTAATCGGGCTTACGGAATGTGAAAAATTCGTACATGTGGATAAAGGACTCCACGGAGGTAGCCACCTGCAGATGATCCTTTCCGGGGAGGCTCACATTCACAGCACCCGTAATGGTGGTGGCACCAGTTACGGCATCATCCGGGGAGGAGATACACAGCGTGGGCACCTCATCCAGGGAACCAGCCGGTGAGCTTTGGGATGAACTGCCAATATGCACATATGAAGCCACCTTGGCCGCCCTGGTGGGGTCCTCACAATAGTTGTAACAGAGCCCCCCCCCGGCCGAATGCCCTACCAAATGAATCTTGGGTTTACCGGTGCGCAACCGCACAGCATCCACAAATTGATCCAATAAATCGGCGCTGTTCCCTCCACTTAAGGTATTCCAGTCAAACACATACAAAAGGGTATCGCAATAGTCATTTTTCTGGAAACGCATGAGTTGCTCAGCCCACGTATCGCCAGAGGCCAGGAGGCCGTGCACGAAAACCACCGGATACAATGTATCGCAACGCAATTGAGGCTTACCGTATGGATTATCCAGGACGGGGGGATCCTTTCTGCAGGACTCAAGAATACTCAGCGTAAGGAGAAGGAGTATGATTAGAAATTTTTTTATAAAACTCATATTATTGCAAAATTTGAATATGTATCCCGAAATCACAACCCCCGCAGATTACTTGGATCACTATAAAAAAAGTGTGGAAGACCCAGGGGCCTATTTTGCGGAGGTGGCCCGGAGCTACATCTGGATAAAGCCCTGGCATCGTACGCTGGAATACGACCTCCCCCAAGGGTTTATTCGCTGGTTTGACGGCGGACAATTAAATATCACACAAAACTGCCTGGACCGCCATGCCCTCAGCCATCCTGACCAGCCAGCCCTAATCTGGGAGCCCAACGATCCCTCAGAATCCAGCCGACAGCTTACATACAGGGAGCTGTTAGAGGCCGTAGGCCGCCTGGCTAATGGCTTGAGGCAGCTGGGAGTACGGAAAGGTGACCGCGTCTGTCTTTATTTGCCGATGATACCCGAGGCTGCCATAGCTATGTTGGCCTGTGCCCGATTGGGGGCTATTCACTCGGTGGTGTTTGCAGGCTTTTCTCCCGAATCGTTAGCCGATCGCATAAATGATGCCGGATGCACGGTCCTCATCACTGCTGACGGCTTTTCGCGGGGCGATAAATTCATTCCCTTAAAAGAATTGGCCAACCAGGCCCTAGCTGTTTGCCCCCAAGTGCGCCATGTGGTGGTAGTGCCCCGGACCGGCCCATACAAACCGAAAAATGCACGCGAAATCCTTTGGAATGATCTGTTGGCCGGGCAACCTACCCAGTGCGAACCAGAGCCCATGGAAGCGGAGGATCCGTTTTTCATCCTTTACACTTCAGGGAGCACGGGCAAGCCTAAAGGGGTGCTCCATACCTGTGGGGGGTACATGGTTTGGGCTGGTTATACCCTACGAAATGTATTCCAAACAAGACCAGGAGAAATATTTTTCTGCACGGCCGATGTTGGATGGATTACTGGCCACACGTACGGCCTATACGGACCTCTCTTGAACCGTCTCACCACAATATTTTTTGAAGGGGTGCCTACATGGCCCCATAGCGGTCGTTTATGGGAGATTGTGGAAAAACATCAAGCCAACGTGTTGTACACGGCCCCTACGGCCATTAGAGCCCTGGAAATGCTCGGCGGCGATATTCCCGATCAATATCCTATGACGTCCCTGAGAGTTCTGGGATCCGTGGGCGAACCTATCAATACCGAAGCCTGGCACTGGTATTATACACATGTGGGGAAAGGCCGTTGTCCCATTGTAGACACCTGGTGGCAAACAGAAACAGGGGGTATTCTCATCTCCACCCTTGCGGGGGTCACGCCTTCTGTTCCGGCCTGGGCTACTCTGCCTCTGCCCGGCGTCCAGCCCGTGTTGCTTGACGATAAGGGCCACGAAATCCCTTTGGATGCACCCTCCAGCCAAGGATATCTATGCATTAAATCCCCTTGGCCCGGTATGATGCGTTCCGTTTTTGGCCATCATCAACGTTTTGTAGAAACCTACCTCAGGCGTTTCCCAGGTTATTACTTTACAGGGGATGGCGCTATAAGGGATAGTCGGGGTAATTTTCGCATAATTGGGCGTGTAGATGATGTCGTCAATGTTTCAGGACACCGAATTGGGACTGGTGAGCTGGAGGATGCAATAAATCAACATCCCACTGTGGTGGAATCGGCCGTTGTGGGTGTGCCCCATCCCATAAAAGGCGAGGCCCTGGCCGCCTTCGCTATTTGTTCAGAACCTCCCCTGGATTCTTCGGCTCTGCGTAGCGAACTGCGCGATTTAGTCATTCAGAAAATCGGCCGTTTTGCGGTACCCGATTTCATTTACTTTGTCCCTGGATTGCCCAAAACACGTAGCGGAAAAATCATGCGGAGGCTTCTGCGAAAAATACTTGCCGGCGACAGCGATTTGGGTGACACCACTTCCCTCTTAGACCCCACTGTATTAGATGCCATCCGAAAAATAGTAGAACAGGATTGTAAAAACTGAGGGAAAAACTTTAATGAATATTTGCTAGGATCAATTCAACTATTTATAACTTTTCTATATTAATATTTTTTAGGTAACTACCTCAATACATTTCAATGACAATTATAGAAAGTCTATTAATAATTGTTCGCATGGGTCAATTATCCCTGATGTTAAATAATGGCCCCTAAATTAAGTAAGGATTACGTACCATCCTAAGGTAGCCTTCAAAAGGTTTCTTAGAATAAATCACTTGGCACAAGGCAGTAAGATATTTTAAAGAAAAGGGGGTCAACTGTTTCCCAGTTTTGATTCCAAATTTGGAAGGCTATTTTTCCAGTATTCTTCGCTCTACTCTTTTTTGGATAATGCTAGATGGTGGTATAGCTCGTTTGCATAGAAGACTCCGTAAGTTTTATCTAAAAATTTCCCTATCAATTTAATGTCTCTGCCACTAATGTATTTTATTTAATTGCCTGTACGATGAACCTTACACATTTGTCTATTGGTTTTACGAATTAGACTTGAATGGCCCCTATAATGCTATTTCGGATAACATAAAAAAGCCGGAAATTTCTTTTTTACCTTTCTACATTCCATGGAACACCTGATCACCAAAGGTTAAATTTACCCCTTTGCCAGAATAAATACTTAGTTACTATAATATAAAAACTGCCCTTTGTTATTCAAAATCAGGATAAAGGAGATACTTCTTTCTTATACTTTTAAATTTTATCAAATCCTCCTGCCAAGATCTTCGGATCTCGGCTTCCGGTACAGCGGCTTGTATTTGTTCACGAAGCTTGGGCGTACCTGCAAGCTTGTCAAAGTAAGGTGTAAAAAAATCTCCTCCGATTTTCCGGTAGGCCTCTATGATCCAGAACAATTCTATACGGCCTTGCTCCTTGAGAAAATGTAAGGCATAAGCACTCAGGTCATAGCCTCGGCATTCCTGGCCACTGTATTTGGGCTGATCGCTCATACCAGCTATGGGGCGGGGGATGAACTTAACCGGAGCCTCAGCCCAACGGGGATGGCCCACAACAGTGAAGGGCCGTTCCGTACCACGACCCACACTCATCACGGTTCCTTCAAATAGCCCCAAGGTGGGATATAAATATACGGACTCCTCCGTATTGAGGTTGGGAGAAGGGGGGATGGGCAATCTGTATCGGCTTTTGTGCGTGTATTGTAAACAGGGAATTACGGTGAGGTCGCATACAAGGCCGTCACGCAGCCACTTTTCGCCGTTTATCATGAGGGCATATTCGCCGACGGTCATTCCATGAACGATAGGAACAGGATGCATCCCCACAAAGCTGGAACAAGCGCTTTCCAGAACAGGACCGTCCACGTAGTAGCCATTGGGATTGGGCCGATCCAGCACAAGGAATTTTTTACCCTGTTCCGCGGCGGCTTCCATACATAGTGACATTGTGGATATGTAGGTGTAAAAACGCGCACCTACATCCTGAATATCAAACACAAGTACATCTACGTCTTCTAGGTCCTTCACAGTAGGCTTTTTCTTTACTCCATAGAGAGAGACCACTGTAATACCTGTTGCGGGATCCTTATAGCTGGCTACAGGCGCTCCAGCGGGCTGGTCGCCCCGGTAGCCATGTTCAGGACCAAAGATTTTGGTAATTTTCACTCCAAGACTTCGGAGCGTGTCCACCAGATGGCGATTCCCACAGCGGGATGTGGGGTTCACAATGAGTCCCACACGACGGCCCTGCAGAAAAGAAAGATATTGGTCCAAGCGCTCAGCTCCGCAGACTATAGAGCTCTCGTCTACGACAGAAATGTTGTGGGCTGATGCGATTGGCCAGAAAGCCAATATTGCCACCTTAATCCCTGCTCCAAAGATTTTCATAAAGGAACAAATTTCCTAAATTCTTTCACCTTTGCACAGCTGGAAGCCTATGATTGTATGGCTTGCAAAGGCCTGGAATCGGTCTGGACCGGGCGCCCTCTCGCTCTCTACCGTGCGCATTGCGGCCATCTCGCTTTTCCTTGGCACGCTTGTGATGGTACTGTCTCTGGCTACGGTGCACGGGTTTCGCAAGGCCATACGCATGCGGGCGGCAGCTTTTGTGGGGCACCTGGTGGTGCAATCCTATGGTGCTTCGGATACCCGCCTGCCCTTTCTAGAGGAGGATCCTCAATTAGTCGGCCACCTGCGGTTATTACCCGATATAGTGGCCGTCAATCCGGTGCTTACCAGACCAGCTATTGTTAAAACCGGGGATGACATCACCGGAGTGATGGTGAAGGGGGTGGCTTCGGATTTTAATGGGCTGGGTATTTTTCGCGTGCCTCCGCCGGGCTGGCTGTACATTTCTCGATTGCTAGCCCAACGTTTGGGTCTGGACAGCAGCGCCACAGCCAAGGTGTATTTCCTAACGCCCGACACGCTGGGCGGCTTAACCCTGCGTCTGCCCAGAACTTATCAGGTGGCGGTGGGATACCATACCGGCCTACAAGAATTGGATGAAGCCTTGGCCCTCGCCTCCCTTGAGGATCTCAGGGAAGTGTTCTGCCCCCCTGGAGTACCATGTGTCACATCCTATGAATGCCATTTTAACCATCCGCCAGACCCTGAAGTGGCTGAGAGAATATCCCTTTTGCTTCCCCCGGACGTTTCCCTGCTGACCACCCGCGATATTCTTCCCCAACTTCACGAATGGCTGGATTATTTGGATGTGAACATCTTCATTATCTCGGCTCTGCTACTTGCCGTAGGATTGCTGAGCACAGCCGCCGCATTTCTAACACTTGTTTTGGAAAGGGGCCGGGCTGTGGCCCTGCTGAGGGCTCTGGGTATGGCTCCACGGCTTATTTTGGCAACGTTTGCGTGGCGTTTTGCGGGAATTGTCCTAATCAGCGTGGTTTTGGGCGATCTGGTAGCTCTGGGGCTGATTACCGTGCAAACACAATTCTCTCTGGTGCCCCTAGACCCTGAGACGTATTACTTGGATACAGTCCCTATGGCTTGGGATGGGTTACGCACCTTGCTCATTAACGGCTTATCCATAGTATTAGCCGGGGTGGCCATGCTGATACCAGCTATCTACATCTGGCGTATGCGCATCAGCCAGGCCCTGCGCATGGAATAATTGTAAGACCATTCCAAACAGAATTAATTATTCTAAAATTATGAAAAATTTGAGGTAAATAATCAGGAAGATTGAAAATTTATTAGTTTTTTTTCCAATATGAATTCCAACTAATTAATCAGAAATATTAAAACCTTTTTCATTAATGAATTAAACACACTTACAAGTAAAGTAAAATTTAGAACAAAATAGGCTTTTAACGCAACAAAGCCAGCTTATGTAAAGCGATGCGACCTTCTTGTTCAACCCGAACAACATAAAGGCCTTCGGAAAAATCTTGGAGGGATAAGGTTATCGGAAAGGATAAAACTTTGTTAGTTGATATGAAACGACCCTGCAAATCCATTAATTGAACGAGCCCCTCCGATTCCATACCAGTCTCAATAGTTATTAAATCCCGCGTGGGATTGGGAAATATCTGAACTGCCAAGGGAGCTGTGGATTCAGGGAAGGAAGCATTGCAAGGTGAAAAAGCCTTACCTGGAGATCCGTAGAGGCAGCCGATAAACCAGGAATTCGGAGAGCATACATCCTGGCTGGGGTTGAATAATGTGTCCAGCTCCAATGTGTAACCCCCTCCATCCGCCTCCAACGGCCAAGGTAACTTATCAGCATAGCAGACGGTGAACTTCAGACGATCCTGGCTATCATAAATCCTGATGCAATCGCCGGAGTTGCTAAGGCCGAAAGAAAAGGGCCCCACTTTGTTCGTTACATGAGGAAACATAGCTGAAAAAGCTGCCGCATCCCGATACACCACCAAGCGAGCTTTAGGATTCAAATAAGTGTTGGGAGGCAATTGAAACACATTCCCATTGTTATCGTCCCGAACATACCAGTTGCTGATGTTGACGGGGGAATTAGAAGTATTCCATAATTCAAACCAATCGGCCGGGTTATTCACTGAGTCGGAATTATAGTTGATTTCTGAAACCACTACCACCTCGCTGGTACAGGGTGTAAAGGGGGCATTGGGTGATCCCAGGACACAACCACAGCGCCAGTTGGCGGGATCATTGGGGTTTCCTTGCGGATCAATGATTTCCAAGGTACGGCCCATACCGTCAGCACATTTGCTCCAGGGCAAACTATCGTCGTAGGTAAGCTGCACTTTCACGATACCATTTTGATCCATTAGGGTGATCTGTTCCCCCGAACCAGCCAATCCAAAGCTGAGAGGTCCAAGACGGGGAATGCCCGGAAAACGTTGGTCAAACTTGATGAGATTTTCGGCCAATACGAGCCTTCCATTGGGAGGAATCACAGTGCCCGTAGGTATCGTGAAGGCGTTGGCCGGCTGGCTGTCCATGATTTTCCAGAGGGATAAATCCACTGAGGATGTGGAATAATTAAACAATTCAATCCAATCGCCGGAACTATTGAGCGAATCACTATTGTAATTAATTTCACTGATGGCAATTTGGGCTTGAACCACAGCGATGGACCCTGGAAAAATGGAAGAGGCCCCAAGGAGCAGTCCTAGGAGAGTAATTTTCATTACAGAAGGTTTAAGTTTTTACAAAGGTAAGAGCCCTTCCTTTAAGGCAAAGTTAAGTTTTTTCAGTACCAACACTTTGGAAAGTATTTAACACGTAAGGGAACATCAAGCACATTCCCCAAACACTACTTTTGAGCTATGTGGCGGCGCCTATACTACTTGCTTCCAGCATCTTTGCGATTTGCCGCCCGGTGGTTGTTTTATCTACCCTACGACCTGGTAAATCCTCCGCCTCCCTTGGTTCCCCCCCGACGATTAATATTCACGGGCCGAGGTCCTTTCGTGCGCCAAGGTGATGAGTGGCTGGCATTCTTTCGGGCAGAAGGCCTCCAACCCCATCAAAATTTTCTGGATATAGGTTCAGGAATAGGCCGTATAGCTCGTCCGCTTACGGGTTACCTGGTGGGCTCATACGAAGGTTTTGACGTCGTAAGGACCGGAGTGCGCTGGTGCCAAAAGAATATAACTTCCCTTTATCCCCACTTCCGCTTCACTTGCGTACCACTCTATAACGACCTTTACACGAGCCACGGAGACCGGGCCGACAAGTTTAAGTTTCCCTACGAGAACAATCGTTTTCATTTTGCTTGCGCAATTTCTGTATTTACCCATCTATTGCCAGATGAAACATGGAATTACCTGCTGGAATCAGCCCGGGTTTTAAGACCCGGGGGACGCTTGGTGGCCACATTTTTTGTGTTCCGAAGCGACGAAGAGCTATCCCGTTCAGGAGTCTTCCAATTTCCCTTTGTTCACGGCCATTACGCTTTAATGAGTCGCCGGGTAAAACGGGCCAACGTGGCTTACCGCTTTGATTTCTTAGAAAAGGTCAGTGAAGACTGCGGTTTCAGAATTCTAAAAACCATTGAAGGTGCCTGGAAAGGTCAACAGATGCACCATCCCGTTGCTTTCCAGGATGTGTGGGTACTGGAGCGTCAATCTGCGGTTAAACATTAGAAGGGTGAGGCCGGTTGTACCTTTGCTTTATGATGTTCCGTTTGCGGCTGCGCACCGATCCGCAATGGGCCTCACTGGCTACGGCTCACCCGGAGGAAATCCTTAGTGATCATGCATGGTGTGAACAAAAAGCTGCTTCCACGGCCATTTCTCTAATTAACCAATATTCGGAATTTCCAACCCTCGTTGAAGCCATGACAGACTTGGTTCGTGAGGAGTGGGAACATTTTTCCCGCGTATTAGAAATCCTCAAGCGCCGGGGGCTCCGACTGCGTCCACAAAGACGGGACAACTATGTGAATGAACTAATGGCCTGGCGCACCACGTCACACCACAAACTGGATCGTCTGCGCGACCATCTGCTGGTAGCGGCTATGGTGGAAGCCCGAAGCTGTGACCGCTTTAGGGTGCTTTCAGAGAATATTTCTGACCCGGAACTGCGGGCGTTTTATAGGGATTTAATGGAAAGCGAAGCCACTCACTATACAGTATTTATAACCCTGGCCCGGGAACTCACGGGACGGGCCCTCACCGATGCGCGCTGGACAAACCTTTTGGATTATGAAGATGCAATCATCAGAAAGTACTGTCAGGGGACAGCCATCCACGGATGACGGCCCCAGACCTAATTTACCCAAACCTCCCTTTTCTGCCGGCTTCTACCTGGCCCATTTCTATTTCACTTTACATATCTTGATTGGGTTAACTACGGAAGGTTTTAAGCTACTGACTACGGGCCATTACCGTCTAGTGGGTATTGCCACCTGGCCCTGGACGATCACGGGGCGTATGGAACCTTTGATAATCTCTATCGTGCTCCATGCCGCGGCTCTCCTGCACGTAGCCCTGCAAATCAGAAACCGGCTTGATACATATCCCATAAACTTGCGCACCATGGGAATCTATGTGATATTTATTTTAAGCCTTCAAATACAAATCATTCGCTTTTTTGCCTGGTTGATTGGAATTTAATGTTTTCAGGGAAAAGCTAATTAAGGATTTGATCAAAAAATAATTTCAATAAAATACCTAAGAAATGCCCTGTCATCTTTTTTTATAAAAATTCATTTCATCCAGGTACAGCCATGCCTCATGGGGCATGAGGTGGCGGACGCTGCGTCCCCGGATAATCCATTGGCGTAACATACTGGAAGAAATCTCTACCACAGGGGCAGGGGCCAAGCGGAAATTACTGAACAGATGGGCATGCGAGGCGTCGTGAGGAGGCCAACTTAAAGGGGCACCCACGCGGGGGTATACAAGTACTTCACAATGCGTGGCAATCCACTCGCACTCGCGCCATTTAGGAAAAGTGGGCACATTATCGGCCCCCATTATTAAGAAAAACTTCTCCTGAGGATACTTTTCCATTAGTAGCCGAAGGGTGTTGACGGTATAACTCGGCAGAGGAAGGTGTTTTTCCACCTCGCATACGGACATCCGATTATCATCACCTATGGCCCTTCGGAGTAATTCCACCCGATGATGAAACGGCAGTAGGTTTTCCCTACGCTTAAAAGGATTCTGGGGCGAGACAACAAACCAGAAGCGGTCCACATAATTTTCAGCGAGGAAATAGGCCGCTATAGCCATGTGACCAATATGTACGGGGTTAAAGGAACCAAAAAACAGGCCTGTGCGACGTTTTTTATCAACGGCCATAGGTGTCTACCAATTGGCGAAGGTAGGCCCTAAAAGCAGCAGGCGTTGCAAAAAGGGTATCGCGCCTGAGCTGCTCAGAATGGTATTGCCTTGCTATCACAAGGTTAGCGTTGTTGGGGGTGCGCAGAACGCGTGCTGCGGATTGGCAAGGAGGCCGCCAAGAGGTATCTCTAGAAAAACATTCTGCCGAAAGCAGCGCAAAGAAGGCCGCTTTGGCCGAATCTTTCTGCATTGTATCCAGGGCCTGGAAAAAAGGAGAGCTGTAAAGGCTATCAAGCCTTTCAGCACAATGTAACAGATACTGGTCAACTCTTTGGGCCTCTTGAAGGGCCTTAAGATGCTGGATGTAAGGGTCACTCTCAGACCCGTATTTCTGACGCAGATATAGAAGAGCCCCTGCATTGCCCATTACGGTGGCGAGCCCTTCACTTAGTTCCGTGTTATCAGGGATATACAAAGTCGTATGGAACATTTCATGGAACATAACGTTGGCTAAAAATCCCTCATCTTGTCGCAACAGGCCCGTGGTAAGTGGATCGGGGAAAAGGCCCAGCGTGCTCCAGGCATCCACAATACGCAGACGCACATCGTAACCGGCGGCCAGCAAACGCTCCCACTCGCGTCGGGCCATTATAGGATCCAAAAATGCTTTATAGCTGACGCATCCCGCTATCGGAAATCGCCATAAATAAGGCTTTAGCCGGTATTTTTCCGAGGCGGTCAACACATATAAGATACCCTCAGAATGTTCATAAAAACGTGTGTAGGCACGGGTATTTTTCAACCCCAGAGAATCCTGGGCATAGCGACGGATTTCCTGCGCCAGCAATAGCCGTTTTTTGAGGCTATCTGGAGTAGCCGGATCCGTCAACACACTCTCCACCGGACGGGAGCGGAACATCATAATAGCATATCCCTTCGCCAGGTGCCAGGTATAGATTATGGACTCTCCGGCCCGCCAAGCTCCGATAAGGAAAGCTCCAACGAGAATATCTTTGGCCAGTAGTTTGAACACATTTATTTCAAGGCATCCCATGTATTACATCGTTTGGTTTTGGCGAGGATGAATGTGGGTGGGTTCCGAAAAGTACTGGCAATTTTAGGCTTTCTAGGGATTGGGCCCATTGACCTGGTGGGACAATATTCAGCCCTCATCCAAAAGCTCACATCAGACCGCCGGCTTGCGGGTGCTTCCTGGGCCATTTCCGTGGTGCGGTGCAGTGACGGGAAGACCCTCCTTTCTCACAACGCCGACCTTTGGCTGGTGCCGGCTTCCGTGCAGAAAATTCTCACCACGGCCGCAGCTCTGGAACTTCTGGGTCCCTACCACCGCTTTACTTCGCATTTTTATCTCAAGGATGAAAGGGCCCATGGCAACCTCTGGCAGGCCACCCTCTTAGTGGACCCCCACCTTAATCCTGCGTTCGGATCCGCTCTGTGGAAAGAGACGAGTCCCGATAGCATCTTCAGAAGCTTGGCCTTTCACCTGCGCAAGCTTGGACTGGAACCTCTCTGCCTGCGGGTAGTGCCCCTTGTGGCCACGACCGAAGCCTATAATCTGCCTGATTTCTGGTATCTGGAAGATGTCCTGTTCAAATATGGTACATGGCCAACGCCCTTTGTGTACAAGGAAAACAGTGCAGTCCTTTCCCTTCAGAAAGTGAAAGACAGAATAGAAGTGCGGTACAATGGAAGTAGTGATATACCGGATTGGATTGAATTGAATGTGGTTCCAAAAAGTCCCTCCCAAAACATAGCTAAGGCAAGACTGGTGGTGAAGGAAAATGAAATCAAATGGAATTATCAATTTAATATTCAGAAAATACGAGACTCCTTTCGGTTAAAAATACCCGATCTGGAGCCCCAAAAAACTTTTTTTAAGGAATTGAGAGCATTCTTAGAAAAAGAATTTGTAAGTGGAGAAGATTGCTTTGAATTTTCCTACGAAGAGGATATTTTTCAGTTAGGCAGGCATTTGCTCAGGGTGGAAGGACCCACGGTCAAGGAACTGGATTCCGTGATAAACCATGAATCCCACAATTTTTTTACTGAAATGTTGCTGCGGAACCTTTTTCCCCAACACGTTTCTTATTCTGCTAAATTGGAAGCTCTCCAAACTTTCTGGCAGGAACGCACTGGTATCAGGCCTATGTTGAGCGACGCCTGCGGGCTGAGCCGCAGTAACCTCCTTTCGTGCAATTTAATTACTTCTGTACTTAGATATATGTATCAATCAGAGTGGTTTCAAGCATTTTATTCTTCCCTTCCCATTTGGGGTGTTTCCGGGACGCTAAAAGACTTGGGAGGCGGTCGCGAAAAAGCCTACCACAATGTGCGTGCAAAAAGCGGGTCTATGCGCCGAATTGCAGGTTATGCGGGGTATATCTTTCATCCCCAAGAGGGCATGCTGTGTTTTGCTCTTTTAATTAATAATTATATATCCGATTATAAAGAAATCAAGGAATTGGGAAATGAAATAATCAATCATTTTTTTTCAAATTAAAAAACCTTTTACAGGAAATCTGGTCTGTCCAGAATCCTTAATATTGTTGGATCGCAAAATGAGTCTTTGTGAAAAAATTAATTTTTCGTTCCGATACAAAAAGTGTAGGGCTTTTAATATCTAAGATTTGCTTAAGAAATAATGATCGTAAGATTTTCCCCTTACACCGTGTTAACTGTTAAAGGATTGAGGCCAAACTGAAGTTTTCAGAATTTCTAAGAAATAATTAAGTTGCGCACGGTTAAACCACCAAAATGGCACCCACCACTGTTGAGGCACGCAGAACCGTAGCCCTTACAGGAGCTTCTGGGCATTTGGGCCGGGCGCTCATAGAAGATCTCTTAAGACGGGGTTTCAACGTACGGATATTGGTGCACAAAACACCCGTTCACGGCACACTGCCTAGCGAAGTCCAAATTTTTTATGGCAGCATATTGAGCCCGGAAAGTCTGAGCCCCTTTTTGAGGGATTGTGATTACCTTATTCATAGTGCCGCTCTCATTTCTCTTGACGGGGATAAAGGGGGACGCGTGCAGGCTGTTAATGTGGAAGGAACGCGTCATGTCCTGGATTGTGCCCTGCGCAATGGCGTGCGGAAGGTAATCCACGTGTCATCGATCCATGCCTTTAATTCCCGCCCTTGCCGAAAGCCATTGAATGAGGAGAGAGATTTATGTCCGCCGCGTTCTTCGGCTTATGATATATCTAAGCGGAGGTCTCAGGAGCTGGCACTATCCTATGTGGAGAAAGGCCTAAATGTGAGCGTGGTGTGCCCCACATCGCTGATAGGTCCTCCGGACTATGGTCCTTCCCCTCAGGGTAAGGCTTTGCTGGATATTGTAAAAGGAAAAGTACCGGCCGTTTTTCCGGGAGGGTATGATTTTCTGGATGTCCGGGACGCAGCCCATGCTATCGTTAATGCACTCACTCAGGCTATGGCCGGGCAAGCTTACATACTCTCTGGTGAATACGTCACTATACGGCAGCTTGTAGAATGGGTCCACGAATTTTCAGGAAGGCGTAAGTTGATACCAACTATTCCTTTTATAGCTGGATACACATTATTGCCTTTTTTGGGCCTGTGGAGTAAGCTGAACCGTTCCCAAATCCGTTTTACACGCGAAATTTTGAAAACCCTTCAACACAGTCCTCGGCTCGTGGATTCTTCAAAAGCCAGAAAGGAGCTTGGGCTACAACCGAGGCCCATCAGAGAAAGTGTGCACGACACCCTTAAATGGTTTCTGGAAAATAACCTAATGTAATTGTAAATATCTAGGTTTGCCCGAAGTAAATTGTACGTTTTTATGGAATGGAATAATTACAAATTAATAACATTTATCTGGCTTGTTTTAGGGGTAGGCATTTTTTTTCTACTGCTTAAAATACCAGCCCCCTATGGCCGACATGCACGTCCGGGATGGGGACACAAGATAAACTCTCGGTGGGGTTTTTTTATCATGGAAATTGTGGTATTCCTTACATTAGGTGGGTGGTTGTGGCCTGTATTGGGCAACCTCTCCTTCGTCTCCTGGACTTTGTTATCTTTTTTTTGCTTACATTATTTTCACAGAACTTTTATTTTCCCGTTCCGCCTTCAGGTGAGGGGTAAAAAAATGCCTCTCTCCGTCATTCTAATGGGAGTGGCTTTTAATATCATTAATGGATCGCTGTTTGGAATTTACTTTAAGCAATATGCCGATTATTCATGGGATTGGCTTCGTGATCCCCGCTTTTTGAGTGGAACTCTGATTTTTTTCATTGGGATGCTCATAAACTGGAGAGCTGACTATTATCTCATAAGCCTTCGTAAATCTAACAGTTCTGAGTATAAGATACCACGGGGCTGGTTATTTGAATATGTGAGTTGTCCTAATTTACTTGGAGAAATTATTGAATGGGTGGGTTATGCCCTCCTCACCTGGAGCTTGCCCGGATTGGTTTTTAGTATCTGGACGGCAGCCAACCTGATTCCTCGCGCTCTTGCTCACCATAGATGGTACCTGAAAACTTTTCCGGATTATCCCCCGCAGCGTTGGGCCATCATTCCTTTTCTTTGGTAGCCAATTCGTTAGAAGATTTAAAAATCTAACATACATTCTGCTTACTTTTGCCATTCACTTTTAAAATCTATGAATTTTCCTGATAATCTGCTCTACTCTAGAGACCATGAGTGGGTACGCTTTGAAGGAGATTTAGCTGTGGTGGGTATTACGGATTTTGCCCAAAGTGAATTGGGTGATATCGTTTTTGTGGATGTAAATACTGTAGGAAAGACGTTGGAAGCGGGCCAGGTATTTGGCACAGTAGAAGCTGTGAAAACTGTTTCCGATTTATTTATGCCTTTGGGAGGTGAAGTTGTTGAACGTAACGAGGCACTAGCTTCCAATGCCGAAGCTATTAACAAAGATCCCTACGGAGAAGGTTGGATTATCAAAATTAGACCCACGCCTCCTGTGGATACTTCTCATCTATTGGATGCCTCTAAATACCGGGCCCTTATAGGGCATTAATGCCAACCGACAGTCCATGCTGCAGTTAATGTGGCACCTCAGGTGGGCCTTTTTTTTAACGGCCCTAATTTGGTTTTTGTGTCTTGTGCCTCCGGAAGCTTTGGAAGTGCCAACCCTTATCAATGGAGACAAAGTATTTCATTTTTTCATCTTTGGCCTTTTGTGTCTTTTTATGATTTATGGATTGGTGCGGCAACAGCGATCGCGGCGCTTAAGGCACGGCGCCTATCTCTATGCCGTTGTGTACTGTGCCGTAAATGGTTTATTGATTGAGCTTGTGCAGCACTTTTTTGTGGTTAATCGCACCGGCGACTGGCTGGATTGGTTATTTGATACGACTGGAGCTCTGTTGTGTGGCTTGCTCTACTTTCCCCTGGCAGGAAAATCCTTGAAGCTAAGCTAAATTGTACTTAGAAAGACCCACTAAACCCAGAGTCCAAAAGATCGGGCTGAGAAGGGGCCTGCAGGGCCGCCCTTGAATGAGGGATGCCGAGATTGACCCTTGGACCGCCAGTTCTCAGGATCCGAGAGCAACAAGAAAAATAATTGGGTAATAAAAAACTCAAGATATAGGCTGAAGACTGGAAGCAATAAGTTGAAAATCTTCTTCGGTCATCGTGGGAAAGTTGCCGCAATAAAAACCGCAACGATCTAATGTATCAGCACCTGGCAATGGGTATTCCGTGCCAATATATTTTTTATAATATGGCTGGGCACCCATATTACCGGCAATAAGAGGACGCACTTCAATACCATTCTGAATGAAACGCTGGACGTAAGCATCGCGTAGTTCCTCCGATCGACATAGGAAAGAGAGGGAAAAAGCCGAGAGGAGCTTCATATGGCTGTAATCAAAGGGTATGAAGTCCGGATTGGACCGAACCCATTTTTCTACGCGCTGGAAATTTTCCTGCCGGCGCAAATAAGTTGATGCCACATGCTGCAGCTGAAGCAGTCCCAGGTAGGCTGTGATTTCTGTGGGTCTTACATTGTAAGCCGGATGGTAAAAAGTGTAGCGACTTTTGAATTCGGAGGAGATGCCATGGGCTTGACGGAGGGCTTGTTGGCGATGGGCCGGTAAATTACGGTCCCAGCCGTTGGCACGCACGATAAGCAACATCTCGGCCAGCTCGGGATCGTCAGTACATACCATGCCACCCTCAATAGTACTCATATGGTGAGCAACAAAAAAGGAAAATGTGGCAGCCAAACCGAAATTGCCTGCTTTACCTTCGGGTAACTCGGAGCCCATGGATTCACAATTGTCCTCCAGAAAGATGATACCCCTTTGCTCACATAATTGGCGTATATTGTTCAAGTCGCCGGTGAATCCCAGGACGTTGGTAGCGAAAAAGGCTTTCATATCCGGCGCTTGTCGGAGGCGATCTTCCAGTTGGGCAGAATGGACATTCATGGTGGCCGGGTTGCAGTCAACAGGTACAGGCACAAAACCCAATTGTTCAATAGGCATGGTATTGGTACTCCAGGTAAGGGCAGAAAAGCCAATTTTGTCGCCCGTTTTGAGGCGACCCAAATTTTTGAGGGCCTGGAGCAAGATCAGGTTAGCACTAGCACCGCTATTGACAAAAACAGAATAAGTACGTCCCTGATGTTGAGAAAAAGCCTCTTCAAAACGACGGCATTGCTCATCCATGCTAAGGCGGGGGGCGGTCAGGATAAATTCAGCAAGGGCTTTGCGCGTGGACTGTTCCTCAAGGAATGCGTAACGCATCAAAGGGAGCTTGAAGCTTGGCGGCATTCAAAATAGGTTTAGGAGAGGCGGGCTGAAATCAGATTGAGAAATTCCTTACGGGTGGCTTCTTTTTCAAATTCTCCTGTGAAGGCCGATGTAGTAGTGACAGAATTCTGCTTATTGACACCCCGCATTTGCATACAAAGGTGGCGGGCTTCTATGACTACGGCAACACCGAGGGGCTGTAAGGCGTTGTGGATGCAATCGCGTATTTCACAGGTCAGGCGTTCCTGAACCTGTAAGCGACGGGCAAAGGCATCCACCACTCTGGGGATCTTACTCAACCCCACGATGCGTCCATGGGGAATATAGGCGACATGGGCCTTCCCAAAAAACGGAAGAAGGTGATGTTCACAGAGGGAATATATTTCAATATCTTTTACCACTACCATCTCGCTGTAATCCTGCTTAAAGATAGCGGAGCGCAAGATGGTCTCCGGATTTTGACGGTAGCCCTGGGTGAGAAAATGAAAGGCCTTGGCCGCCCGTTCCGGGGTACGCAGAAGTCCTTCGCGGTCCGGATCCTCCCCGGCTTGGCGAAGTATTTCTCTATAAAGACGAGCGGTTTCGCGCAGGGTGGAAATAGAAAAATCAACTTCCATGCTTCATGCTGCAAAGGAAAACACAAATCGTAAAGAAAACCTGCGCCCCCAATAATTTGTTCAAGGTTTTTCCGGAGGGAACAGGCCTTTTTCTACTGGTTTCTGGGTTCGGATGGGTCTATCCTTTGGATTACGAGCATCCACATCCTCCACGATTTCCCAGGTGCGCCCCTTGAGTTTTAAGCCATTATACGAACCATCGGGGACGTAGAGAGAACTGTTTCCTCGCCCCGCCGGTGCCAGGGGTGTCAGGTGGTCGTAAACAATCATTCGGAGCCTCTCGTCCCAATTCAGGCGAACGGAAGCCTCAGCATAATATTCCAATAAGAAACGGTGGTAGATTTTATTGCCGTGTTTGATAACGGGAGCGCCCCACTTCGGCCAACCTTTTTGATCAAAATAGAGAGGGTCAGCCACTTTGATTCGGCTACGATTGTTGTGCATATTGAGGCCAAGCAATAAGTAACGTTTTCGGCCCATGGGCCGCACACCGTAGTAGATGGCTCCAAACCAGTTAGAGGGGCCCAGAACGCGTTGCAAAGGATTTTGAATTTCGTGGGATTTATCGTTAAGCTGCCACACAACCCCTTTGGATCGTCCGCGAAGGAAAGTTTCCAGCAGGCCGAAGTGTTCGTAATGACCGTCAGAAAAGTGGACAGTGAAAGTGAGAGTTCTCCAACGTCCGTCGGGAGCGGCCAGGAAAGCGACGTTGGGGTAGGCCTCTGCCGGGTTTTGGGAGGATTTGGGATGGTCCTTTAAGCTCTGTTTCAGAGCTTCCAAAAGTTCATAGGCCTTGAGTCGTTTCAACGAATCGGGGTAGTCCGGATTGAGAAACCACTCTTTGTAATTTTTTCCGCCGTAGGGCTCTGTTTGCTGGCCTACCAACCTGCCACAGAGGGGACCTGCCAGCACCATTCCCATAAACGTCGTAGCCATAACCGATTGCGTAGCCATTTTCTCCATTCAACGCAGATATTAAAATAAATTGTTAAACCAACCGCGGCACTTTAGAGGTAGACGCTAAATAGAAGTAAATGCCGCACAGATTTTATAAATGTGAGGGGAAGAATGGAATAATCAGGATTCCACCGGTTCCTGTTCCAAACGGAGATTTTCAATGATGAATTCCTGACGAGCGGGCGTGTTTTTGCCCATATAAAACTCCAGCAACTGGCGGATGGTGCTGTCTGTATCGGGAGCCACAGGTTCCAAGCGGATATCTTTGCCAATAAATTGACGAAATTCATCAGGGCTAATTTCCCCGAGACCTTTGAAGCGGGTGATTTCCGGATGGGGACCCAACTTACGGATGGCCTCCTGGCGCTCGGATTCCGTATAACAATAAATGGTTTGTTTTTTATTACGAACGCGGAATAAAGGTGTTTGCAGAATGTAGAGGTGGTTGGCTCTGACCAATTCTGGATAAAATTGAAGAAAAAATGTGATGAGTAAAAGCCGGATATGCATCCCATCCACATCGGCATCGGTTGCCAGCACGATGTTGTTGTAGCGAAGGCCTTCCAAGCCTTCCTCAATATTCAAGGCATTGATGAGGAGGTTAAACTCTTCATTTTCGTACACGACCTTTTTGGAAAGCCCATAGACGTTAAGGGGCTTGCCTTTAAGGGAAAAAACGGCCTGCACCGCCACGTCCCGAGCTTTGGTGATGGAACCGCTGGCTGAGTCACCCTCAGTAATGAAAAGAGTGGTTTCAAAACGGCGTTCGTGCTGGGAATTGTAATGTATTTTACAGTCGCGCAGTTTCTTATTGTGCAGGGCGCTACGGCGGGCACGCTCACGGGCCAGCTTTTTAATTCCGGCGATTTCCCGACGTTCTTTTTCGTTTTCAATGATCTTCTCCTGCAACGCTTCAGCAATATTCTTCTGGCGGTGCAGCAGGTTATCCAGTTCGATTTTCAGGAAGTCGCTCACGTAGCTACGGATGGTGGGGCCATCAGGCTCCATGTGGGTACTGCCCAGGCGGGTTTTTGTCTGGCTTTCAAAGACAGGTTCCACCACTTTGATGGCGATGGCGGCCACAATGCCGCTGCGCACATCTGAAGGATCGTAATCCTTTTTAAAATAATTGTTTACCGTGCGCACGAGTCCTTCCTTGAAAGCGGACTGATGTGTGCCGCCCTGAGGGGTAAACTGCCCGTTTACGAAGCTGTAATATTCCTCGCCGGAGCGATGGGTATGGGTAAAAGCCAGCTCAATGTCCCGTCCGCGCAAGTGCACGATGGGATAGAGGATATCATCTTCCGAAAGGTGGGCCTGTAAAAGGTCCAGCAAACCGTGATCAGAGCGAAAATCTTCTCCATTCAGTCGGAGCGTGAGACCCGGATTTAACCAAGCGTAAAAACGGAGCATGCGTTCCAAATGTTCCCGGCGGTATTTGTAATGGGGGAAAATTTCTTCGTCCGGCAGAAACTCCACCAGGGTACCTGACGGTTCGTGCGTAGGGGTGGGCTCACTTTCATGAATGAGAATGCCACGACTGAATTCCGCGGTTTTTGATAGACCGTCCCGAATGGATGTAATGCGAAATTGGCTTGAAAGGGCATTGACGGCCTTGGTACCCACACCATTCAGTCCTACGGCTTTTTTGAAGGCTTCTGTGTCGTATTTGGCGCCGGTATTAATCCGCGAAACGCAATCCACCAATTTCCCTAAAGGAATGCCTCGCCCATAATCCCGAACTCTCACACGCCCTTCCCGCACCTCAATCTCAATGAGATTGCCGAAGCCCATGACATGCTCATCAATGGCGTTATCTATGACCTCTTTAAGTAGGATATAAATGCCATCATCAGGAGCGGAGCCCTCACCGGTCTTTCCGATGTACATCCCAGGACGCAGCCGGATATGTTCGTTCCATTCCAGCGTGCGTATGTGTTCCTCTGTGTAGCGGGGGGAATGTGTGGAATTCAGATCCTGCATCGCGCTTGGTTCAATCTAATGAACAAAAGTACGCCTCTGCCACAGGGCCATAGCAGGCATGTTCCAGAGGTTTTATCAACAAGGCCAGTTGTTCGGCCGTGGTATTGTTTGGAATCGGAAGCTGGGCTTGAAATAATATGGGGCCTTTGTCATATTCCTCCGTTACAAGATGAATGCTTATACCGCTCCATCGTTCCCCCCCTTGCAAAACGGCCTTGTGAACATGCAAACCGTACATGCCTTGGCCTCCGTAACGGGGCAGCAGGGCAGGATGGATATTGAGTATCCGGCCATGGTACGCATGGACGACTTCAGAAGGCACGGGACGCAGATATCCTGCCAACAGATGACCACCAATCCCATAATCCCTGAAACGCCTTGCCAGAGCAGCACCGTCCAAGGAAGGATCGGGGTATACCCACACCTCCACATCCAAGTGCCGAGCCAATGCAACGACTGGCGCATGGCTTCGGCTAGTGATTAAGAGCGGCAACTGAATGGAGGGATGGCTGGCAAAGTATTGCCAGAGTTGAACGGCATTGGAGCCCTTACCAGAGGCCCAGATAGCGAGGCGGAACATAGTGCAATGATAAGGTGGACGGTAGTAAAGGGTACGGAATGGCCGAAAAATAGCTCTTTGAAGAACCCCGAGGAAGCAATTTAAAAAGTCACCTTTTTGGGCCTGATTGAGCCATTGGGATGCAGTATTTGGACCGGCAGTCGGGATCCGGTGAGACCTCGTCCCCCGCTTTAGGTTTGCTGAGGACGGGCTAGGTCGGGCCTAAGAGGCATGCCCCGTAAAGAGATTCTTAATTCAGAAACCTACCCTTGAGGTGGGGAATGATGTTGGGGCTAAATATGTTTACTGGAAGGGATCGGAAAATTCTGGATTGGTTAGGAATGAGGAGTCGGTGAGGGCCAAGAGAAATTTTTTAATGGCCACCACTTCGTTTGGAGAGAGATTGAGCCCTTGGCCGGCATATTCCATCATGGGGTCAATGGTTGGGGAGATTTTACCGCCCGTGAGATAATGGTCTACCAGCACCTGATCCAGAGTGTTGAAGCGACCGTCATGCATGTATGGTGCAGAAACAGCCACATTACGCAGGGTGGGAACTTTGAAAAGCGCCCTGTGATTAGGGTTTCCGGTGGTCTCGTAAAGGCCTAGGTCGGTCCATTCGTGTTCATAATCTAGGCCGTTGTTGCTGAAACGGTAGTTGCTGAACAGCCGATCCTCAGCGTTATGACAATGGAAACAGTCGCCCTTGTAGTTATCTTGGATGAGCTGCAGACCCAGCAGCTCTTGATTATCTAAAGTTCCCAGTCCTTGAACCCAGCGGTCGTACCGAGAGTTGAATGATACCAGGGTGCGTACGAACTGGGCCAGGGCCTTGGCTATGCGAATGCTATCAATACGGCGGTCGCCAAAAGCCGCTTCAAAAAGGGGAGGATAGAGCGGATCATTTTGAAGAATTTGCTCTACCTGAGAAAGGCTATGGGCCATTTCCTTGGGATCGCGGATGGGGTGAAGCACCTGCTCCTCCAGGGTGGCCGCGCGGCCGTCCCAGAAGAACCGGGTGAAGGGATTGAAGGCCACATTCACTAAGGCCATGCTATGACGGCGGGTAGTTTGTCCGAAGGCGCCCTCGCTGTAGCGACGGGGATCAGAGAAGGCATGATCCTGTTGGTGACAAGAAGCGCAGGAAACGGAGTTATTTACAGAGAGCCGCTTGTCATAGAAAAGATAGCGACCCAATCGGGCACCTTCCACAGTGGTGGGATTATCGGCAGGTTCTATGGGGCGGGGATAACCGGGCGGAATCTTAAAAGGATAGGGTGTCGGACCTGGACGGGGATTTTCGCGGCAGGCGATTAGAAAAACCAGAGAGCCTGCCAGCAGGATTCCCCTTATTAAGCTCCAATGGTCCAAGCGGAGAATCATGTTCCACAAAGTTAATTGCATCCACCATAATGTTAAAAAAGATACCTTGTATTGCAAGGTACTATTTTTTGCTTACTTTTGTGTCGTTTAAGTGACCTAAGATGGGGAGCGGAGAGTTATTTCAGCACTTGCGGCGGAGTCTTTTGGAATACAGCGTGGTGCAGGCCTTGGTGGAAGGGGAGGCCTATCCGGCTGATCTGATAGGGCGGTTGGGGCGTGTGGGGCTGCAGGTGCCGGAAGGCACTGTGTATCCTTTACTGAACAGGTTGAAGGCTGATGGATATGTAGAATACCGTTGGGAGGAAAGTCCCTCGGGGCCTCCGCGGAAGTATTACAGCCTCTCGGCCAAAGGGTTGAAACTGGCCGAGGAGTACCGACAAGCATGGGAGAAGCTGAAAAAATCAGTGGACAGCCTCAATACATCTCAAAATAAACACGAGAAAAACCTATGAAAAAGACAGTGCAAGCAAGCGTGGGACGTATACCGTTCATATTTGAAGAGGATGCCTATGAGGTCCTCAAGGACTATTTACACGCAATTGAACAACACTTCTCACAAACCCCCGGAGGAAAGGAGGTGGCCGAAGATTTGGAAATGCGGGCGGGAGAACTTCTTAGGGAAACCGTTGCGGAAGGCTGCGTCGTGGTTTTGAACGACGTGCAAAAGCTCATGGAAAGATTAGGTTCCGTGAAAGATATTACGGGAGGACCAACTTCTTCTGCGCCTGCACCCAGGCCGGTCGTAAAACGGCTTTACCGCAACCCCGATGAACGGGTGCTGGGTGGGGTTTGCGGCGGCCTCGGCGCTTACTTTGGCCTGGACCCAGTGTGGTTGCGCCTGTTGTGGCTGGTGATGATATTTTTCATGGGCACAGGTCTTATTCTTTACCTTCTCCTGTGGCTCATAATCCCGGAAGCCCGTACGCCCGCCGAAAAATTGGAAATGAAAGGGCAACCGTTGACATTGGACCAGCTGAGCAAAAGCGTACAAGAGGAAACAAGCCGCATAATTCATCAGGTTAATACGAACCGCTGGAAGGTTTTCCTAAGAAACGTGGGCCAGTTTGGAGAGCAAATGATTGGTTATACCCGCCGGTTTCTTCAAAAAGTTTTTAGGCTATTGGGCGGCGTTCTATCGCTGTTATCAATACTGATAGCTGCTTTGATTCTGTTTTTTTTGGTGCAACTGATTGCCGGAGAACTTGCTGTTTTTAAAATTAATCAGTCAGAGCTGGTTTTACATTCTCCGACCGACACGGTGGCCTGGATTTTTCCCACGCCGTGGGAGGGCTGGCTAACACTTGTGGCCCTGGTACTTTTTCTGGGCATTCCCTCAGTGATGCTGGCAGTTCATGGCATCCGATACCTGACGGGGCGGAAACAGGGTATGAGTTGGCTAAACATTCCACTTTTCACCGTGTGGCTATTGATGACCGGCCTGTTGGTGTGGAGTGGGATACGTTTGGCCCGACAGTTTTATTCACACCAGTACCATGAATACAACACGAGCTGGCCGAATCATTGGAATGTGCTTAACATTTCCATGGCTTATCCTACGAATGAACAAGAAGGTCTTGTGCTGGAGGCCGTACAGCTCCACATATTCCGTAACACTCAGGACAGTTTGTGGGGCCTGACGCTTCAAAAAAACTCAGCAGGCCCCACCCCCACTCATGCTGCTGCTCTAGCTTCTGCTATCCAATACACCTTCCACCTGCGGGGCGATACACTGTGGCTCCCCCCTGTAATTTGCCTGCCGGTCGGTACCAAATACCGCGGCCAACATGTGGAAATTTTTCTGTACGTACCTGAGGGCGGGCGTCTCCGCTTTGACAGGCAAGCCGCCGAACATCTGGCCCATGTGCCCAACGTCCAGGGTCTTGAGGACGAGGAAATGGTGCCTTACGAGTGGGTGATGACCGGGGCAGGATTATCTTGCGTGGGCTGTAAAAAGAAGGCTGAATAAGCTGTTCTGGCTTTAAACACTCGGAATGCTTGTCTGAAGAGATGGTTCAAAACTTAGAAATCCCTGCTGGCTGTTATCAAGCAACAGATTCTAACAAATGAAAAAGCTGCCCTTCGGCAGCTTATCAGAGCGGAAAACGGGACTCGAACCCGCGACCCCGACCTTGGCAAGGTCGTGCTCTACCAACTGAGCTACTTCCGCAAACAGGGCTACAAAATTACGACGAAAATGAATTTTTACAATATCACTTTTTAAGCTTTTGAACCAATGCCATGAGAGCGGCCCGGGCGCCGGGCGACCACCAATGCCGAAGTGTTTCTCCGAAGCTGCTGTCAAAGCCACCTTGAATACTACGTTCAAAGGCCTTACGAAGATTGCGCTTGGTTTTCTGAACGGTGTCCGGATCCAGTTTGGTGTAAGCCCCTGCTATCTCTAAAGCGGTGGGCACCACGCGTTCTTGCGCCACAACGGCATCCACTAGGCCTGCCTCCAGAGCTTCTTGTGGCGTGAGGAGCTTGCCCTGTAGTAGATACTGATAGGCCCTTCGTGGACCCACCCACAGGGAATACAACACAAAGACAGGTTCAGGCACTACAATGCCCACAGGCACTTCGTTGAGACCAATGGTGAAGGGACCCTCGGCCATTACCCGGTGATCTGCACAAATGGCCAGAATGCAACCTCCTGCCGGACTATGCCCATTGATGGCGCAAACGAACGGTTTGGGAAATGTGGCCAGAACCTCAAGCATACGGGCAAAAGCATGCCAAAACTCCTCTGAACGGGCCACGTCATAGCCAGAAATCTCAACGACGTCAAGACCAGCACTGAAAAAATTTCCTTCCCCAGTCAGTACCACAGCTTTCACTCCTTCATCGTGAGCCAGATCCTGAAACATCCGAATGATTTCTTCTATGAAGGCTAGGTTGAGGGCATTGGCTTTGGGACGATTAAGGCGGACCACCGGTATGGCAGCTGAACCTTCGCAGTGCAGATATTCAAAACGTTTTTCCATGGCTTTGTAAGCCAACCAAAAATACAATACAGCCGAAGCCATGCTTTGCCTTAATGTACTTTTGGACGCATAGCCGGCAGCTTTATGCGCCACATACCCAATACGCTCACGCTCTGCAACCTGCTTTTAGGACTTGTAGCCCTAGGAATGGCAGTACAGGGACATGCGCTCACCGTATGGTACTTGATTTTAGGTGCTTCTCTGTGTGATCTCGCAGACGGGTGGATGGCCCGCCGCATCAACGTCCCATCATCCATAGGAAAAGACCTGGATAGCTTAGCAGATTTAGTCACATTCGGCGCGGCACCAGCTCTCACTTTAGCTTTTTATCTCAAAGAATTATCCTCCCAATTGTCTGACTTTCCCTGGCTTTCAGAGATTAACATTAGTTCGGGGGGCACGGTGTCGTTACCTTATCTCTGGGGTTTGTGGCCTGCGCTGGGAAGTGCCCTTCGCCTGGCCCGCTTCAACAACGATCCGCGGCAATCCGAGTGGTTCCGTGGGCTTCCTACACCTGCCTCTGGCCTCTTTCTGCTGGCTTTTATTCTTTGGTTGAAAGAGGTGGTGCTTCCCGTGGAATGGATTCTTGCGGCTCTGGCTGTAGTTGCTTTGGCTTTGCCCATCTTGATGCTTTCTGCTTGGCCCATGCTTTCCCTTAAAGTCGCCCTTAAACCTCCTGTGTGGATACTTGTTGGGATTATCCTTGTCGGAAGCGGATTATTCAGTGCCTGGCTCATTAATTTTGGGGCTTGCATTCCTATCATGGTCATGTATCTTACTGTTTCTCTTTTAGTTAAAAAGCATTTTTCCCATGAGGTTCATCGCTGATGTTACCGTAATGCCTTTGGAGCAACTCCTGGACCCTCAGGGCAAAGCCGTAGAAATGGGGTTGGCCCAGATTGGAATTAAGGACATCAAAGCGGTGAGGGTGGGAAAAAATATCCGCATAGAATTGGAAGCCTCCAATACTGAAGAAGCCGAACAGAAAGTGAGGCAAGCCAGTGAACAACTCTTATGTAATCCCATTACGGAATACTTCACCTATCAAATTGTATCTAAATGAATTTGAGAACTGAAAGTCGGGCTTTTTTAGAAAAATACCTCAATAACCCTTCTCCCACCGGTTTTGAATGGAAAGGGCAACAGATCTGGTTGGAATATCTGAAGCCTTACATTGACGGCTATGAGCTGGATGTATATGGGAGCGTAGCCGCGGTATTGAATCCAGGAACTTCTTACCGTGTGGTTATTGAAGCCCATGCGGATGAAATTTCCTGGTTTGTTAATTATATATCTGAAGAGGGATTCATTTATGTGATTCGCAACGGAGGCAGCGACCACCAGATTGCCCCCTCCATGCGGGTTTACCTGCATGGTGACAAGGGTATCGTGGAAGGTGTCTTTGGCTGGCCGGCCATCCATGTACGCAAGCCGGATAAGGAAGAGCCGCCAAGCCTGAAAAATATCATTATTGATGTGGGTGCCAGCTCTCGGGAAGAAGTATTGGAGATGGGAATTCATCCCGGCACAGTAATCACATACCAGGATAAGGTAACCTATCTGAACAATAAATTCCTCACAGGTCGTGCCTTAGATAACCGAATAGGAGGGTTCATCATTGCCGAAGTGGCCCGTATCTTGAGAGAAAAAAATTTCCAGCTCCCCTACACATTATACGTGGTAAACTCGGTACAAGAAGAAATTGGCCTGCGCGGCGCGGAGATGATATCCAGGCGGCTTAAGCCCGATGTGGCTTTAGTGACCGATGTATGCCACGATACCTCAACACCGCAATATGAGCCCAAAGAGCAGGGCGACCAGCGTTGTGGCCGTGGACCTGTTCTCACCTACGGTCCGGCTGTCCATAACAAACTGCTTCAACATTTGATAGAAGTAGCTAAGAAAAACAATATTCCCTTCCAATATGCGGCCGTTTCCCGCTCCACCGGAACGGATACTGATGCATTTGCCTACAGCGGAGAGGGCGTGGCTTCGGCCCTCATTTCTCTTCCACTGCGCTACATGCACACTACCGTGGAAACCATTCATCTCGGGGATCTGCAACGGGTAATTGACCTCATCGTGGCCTTTTTAATGGATTTAAAAGCCGGTACTAGTTACAAGTATTTCTGATTGATTTTTTCCCTGAATTTGCCAAATGGCATCGCTCAAGCTCTACAACTCGCTTACCGGGCGTAAAGAAGCGTTTGTTCCCTTACACCCCCCTTTTGTGGGCATTTATGTATGTGGCCCGACGGTGTACAACGAGGTGCATTTGGGCAATTGCCGCACTTTCCTCACGTTTGATATTCTGCGCCGCTGGCTAACCTATTGCGGCTTTAAGGTGCGCTACGTGCGCAACATCACAGACGTAGGCCACCTGGAAAGCGACGCCGACGAAGGCGAAGATAAGATTGCACGCAAAGCCCGGCTGGAAAAACTGGAACCCATGGAAGTGGTTCAGCGATACACGGTGTCATTCCATGAGGTGATGCGCTTATTAAACATTTTGCCTCCCAATATTGAACCCACTGCCACAGGACACATAATTGAACAAATCCAGATGGTGGAAAGAATCATCACTGAAGGCTTGGCCTATGTGGTAAATGGCTCAGTGTATTTTGACGTGGAGGCTTATCAAAAACGCTACGGTAACTACGGAGAGCTATCCGGGCGGCGGCTGGAAGAACTCCTTGCTGGTGCAGGGGCTGAACGTCGCCAACTGGAGGGCCAGGAGGAAAAACGCCATCCAGCTGATTTTGCTCTGTGGAAAAAGGCTGATCCCCAGCACCTGATGCGCTGGCCTTCGCCTTGGGGAGAGGGCTTCCCTGGCTGGCACATTGAATGCTCGGCCATGAGCCTTAAATATTTAGGCGAAGAGTTTGACATCCATGGCGGGGGATTTGACTTGAAGTTTCCCCACCACGAATGTGAAAGGGCTCAAAATGTGGCTTATTGCGGTAAAGAGGGGCCTCGCTGGTGGGTCCATTCCAATATGCTGACCGTTCACGGCAAACGCATGGGGAAAAGTGAAGGGAATGCTTTCTGGCCTCATGAAATCTTTAGCGGCTCACATCCTCAGCTTCCTAAGGCCTATGATCCCATGACCTTGCGCTTTGCCCTGATGCAAGCTCACTATCGGAGTACCCTGGATTTTACCCCTAACACTCTGGAAGCCGCTGAAAAAAATCTTGA
>JANWWQ010000070.1 GCA_025055635.1 Flavobacteriales bacterium
GCGGTGGAGGATGCGGCTACGGCCTATCAATACTTGCTGGATATGGGTATACCACCGAAGCGTATCGCAGTGGCGGGGGATTCTGCCGGAGGGGGGCTCACGGTGGCATTGCTTGTGAAGTTGCGCGATGAGGGGCGGCCCATGCCGGCAGCCGGTGTGTGCTTTTCGCCATGGATGGAGCTGGCTCCCGCCTGGGAAAAAAGAAAACACAAGGAATCTTGTGATCCTTTCATTGATCTAAAATCCATTGAGGTGTGGGGGCGCAAATATGCCGGAGTTCATATCAGCCATCCGCTGGCTTCGCCCATCCATGCCAATTTGCGAGGCCTACCGCCCTTGCTTGTCCAGGTGGGCACCTGCGAGGTGCTGCATTACGATGCGCTCGCCCTGCGGGACCACTGCGTGAGGGACGGAGTGCCCTGCGTGTTGGAGGAATATCCGGATCAAATTCATGTGTTTCAGGTGTTTGGAGGATTTTTGCGCATGGCTGATAAAGCATTAATTTCAGCGGGAATGTTTATTAAAAAGCGGATGGCCCTCGTGCAATCCGCTTCTCAATCCCTGGCTTCATGAGGTTATTGCAGTGCCTGCTGTCCATGGCTTTGACGGCCCTTCTTATTTATTGGGGCGACGGGCCGCATCAGTTGGCAGGGCACGTGATACCACCACTGGGCCGTCTTATTGACCCTGTGAATGGCTTCTGGGCCAATGCCGAAAGAGCTGACCAGGCCCCCCCTCTCCGAGAACGGCCCGGTAAGCCATACCGATCGCCTGTGCAGATTATCTACGACCAGCGGCGGGTGCCACACATCTTCGCAGCAAACGATGCCGATTTATACCGAGCGCAGGGTTACGTGACGGCCGCCGATCGCCTGTGGCAGATGGAATTTCAGACGGCCGCGGCTGCGGGCCGTTTATCCGAGTTTTTATACCATGTGGCAGGCGACAAAGTCGTGGAGTTTGACCGGCTGAAACGACGCAGTGGTATGGTCTGGGCGGCCCGGCGCACCCTGGAACACTACCAGAACGACAGTCTGGCCCGACTCATCGTGGAGTCTTACACGGAGGGGGTCAATGATTACATCCGAGGTTTGGGCTATAGGGGTCTACCGCTGGAGTACAAAATTTTGGACTACAGACCTGAGCCCTGGACACCCCTGAAATGTGCCTTATTGCTCAAGTACATGGCCGAGATGCTCACCAGCGATGAGAATGATTTGACGCTCACGCAAGCCACGGCCATTCTCGGGCCGGAGTACCGCGAGCTGTTGTTCCCTCTTTTTCCGGACACCTTGCTGGTGCCCATTGTACCGGAGGGCACCCCCTTTCCCGCGTGTTCCGACGCTGAGGTACAGAGGGTGGCCCAATACCAACCTGAAGTTGAAGAAAATCCTGGCCGCGTGGATGGAGCGGCGCCTTCGGCCCGTCCCGACTTAGGTAGTAATAACTGGGCCGTAGCCGGTTCTCGCACCTTGTCGGGTCGCCCAATCTTATGTGGGGATCCCCATCTGGGCCTCCATCTGCCTTCTTTATGGTATGAGGTGCATTTGCAGGCTCCGGGCGTGAATGTGTATGGGGTTTCGCTCCCTGGAGCGCCAGGTATCATCATCGGTTTTAATGAGCACATTGCCTGGAGTATGACCAATGCGATGCGCGATGTGCGCGATTGGTATGCCGTGCGGTACCAGGGGCCTGACCGGAATGCCATAGTGATGGATAACGGTACGGAACCGGTATACGCCGTGGTAGATACCCTTGTGCGGCGTGGGGCCCCTCCCTTGGTGGACACGCTGCGCTTTACGCGCTGGGGGCCGGTGGTCTATGACAAGGAATTCCCCCATCCCGTCTTTGACAGTGTGCCGCTGGCTCTGAGGTGGGTGGCCCATTTTCCCGGAGGGGAAGTGCTCACCATCCATCACATTAACCGAGCCCGTAACCAAGCCGAATTTCGTAGGGCTTTAGAAACTTTTGTCTGTCCCGCTCAAAACTTTGTCTATGCCGACCGATATGGCCATATCGGTATTTACCAGCAGGGTGCCTTTCCCGCCTTTCGGGAGGACTGTTGCCGGCAGATCCGCAACGGTACCACGCGGGCTGAAGAATGGCCCGCATGGATTCCATTCCGTTGTAATCCCAGCCTTGAAGACCCTTCGGATGGGCTGGTCTTTAGTGCCAATCAACATCCCACAGGACCTGCCTATCCGTGGGTATATTCCGGCGACTTTGAACACTTCCGAAACAGGCGCATCCGGGAACTGCTGGCTTCGCGACGCGACTGGTCGCCGGAAAGCATGCAATCTGTCCAGTTGGACAACAAAAATCTGCAAGCCGAACTGGTGTTGCCCCTGATGCTTAAGGCCTTAAGCCCTGAAGAACGTAAGGAAGATTCAGCGCTAATCAGGGAGTTGGAAACCTGGGATTACATGAACGAAGCGGATGCCATAGCTCCCGGTTTGTTCCATTTATGGTTCACCGAGTTGGAGAAGCTTTTATGGGATGAGCTCTACAGGCACAATCCTGGTTGTCTACCCCTGGAGTTCTACACCATTCGGTTCCTTCAGAAATATGAAAAGCATCGCTGGTATGACTTGGACAGCACGCATACCTCAGAAGAAACCCGTTCCGACATCATTCGTCTGGCCTTCCGGAATATGGTACGGCAACATCGGGAATGGTGTGCGCAGCACCCGGGGCAAAAGCCTTTGTGGTATGTTGTGAAGAACACCAGTTTACAACATCTTTTGCCGGGTTTTACGAGTTTTAGCTTGAGCGGTCTGCGCATAGGTGGCGGCAAACACATTGTGAATGCTTGCGGTCCCCGGTGGGGGCCCTCCTGGCGCATGATTGTGTCGCTGGAAGACAGGGTGTGGGCATACGGGATTTATCCCGGCGGGCCTTCAGGCAATCCGGGGAGTCCATGGTATTCAAGTTCAGCTGCCGACTGGGCTGCGGGCAAGTATTACAAAATCATCTTACCGCTTGGCCCCGAAGATTCAGCCTTGGAAAGGATGTTTACTTTCATGCTGCTATGAATGCCTCTTTGAAACGCTTTTTACTAACCACCGGCGCCGCCGGGGTAGCGGCCTACGTGGCATCTTACCTGACAGAATGGTGGGCGGCAGGGCCCTTGAGTGCTGCCGTGGTCGCCTTTGTGTGGCCCTTGCGAAGGGGGGCTTTCTGGCCGGGCTTTGTGGCCATGTTACTTCTGTGGGGAGCATTGAGCCTGGGGACTCATGTGTACACGGGAGGCCATCTAACGGAACGAATGGCCCGCTTGCTTCCCTTGGGCGGAAGGTCCGGCCTTTTGATTTTTCTGACAGCGCTATCTGGGGCTTTATTGGGAGGCCTTTGTACCGCCACCGGCGCCTTGCTCCGAAAGCTTTTGAATCCGGGGCGGAAAATGCTTTCCTAAAACGTTTGTCCTGTGCGCTTAACTCTTGGCTTAAAATTAGAATTCTTTATTTAAAACAGCGGAACATAAATTTGCCTCACTTGTTAAATTCTGGTATTTAAACCACTTATGGAGCTTAGGGCACAACACGGACTTCTCAAATCATTGGTGGCGAAGAAAATTTTAATGGCGCTCACGGGCCTCTTTCTTTGTCTGTTTTTGGTAGTCCACCTCAGCGGTAACCTGCAGCTGTTAATACCAGGGTACAGCGGGCGATTACAATTTAATAGTTACGCTGTTTTCATGACCCATTTTCCTTTAATCAAAATAATTTCTTATGTGTTATATTTAAGCATAATCATTCACGTATTGGATGCATTGGTGCTGACCATACGCAATCGCCGGGCCCGCACAGTAGATTACGCAGTCAAAAGCGGCTATGGAAGCACGTTTGCTTCGCGTAACATGGGTATTTTGGGTAGCCTAATTTTAATATTTCTTGTTTTGCATTTAGCCAACTTTTGGTATAAATATAAATTTGGTGAAATGCCTTACATGGTGTCGCCGGAAGGACATTATGTATCGCAAAAAGGAGAGGCTATTCCCGGGGCTGTGCTCAAGGAGGGGCATCTGTGGGTAGATGGAGTGGATAAAGGACCAGCCATGAAGGACCTTTATGAGGTGGTCCGCTTGGCATTTGGCCAGTCCTGGATCGTGGCTATATACGTACTCAGTATGATTCCTCTGGGTTATCATCTGGCCCATGGGTTCCAGAGTGGGTTTCAAACTTTGGGATTGCGCTTCGGCAAGGCCTTTTCAGTGATACGTGTAGCCGGATGGCTATTCGCAATTATTATCCCGTTGGGATTTGCTATTATCCCCTTAGTCTTTTACTTTTTTCCTGAAAAGCTCAATTAAAAATGACGCTGTATTCCATATCTGATAAAAAACTTGACGGCAAATGCCCTACAGGGCCTATTGAAAAGCGATGGACCCAGCACAAGGCTTCCCTGCGTTTGGTGAGCCCCGCCAATAAGCGTCGCCTGGACGTGATAGTGGTGGGTACTGGGCTGGCTGGTTCTTCAGCTGCGGCCTCTTTGGCCGAATTAGGGTACAATGTGAAAGTTTTCTGCTATCAGGACAGTGCGCGGCGGGCCCACAGTATAGCAGCTCAGGGGGGAATTAATGCCGCTAAGAATTACATGAATGACGGGGATAGTGTGTTCCGTTTGTTTTACGATACTGTGAAAGGGGGTGATTATAGGGCCCGCGAAAGTAATGTTTATCGGTTGGCCGAAGTTTCTGCTAATATCATAGACCAATGCGTAGCTCAAGGTGTGCCCTTTGCTCGGGAATATGGGGGTTACTTGGACAACCGTTCCTTCGGGGGAGTCCAGGTATCGCGCACTTTCTATGCCAAGGGACAAACGGGTCAGCAGCTGTTGTTGGGTGCCTATCAGGCATTGATGCGCCAAGTGGCTCGGGGTCAGGCCGTTCTTTATTCCAGTCACGAAATGCTGGATCTGGTGGTGATAGATGGTAAAGCGCGGGGCATCATTGCCCGTAATCTAATCACGGGTGAACTGGAACGGCATGGGGCCCATGCAGTGGTATTGTGTACGGGTGGGTATGGGAATGTATTCTTTCTATCCACGAACGCCAAAAACTCAAACGCTACGGCTATTTGGCGAGCACATCGCCGGGGGGCTTTCTTCGGTAATCCCTGTTTTACGCAAATTCATCCCACCTGTATACCTGTTAGTGGGGATTACCAAAGCAAGCTCACGCTGATGTCAGAGTCACTGCGCAACGACGGGCGCATCTGGGTACCTAAAAAAAAGGATGATCCCCGCAAGCCCACTGAAATTCCAGAGGAGGAAAGGGACTATTACCTTGAGCGGCGATATCCGGCTTTTGGCAATTTGGTCCCCCGTGATGTGGCTTCACGGGCCGCTAAGGAGCGGTGCGACGCCGGTTACGGTGTAGGACCTAGCAAAATGGCCGTGTATCTGGATTTCAGCGATGCCATTAAGCGGATGGGGCGCGCCGCTATAGAAGCCAAATATGGTAACCTCTTTGAAATTTACCAGTTGATCACAGATGAAAACCCCTACGAAACTCCCATGCGTATTTATCCTGCCGTGCATTACACGATGGGAGGCCTTTGGGTGGATTATAACCTCATGAGTACTATTCCGGGACTGTTTGTGTGTGGAGAAGCCAATTTCAGTGACCACGGTGCCAATCGTCTGGGTGCTTCAGCTCTAATGCAAGGCCTAGCGGATGGATATTTCGTTTTGCCTTACACGATTGGCGATTATTTAGCTGATGATATCCGAACTCCCAAAATAGACACTCGACATGAAGCATTTGAGGAAGCCGAGAAATCGGTCAACGAACGCATTGAAAAGCTGCTTTCCGTACGGGGGAAGACACCGGTGGACGTCTTACATCGCAAGTTGGGACTCACGATGTGGGACTATTGCGGCATGAGCCGTAACGCTGAAGGCCTTAAAAAGGCTCTGCAAATCATTGATGATCTGGAGGATGAATTTTGGAAAGATGTGGCTGTGCCGGGCACGGGTAAGGAGTGGAATAGGGAACTTGAAAAAGCCGGTCGTGTGGCCGACTTTTTTGAACTGGCACGATTGATGTGCCTGGATGCCCTGCACCGCGAAGAATCCTGCGGGGGCCATTTCCGGGAGGAATACCAAACCGAAGACGGGGAGGCCCTCCGCCGTGATGATTTATTTAGTTACGTGGCTGCCTGGGAATATACGGGTCACCGGCAGCCGCCCGTACTTCATAAGGAGGATTTAATCTTTGAATATTGTAAACCTACTGTTAGGAGTTATAAATAAGATCTATGAAAGTTTATCTTAAAGTTTGGCGTCAACGTAACGCGCAGGATCCTGGACGATTTGTGGATTATACCGTGGATGGTATCAATCCGGATATGTCTTTTCTGGAAATGTTAGATGTTCTGAACAACCGTCTCATCAGTCAGGGAGAGGATCCCATTGCCTTTGACTCGGATTGCCGCGAGGGGATATGCGGCACTTGTGGCTTGTACATTAATGGACGGCCGCATGGTCCCCTTCCTCGTGCCACTACATGTCAGGTGCACATGCGGCATTTCAAAGATGGGGAAACCATCGTGATTGAGCCTTGGCGGGCCAAAGCCTTTCCGGTGATAAAAGACCTGGTCGTAGACCGAAGCGCTTTTGATCGCATCATTCAGGCAGGGGGCTACATTTCCGTAAATACGGGGCAAGCCCCTGACGGAAATGCCATACCCATTCCCAAGGAAGATGCCTCCAAGGCTTTTGACGCCGCCACTTGTATCGGTTGCGGGGCTTGCGTGGCAGCCTGTAAAAATGCATCCGCCATGCTTTTTGTGGCTGCTAAGGTGGCCCATTTGGGACGTTTGCCTCAGGGCCGTATAGAGGCTCGGGAGCGCGTTCTCAATATGCTCTCGCAAATGGAAAAAGAAGGGTTTGGAGGTTGCACCAATACGGGAGCCTGTGAGGCCGAGTGTCCCAAGGGAATTTCGCTGGAAAATATTGCTTTCCTTAACCGGGAATTTATCAAAGCCAAAATTTCTTTTTAGTTGTAAACAAAGTATTAAATTATATTCTTAATTGATTAACTTCTTGAAAAGGAGTGGCCACCTTGGAATCTAAAAGCCACTTTTTAGGTCGGAAAGAAAAAGGAGATTTTACACTGAAATGTTTTTTGATTATTGGAGGTATAAGATTATTTTTAAATTTAGTAGGTGATCCGCGCGCCTAAAATATAAATATCATATTTCATCTGAAAATGAAATCGGTAGACTATTTCAGGAAGAGAAGAGACGTCGTGAATGGCAATAAAATCGGCTCGGTAACCCGGGCTTAGAGACCCACACATGTGCCCCACATCCATGGCGAAAGCTCCGTTGATGGTGGCTGCTGCAAAAGCCTCAGTCGGTTGCATTTTCATGGCTGTACAGGCCAGGGCAAGGGCCAACCACATACTACAGGAAGGGGCTGAACCCGGGTTGAAATCTGTGGCTATGGCCATCGGAACTTCTTTTTCAAGCATCTGGCGCACAGGCGGGTAAGGCAAGTTCAAGAACCAGGCCGCAATGGGCAACACGGTGGCGATGGTTCCGCTCTGACGTATGGCCTCTATATCTTCTTCGTGGAGATATTCCAAATGATCCACCGAATGGGCGTGCAGGCGGGTTCCCACCTCCACTCCTCCTGACCGCCCCAGTTGATGGGCATGCACCTTGATTTTGAAGCCCAGGCTAAGGGCTTTTTCAAGTATTTGATGGGATTCTTCTGGGGTAAAGAAATCCTTTTCACAGAACACATCGACGAAAGTGGCCAATCCCTCAGAGGCCACGGCCGGCAGTAATTCTTCGCAGATCCGTTGGATAAAAAGTGCCTTGTTGCTTTTGTATTGTAGAGGTACAGCGTGGGCAGCCAGGCAGGTGGCCTGCACAGGAATGGGAAGATGACGAGCCAACCGCTGAATCACCCGCAGCATTTTCAGCTCGTGTTCTGGTTCCAGGCCATAGCCACTCTTAATCTCTAGGGCTGTGGTCCCCATAAGGATCATTTCCTGCACGCGCACTAAGGCAAGTTGGTAAAGTTCATCTTCGCTCATGGAGGCCACTTTGCGGGCGCTGTTCAGAATACCTCCTCCCCGGGCTGCGATTTCGCTGTAGGAGAGGCCTGCCAGTTTATCCGCATACTCTTCGGTACGCCAGGCCGGAAATACGGCGTGGGTATGGCTGTCGCAAAACCCGGGGATCACAATAGCATTCTTTAGGTCTTCCTTTTGGGCGCTTTCCGCTTCAGGGGGAGGTGTCCCAGTGCCCACCGCTGCAATCCGGCCATTCTTCACCCACATCCAGGCATTGTACAACACGGGCCATGAGGTTAGGGCAGCCCCCGCCAGGGGCCTTCTGGGAGCGCCCTCAGGCCAGGCCCCGTGAAGGGCCCGGATATTCACAAATAATATGTTCTGACTGCTCATTGGCG
>JANWWQ010000071.1 GCA_025055635.1 Flavobacteriales bacterium
GGACTTAACCCAACACCTCACGGCACGAGCTGACGACAGCCATGCAGCACCTAGACAGCCGTCCGAAGAAGGGCCCCTTTCGGAGCCTGTCGTCTGTCTTTCAAGCCCTGGTAAGGTTCCTCGCGTACCATCGAATTAAACCACATGCTCCACCGCTTGTGCGGGCCCCCGTCAATTCCTTTGAGTTTCAGCCTTGCGACCGTACTCCCCAGGTGGATCACTTAACGCTTTCGCTTAGCCGCTGACAGTATATCGCCAACAGCGAGTGATCATCGTTTAGGGCGTGGACTACCAGGGTATCTAATCCTGTTTGCTCCCCACGCTTTCGTGCCTCAGCGTCAGTTACAGTTTAGTGAGCTGCCTTCGCGATCGGTGTTCCTTGGCATATCTAAGCATTTCACCGCTACTTGCCAAATTCCGCCCACTTCAACTGCACTCAAGACTGCCAGTATCAGAGGCCATTCGACGGTTAGGCCGCCGGCTTTCACCCCTGACTTAACAATCCGCCTACGCACCCTTTAAACCCAATGAATCCGGATAACGCTTGCATCCTCCGTATTACCGCGGCTGCTGGCACGGAGTTAGCCGATGCTTATTCGTCTGGTACCGTCAGCTCCCGGCGCACCGGGGGTTTCTTCCCAGACAAAAGCAGTTTACAACCCATAGGGCCTTCTTCCTGCACGCGGCGTGGCTGGGTCAGGCTTTCGCCCATTGCCCAATATTCCCTACTGCTGCCTCCCGTAGGAGTCTGGTCCGTGTCTCAGTACCAGTGTGGGGGATCACCCTCTCAGGTCCCCTACCCATCGTTGGCTTGGTAGGCCGTTACCCTACCAACTACCTAATGGGCCGCATGCCCCTCCCATACCGCCGGAGCTTTCACTGTCCGAGGATGCCCCCAGACAGCCGCATGGGGTATTAATCCGGATTTCTCCGGGCTATCCCCCGGTATGGGGCAGGTTACATACGTGTTACTCACCCGTTTGCCGGTCTTCGCAGTGTATTGCTACACTGCTTATCCCACGACTTGCATGTATTAGGCCCGCCGCTAGCGTTCATCCTGAGCCAGGATCAAACTCTCCATTGTAAGAATGATCCTTTGGACACGGGAGTGTCCGGTTTTTTTCAGGGTCCCGCTCCTGCTTACCTTATCTCCTGATTAACAGGAGTCTGCTCTGTCCTTTTCCTTCCAGTTTCAATATGTCAAAGAACGAAAGTCTTTTTTGTTTTTGGGGCGACAAATTTACAAACAAAATCTTTGCCACACCCATTTTTACTTTTGAGTTTTCAACACCTGCTGTTTACAACCCCTCCCTCAAAAGCGAGTGCAAAGATAAAAATTTTTTTTTCAAAAAACAAATCCAGAAAAAAATTTTGTCCTACAATCTTTGGAAAATCCGGAGCGTTCGCTCCTCAAAATACAATCTATAAAACCCCATTTTAGAAAATCTTTTTTCATCTGGATACTTTTCCAATCGTAGGTCGGATTTACGTCAAATTAACATTATTGATAAAAGGCTTACGAAAATCTGCCAAAAAGGCATTTTGGGAAAATATGGCAGAAAAAATCTTTAACCGTTCTTTAAATAATTACTCGGAGAATTTAGTTAGGAAGACTAAAAATTTCTTTGCAAAAGGTCTCTTTACCTTAGTTAAAGTGGTGGAATCTGTTCAGAGGATTTCTCAAGAAGCCATAAGTAAGTTGGGGTGGGTTTTGAGGGATGATTTTGCGTGAGGGATGTGAGGGGCGGCTGTAGTCTGGCGCTGCTTTGTCGTTGGGCCATGGGCCCTAAGGCTAGGTTTGCCGGTGTGCATGGGAAGGCGGGAGCCGCCTTCCGTCGAAGGGCAGCTGGCATGCAGAGGTACGCCCAAAAAAGAAAACCAACTCAGATAGCCTAAAAGATTAAGCTCAGAAATGAAGTAACAGACTGCCGGGGCTTGCAGAGGCACGGCATCGGTAGTGCTGTTCCAATGGAGAGAGACGCCTGCGGCCGTGCAGTGTGTGAATAAGGTAATTGGCGAAATCAAAAACTAATAAAAATGAGCCTTGCATGACGAGGGTACGCCCCAAGCCTCTTTGCATGTGGGGCATCCACTGGGCATGTTTGGCGTTTTGCAAGAGCCAAAGGCCCGTGCCCAGATAGGCAAAGTCTAAACCTCCGTTCAGCACGTACACCAGTTGTGTATTTTTTTGGGCCTTGAGAGCACCAGCAAAATCATCGGAACAGGCAAGGATAGAACTGGGCTTACGAATTAAGCCCGGTAAAGCGATGGACAAGTTGACTACATTCCAGCCCACATTACCAATGTGGAAATAGCTTTCTGAGCCTTGGGTAGTAGCCCAGCCGATGCTGCCTGAAATCAAGTTGCCGGTGGCCCAGCCTGTGAGTACGGCCATCTGAATTCGGTTCATCTTTTGACGCCGCAGATCAAACTCTTCTAAAGACGTATAATCAGGGGGATTTGGTAGTTTCTGAATCGGTGTCTGAGCGTCTGTCAGGGTGGGCCAGAGGCTGAACAAAGCCTGGGCTATGCCAGATATTAAAAATTTTAGAATCCGAACCATTCGGTCTTGTTTAACCAGTGGGATCGGCGGCCTTCTGGCCATGGGCCGGCGGGGTAGCCCAGGTAAAGCAAGCCGACGACCTTATCCTTGGGACCCAGGCCGAGATATTCGTGGAGTTCACGGGAATAGCATACGGGGCCTGTGCTCCAGAAACAACTAATTCCGTAGGCTGTGCACACGAGTGCAATGTTTTGGATGGCACAGGCGCACGCGGCGTACTCTTCCATTTCGGGAATCACTTCGGAGTCTTGGCGCTTCATCCAAGTCAATATAGCTGCAGTGCACTGAGAGGCCCGGTTGCGGATATCTTCGTAGCGTTCGGGAAGAAATTTTTCAGGGGGTGTGATATTCTTGTATATCTCGGCCCATGTGAAGAGGAGCTGGCGGAGAGGTTCGCCGGCGTAGACTTTGAACCGCCAGGGTTCCGTAAGTCCGTGGGAAGGTGCCCAGTTGGCCGCTTCCAGCATTTTCTCTATTTGGTCGCGCTGTATCTGTCGGGGGGAAAAGGCGCGGGGCTTGAGGGTACGCCGGCTGCGAATAAGCTCTAAAACATCGCTGAGATTAAATCGCATGGTTCAGGAATTTTTAAGACGTGCATAGTGCCTGTAGAAAGCAGGTACTGTTTCTATTCCTTTAAAGAGGTTGTAAATACCAAATCGTTCGTTGGGTGAGTGAATAGCATCAGAATCCAATCCAAAGCCCATGAGCACGCTTTTGAGCCCCAGAATACGCTCAAAAAGAGCTACAATGGGAATGCTTCCTCCGCCTCTAACGGGCACAGGCTTGCGGCCAAAAGTCTCTTGCATAGCACATTCCGCTGCCCTGTATTCAGGGGTGTCGGTGGGAATCACAACAGGCCAACCTCCATGGTGAGGCTTTACGTTCACCTGGACGTAGGGTGGAGCTATAGCCGTGAAATGCCGGGCAAATAGCTCCGCAATTTTTTCCGGATCCTGGTTAGGCACCAATCGCATAGAAATTTTGGCGTAGGCCTTGGAGGGCAAAACAGTTTTGGCCCCTTCCCCTATGTAGCCGCTCCACATACCGTTCACATCCAGGCTGGGGCGGATGGAAGACCGTTCTGGTGTGGTGAAACCTTCTTCGCCCCATAGGGCTTGAACACCTAATTCTTTTTTATAGGCTTCTTCGTCAAAAGGCGCTTCAGCCAGGGCCTGTCTTTCGGCGGGTGTCAGTTCCAGAACATCGTCATAAAATCCAGGAATGGTGATGCGGCCGTGGTGATCATGTAGGGAAGCTATCATCCGACAGAGGACGTTGGCCGGGTTGGCTACGGCTCCGCCATACACACCGGAATGCAAATCCATCCGAGGGCCAGTAACTTCCACTTCCATGTAAGCGAGCCCCCGCAAACCCACAGTGATAGACGGTATGTCGTTGGCTATCAGGGAAGTGTCAGAAATAAGGAAGACATCGCCCTGGTAGAGGTCCTTACTTTCTTCAAGGAATTCGGGCAAGTGTGCGGATCCCACCTCTTCTTCGCCTTCTATCATGAAGCGTACATTGCAGGGTAATGTTTCATGGCGTAGCATCCACTCCAGAGCTTTCACATGAATAAAAACCTGACCTTTATCGTCTGCTGCCCCTCGGGCGTAAATATTGCCTGGAAATCCCGGGGCTTCGTCCCGGATCTGAGGCTCAAAAGGAGGGTTTATCCATAATTCCAAGGGATCCGGAGGCTGCACATCATAGTGACCATAAACAATAACGGTGGGGGCATCGGGATGAACGATTTTTTCACCATACACAACTGGAAATCCTTTGGTGGGCAGGAGGCGCACATGCTCTGCTCCGGCTTTGCGCAAAGACTCAGCTACCACATCGGCCATTCGGAAAACGCTGTCGCGATAGTGGGGATCGGCGCTGATGCTGGGGACCCGAAGCCAGCTCATGAGTTCTTCCAGAATTGTCTGCTTATTTTGTAGGAAATAATCCTGAATATTAGCCATATGCTGGCATTTTGGATTTGGCGCTCCAAATGTAGGCATCAAATATCCCAGAGCCGTACAACTTTATGGCATAGTTTTTAGTTATAATTAATACATTTGCCTAATATAAATGATAAGGAAGTACGTGCTGGCCATTTTAGCTGGCGCATTAAGTGCCGGAGGTAATGGTCTGCGCGGTCAGCTTATTACCACCACCCAAACGGCCGACAATCTGGTACAGAACGTGTTGCTGGGTGGGGGAGTAGAAGCTTTCAATATTACATATCATGGAGCCCCGTCGGCACTGGGTTTTTTTAACGGAACCGGCACCAACATCGGATTGAGCAGCGGGGTAATTATGACCACGGGGAACATTTCCGGAAATGCTGATGGCCCAAAAGGGCCCAATAACAAGGACGATGCCGGCTTTGACAACGGTAGTGCTGCTCCGCCCCCTCCTACCTTCCATCTTCTCAGCAATCTGATTGGCAGTCAGGCCCTGTTCAATTCCACTGTAGTGCGTTTTGATTTCATTCCTACGGGGAATACCGTTTCTTTCCGCTATGTGTTTGGATCTGAAGAATATCCGGAGTATGTGGGTTCTATTTATAATGATGTGTTTGGCTTCTTTATTTCTGGTCCGGGAATAAGTGGGTGGAAAAACATAGCCACCATTCCGGGAAGCAATACTGAGGTGTCTATCAACTCTGTGAACAACGGTTCCAGCAATACCGGTCCTTGCACCAATTGTGCTTATTATGTGAATAACACGGGCGGAGCCACCATCCAGTATGATGGCTTCACAAAAGTCCTGACGGCCCAGAGCACGGTGATCCCCTGCAGCACCTATACGATCATTCTGGCCATTGCCGATGTGGGTGATCCCATTTACGATAGTGGGGTTTTTTTGGAGGCCAAAAGCTTTACTACAAACAGCATTTCGGTGAAGGCCATCATCAGCAGTGCTGTGGCGGCCACTAACGACTTGTATGAGGGTTGCGGTTCGGCCCGTTTCATATTCACACGTAGCGGCGATCTGTCGGCCAGCCAGACATTGAATTTGGCCTTTTCGGGCTCGGCCACTCTAGCCGATTTTACGCCTCCCTTTCCCTCCACGGTGACCTTTGCGCCGGGGGTCTCAGAGGTGGAGGTAGAAATTTTTCCGGTCAACGATGGAATAACCGAAGGTCCTGAAAATTTTCGGGTTACCATTCTGAATGCTACTCCGTGCCCTACCTCTGATCCGCCTTCAGCCGAGGTGGTAGTAAACGATGCCGCTCCCCTGCAATTATCCTTGGGACCCGATATTTACCTTAATTGTTATAATCAGGAGGTGCTCCTTGCGGCCCAGATTACCGGAGGCACGTACAATCAGCTGACCTGGAGCACTGGGTCCAACGATCCTTCCATCGTGGTGAAGCCCATGACCACGACCACCTATTGGCTTCTTGTGACGGACCTGTGCACCGGTGAAACGGAGCGTGATTCCATTACCGTTCACATCCCGCCCTATCAGCCGCTGACCCTTGTCAGTACACCGGATACAGGGCTCTGCGCCAGTTCTACTCTTTTGCTCACAGCCCAGGCCAGCGGCGGTATTGGTCCTCTTACCTTGCAATGGTCCACTGGGGCAGTGGATGTGCCCTCCGTGGAGGTGTTCGTGGAGGGCGATGCCACTTATTGGGTGAGCGTGACGGACAGCTGCCAGTTCACCGTGCAGAACGACATCCATGTGACGGTCTTAAGTCCTCAGGCCGATTTTTCATATTATTATAAAGACAACCATATTGTGCAGTTCACCGACCACAGCACCGGGGTTATCACTTCGTGGTTCTGGGATTTCGGAGACGGGGGCTTTGACACGGTGCAGCATCCCCTGCATGAGTTTCAGGACACCGGACTTTTCTATGTCATGTTGGTGGTGGAAAATCAGTTTGGTTGCCCCGATACAGCAATTAAGCCTGTGCGCAGTTATCCTCCTTTTGAATTTTTCATTCCCAATACCTTCACCCCTAATGCTGACGGTCTCAATGAAACCTTCATGGGGAAAGGCCAGGGCTTTGTGGAGTGCAGAATGCGGATTTACGACCGGTGGGGCCAGAAAATTTTTGAAACCGATAGCTATGGCCGCGGCTGGAACGGCAAAACGCGCAACGGAAAAGATTATCCCATAGGCACTTACGTATATCAGTTTGAACTAAGGACACCCCCTGGCAAACGAAAATATTTCATCGGCCACGTGAATCTGGTACGATGAAGGTGTCACATTTTATCCTACGTATCGTTCGGGGTGCTTTTTGGATAGGGGGGGCACAGGTTTTGTTCTGGACTTTGGGACACTCCACACATATAATCGGAGGGGAAATTTATTATCGTTGCCTGGGCAATAACCAATATCTCATCACTCTGAAAATTTACCGGGATTGTTACAGCGGACAGGCTCCCTATGATAATCCGGCGTACGTGGGCATCTATGACGGAAACGGCACACTCGTTGAAAATGTGGCTTTGCCGTTCCCTGGCAGTTTAGTATTGCCCTTTGTTTACAGCAGTCCCTGTTTTCAGGCCCCCCCAAACATCTGTGTGGAGGAGGCCGTGTACGAAGGTGTGATTACCCTGCCTCCCAACGCCACAGGCTACACGCTCGTGTATCAGCGATGCTGCCGCAATAACACCATTGTGAACCTGGTCAATCCTGGGGATCAGGGCGCCTCGTATGTGGAAACCATTCCCCCTGCTTCGGTGGCCCCCTGCAACAGCAGTCCCTTTTTTGAGCATTTCCCTCCCACCGTTCTCTGCGTGGGGGACACCCTGAACTTTCCCCATCATGCCATTGACCCCGATGGAGACAGCCTGGTCTATGAATTGTGCTCCACTTTTCATGGGGGCAGCGTAGCCAATCCCATGCCCGTGCCTCCGGATCCACCCCCCTACACCCCTTTGGTATTTTCCCCTCCTTTTTCGGCCACCTATCCCATGCCGGGGGCTCCGCCTGTCACCTTGAATCCCACAACAGGCCTGCTCAAGGTGGCCCCCACCATGGTAGGCCAGTACGTGGTGGGCGTATGTGCCAGGGAGTACCGCAACGGGCAGCTCATCGGTACCCACCGGCGCGATTTTCAGTTCAACGTGGCGCAGTGTTCCACACACGTGGAGGCGAATATTGGTTTTTCCACAGCTCTTCCACAGGATCCGAACGGTTATTATGTGGCATGCGGCTCCTTTGAAGTAGCCTTTCAGTCGCAAAGTATCAATGCGGCTCAGCTCCTTTGGGATTTTGGGGTGGGTTTGTCAGGCG
>JANWWQ010000072.1 GCA_025055635.1 Flavobacteriales bacterium
TCAGGGCCATGTACGCCGCCTCCTTCAACAGCTGGGATTCCATGTTGAACGCCTCCCCGGCCCTCCAGGTAAAAGGCACATGACAAGAGCTAGGAAATTAAATGGAGGATAGCTTTTCGGTCCATTACTTTTGTGGCCTACAGTGCCATATCTATGAAAAGAAAAAGATTTTTCGGAACCTTTTGCGTGGTCCTGGCTTTATGGCAGTGCGCCCCGCGGAACGACACTTTTAATTTCCCTGTATTACCGCCTCAGGAATCAGAGGAACACACACATAACCCTTCCGCCGGACATTCCTCTGCCCCTCCCGATGCCCAGAGTACGGGGACTTTTGGCGCTCCCTTTGAACCCCAAAACACCCAGCCGGTTAGTATTCTTCCTGAACTGCTGGCCAACGCTGATAGCGTGGTCGGATGCTTTGAAGGTCCCATCGTAGAAGTGTGTCAAAAAAAAGGGTGTTGGATGACCTTGGGTTTGGGGCACAATAAGGTGGCTCGCGTCACCTTCAAGGATTACGGTTTTTTTGTGCCCAAAACAGCTGGTGGGCGCCATGCCATTGTGAAAGGGGTGGCAAGAAAAGAGATTATCACAGTGGAAATGCTGCGGCATTACGCACAAGATCGCGGCGCCTCCAAAGAAGAGGTGGAAGCCATCAAGGAGCCCGAGACGGAATGGTCTATCGTGGCCGAAGGAGTCATCATTCGGTAATTGAAAGGTTTTGGACTGTACTCCACAAATGGGTTCCCTGTTAAAGGGACGATCGTCTGTTTACTTTGTATCTCCTGTAGTAGCTGCACATACATCCAGGGCTACCGTAAGCCCATTGTAAAAGACCTGCCACAGGAGCAACTGTACATTTATGTGCGCACCCACAGCACTTGGCAGGATTTCTGCTACGCCTTGGACTCGGCCGATGTGCTCACAGACTTTAAATTGTTCAAGGATTTTGCTGAATGGAAGGGGCTCCCCACTAAGCTGAAGCCTGGTCGGTATCGCTTGCAGCCTGGCATGACAAGCCGGCAAATTGTAAATCTCTTGCTCAGTGGCAGTCAGACTCCGGTGAAATTAACCTTTCATTATGTACGCACACCCTGGGAAGTAGCAGGCAAAGCGGGGCGTAAGCTAGAAACTGATTCCGCCACCATCGCCCGCTTCCTTAACGACTCCGTGTTTATAGCTTCCCAACTGGGCTTTACAAAGGCTACGCTACCCGCCTTATTCATACCCAACACTTACGAATTTTATTGGAACACCTCAGCGGAACAGTTTTTGGCCCGCATGAAACAGGAATATGAACGTTTTTGGACGCCCACGCGGCGCGCCCAGGCTGATTCCCTCAAACTCAGCCCCGTGGATGTGGCTATCTTGGCCTCCATCGTGCAAGCTGAACAGGCCCGTTTTCCGGATGAATGGCCCGTCATCGCCGGCCTCTATCTGAACCGTCTTAGGCGCGATATGCCCCTGGAAAGTGATCCCACTGTCAAATTTGCCTGGAATGACCCAGGCCTTCAAAGAGTGTATCACTATCACCTTAAAATTGATTCACCTTATAACACATATAAATACAAAGGGTTGCCGCCAGGTCCCATACTCATCCCTGAACCTCGGGCCATTGATGCCGTTTTGAATCCGGCCAAGCATGATTACCTCTACATGTGTGCAAAGGATGACTTGAGCGGACGGCATAACTTTGCCACACATCCTGCGGCCCATGCCCGTAATGCTCGTGCCTACCATAAGGCATTAAACCGATTGAATATCCATTGAATTATCCAGACCCATGGCACAGATAACCTTCGGAACAGATGGCTGGAGAGCCATCATAGCTGAGGATTTCACCGTATATAATGTGCAGCGTGTGGCTTGGGCGACGGCCCTGTGGTTAAAGCGTCAAAAAAATCTCCCCCTTAGAATAGTAGTAGGCTACGACTGCCGCTTCGGAGGTCCTTTGTTCGCCCGTCGCATCGCCGAAATTTTCAGCGCCCATGGTATTCGTACCATGCTTTCCTCCGATTTTGTGACCACACCCATGGTATCCTTGGCTGTGCGTGAACTCCGGGCAGGCCTGGGGGTGGTCATCACCGCCAGTCACAACCCGCCTGAATACAATGGCTTCAAATTGAAAGGAGCCTATGGTGGGCCTCTTTTGCCTGAACAAGTTAAAGAAGTAGAACAACTCATCCCCGAACACTTGCCTGAATTTATTCCTGAGCCTCAGCTCATTCAACCCGCTGATCTGGAAACGCTTTACATTTCCCAAGTCCGGCGGCATTTCAACATGAAGGCCATTGAGAGCCGTAGCCATTACCTGGCCTACAACCCCATGTTCGGCGCGGGACAGCGGGTGATGGCCAAGCTCCTCCCTGAGTTGCAGCTTTTCAATGCCACGCATAACCCTTTATTCGGAGGGCGTCCGCCCGAACCTATCCCACGCAACATGGAAGACTTTGCCGCCTGGCTGGAGGAAAATCCGGAGATCCAGTCTGCTTTGGTCACGGACGGCGACGCGGACCGCATTGCCCTTTATTCCAGCCGGGCCCGCTTCGTGGACTCCCACCACATCATTCTCCTATTGATCCACTACCTGGCCCATTACCGCCAACAGAAAGGCTTGGTGGTCACTGCTTTTTCTACCACCGACCGGGTGAAAAAACTATGTGCCCACTACGGTTTGCCTCATAAGAGTGTCAAGATCGGCTTTAAGTACATTGCCGGCTACTTTCTGGACCATGATGTGCTGCTGGGCGGTGAAGAAAGCGGCGGCATTGCTATTAAAGGACACATTCCCGAGCGCGACGGCATCTGGATGGGCCTCACCTTGTGGGAATTCATGGCCACCACCGGCAAAACGTTGGACGAGCTTATCGGCGAAGTCTATGCCATCACCGGCCCCTTTGCTTATGACCGGCTGGACCTTTCCCTCCCTGCGGAAAAAAAACAGCAAATCATGGAGGCCTTTGCCGCTACGCCCCCCCAAATGCTCCGCCGGCCCGTGACGCTGTGGGAAGACCTGGACGGTTTTAAGTGCCATTTTGCTCAAGGTGGCTGGCTCATGGTGCGCGCTTCAGGCACGGAGCCCGTCATACGGGTTTATGCCGAGGCCCCCAACCGCTCAGAGGTTCAGCAGATCTTGCAGGACTTTCGCCAAACCTTTGATCTGTGAAATCCTTAAAACCCGGCTGTCGTGTCGCCTTTAAGGATCGGGAGGGGGAGGGGACCCTCCTTGCCGTCCATCAGGGGATGGCTCGCATTCTTCTGAACGAAGGTCTGGAAATTACCGTTTCAGTCCAGGAGTTGGTGGCTATACCCCCCAACAGGGAAGAGCCTTTGAAGGCCCCCTTTTCATCTCTAGGTTTAGAGAAAAGAGACCAGGATGTCAGGGAATATTTTTCCTCAACGGCACAGTCATCCCCAGCTCTTGTGGAAATAGACTTGCATTATCCCCTTCTATCGGGCCAAGACCGTTTCTTGGATGCCACCGGTATCCTATGCCGCCAACTATCCTTTTTGCAAGATCAGTTAGAACGGCTTCGTGCGAGGGGCTACCGAAAGGCCATAGTGATTCATGGCCAGGGGAGTGGGCTGCTGCGAAGTGAGGTTATGGCCCTGCTGCGGCGGCAGCCGGATATCCAGTTCCAGCCCGCCGATCCGGAGCGCTATGGCAATGGGGCTTTAGAGGTCACTTTCATAGATTGAAAAACGGAAATTTTTTTTGGGCCTGCCTCTTGCGGGCCCGGCGGCCTTCTGCCGCGCTCCGCTTCTTTCCTGCGCACGCCTCTGTGCTAAGCAAGACCCATGCCTGCTCAGCAATCAAATAATTGGCTGCTGCTTTTTTCCCTTTTAACCATTTTGAGAGTATCATCTCTGTGCTTGGGCTCTACCCAATGAACCGCTTTTTCCCTCTGCAGCATGAGTTCTTTCTCGTCATTTACAGACCTTTCGGAAATAAGACCATTCACCGCAAATCTGTGAGTGTCGTGACTTGGCTTGATTAAAAACTACCAACTACCGCACGCCTTTTCTCTGGTTTTCTTCCGATAAAAAACCTGGTAATTAAGCTATTAGAATCTCTTCCCCTTCCGTCACCAGGTTGTCCGCCATCATTTGGGCTTGTTTCAACACAGTATCAATGGCTTGTTGCTGTTTATCAGGGGGATAACCATATTTATTTAGGGTACGGCGCACGATTACCATGAGGCGGGCCCGGGCACTTTCGCGCACAGTCCAATCCAGCGTGGTGTTTTGGCGTACTTTTTCGGCTATCTCGCGGGCCAGGTTTCGGAGTGTCTCGTCCCCCAACACTTTTACCGCACTGTCGTTCACCTCAAGGGCCTGATAGAAGGCCAGCTCCTCCGGCGTTAAGCCCAGTTTTTCCCCTTCCCGCTCAGCCTCCCGAATTTCCCGGGCAATCTTTATCAATTCCTGAATAATCTCCGCTGTAGTGAGCAAATTATTCTGATAGCGCTTAATGGCACTTTCCAGCATTTCCAGGAATTTCCGGCTTTGGACCAGGTGGGTTCGGGAGCGTACCTTTATTTCATCGCGCAGAATTTTTTTTAATAACTCCAAAGCCAGGTTTTTGTGGGGCATGTTCTGAACCTCCAGAAGGAATTCTTCAGAAAGCACGGATATATCGGGTTTTCGGAGCCCTGCTGCATCAAAAATGTCCACCACAGCTTCACTTTTAAGAGCCTGATCCACAATTTGTTTGATGGCCGTTTCTATTTCCAGGTCGGAGCGTCCCTTTCCTTGGGACTCACTGAACTGGGTGAGTCGGGCCTTCACGGCTTGGAAGAAGGCCACTTCCGGCAAATAGGGTTTTACCTCCTCTTTGGTGATGCACAAGGAGAGAGCCTGGCTCAGCAGGGTCACCTCTCGGAGGAACCGCTGTTTGCCGTCCTGCAATCCCAGGATATGCTCCGTGGCCTGAAGCAGGATAGCGAGCTTTTGGGAGGGGGCGGCCGTGAAGAACCGCATATAGTTGAAGGCATAGCTGTTCGGGTAGTAGCAGGCCGGTTCGGCAGCCAGCAGCATTTCCCGGGCTGTGGTGGTTTCCTTAAACATCTGCCGTACCACTTCCAGTTTTTCCATGAACACGGCGTAGGCCTTGTCCACATTCTCTGCGGGGCTCCCTTTGCCGCCGGCCTTGCTGTAAAATGCCAGGGCTTTCTTGAGGTCTGAGGCAATGCCCAGGTAATCCACCACCAAGCCGCCCACTTTGTCGCGGAACACCCGGTTCACGCGCGCTATGGCCTGCATCAGATTGTGGCCCCGCATGGGCTTATCCACGTAGAGGGTGGTGAGGCAGGGGGCATCAAAGCCTGTCAGCCACATGTCGCGCACGATGACCATCAGGAGCGGATCGTCTGGGTCGCGCATGCGCTCGGCCAACAGGCGGCGCTGCTCCTTGGTGGTGTGGTGGCGGTAAATGTGCGGGCCATCGGCGCTGCTTGTGGTCATCACTACTTTCAGGGCTCCTTGCCGCAGGTCTTCGTGGTGCCATTCGGGACGGAGGGCTATGATGTGGTCATAGAGTTCCGCGGCGATGCGCCGGCTCATAGTCACCACCATGGCTTTGCCTGCAAATACGGTGCGACGCTGTTCAAAATGGGTCACGATGTCCCGGGCCAGGTTTTTCAGCCGTTCCGGGTGGCCCACGATGGCCTCCAGACGCGCCCAACGGGCCTTGGCCCGTTGGGTTTCGCTCAAATCCTCATCGCCCTCCAGTTCTTCTTCCAGTTCCTGAATCAGACGGCGGCCCTCCTCGTCCAGAAAGACCTTGGCCAGGCGGCTTTCGTAATAGATGGGCACCGTGGCTCCGTCTTCCACGGCATCCTGAATGTCATAGCGGTCAATATAATCGCCGAAAACCAAGGGCGTATTCCGATCTGTGCCTTCCACGGGCGTGCCCGTGAAGCCGATGTAGGTAGCATGAGGAAGAGCGTCGCGCATATACTTGGCAAAGCCATAGGCCACACGGGGGCCGGAGGGAGGCCCTCCTTTCACCACCCGCGCCTTAAAACCATATTGGGTGCGGTGGGCCTCGTCGGCGATCACCACAATGTTGCGCCGTTCAGAAAGTAGCGGAAAAACATCTCCCGACTCCGGTAAGAATTTCTGGATAGTGGTGAATACGATGCCCCCGCTGGCCACTTTCAGCAATTCCTTCAGGTGTTCCCGGTTTTGGGCCTGCACAGGTTCCTGGCGCAGCAGCTGAACCGAGGCCGCAAAGGTTTCAAACAGTTGGTCATCCAGGTCATTACGGTCTGTGATGACCACGATGGTGGGGTTTTCCATCTCCGGCGTGGTGATGAGCTTGCCGGCATAGAACACCATGGAGAGCGACTTTCCGCTGCCCTGGGTGTGCCAGACCACACCACCCTTGCGGCTTCCGCCTTCCCGCGAGGCCGCCAGCGTGCTTTCCACTGCCTTGTTCACGGCATAGTACTGGTGGTAAGCCGCCAGCTTCTTTTCGGTGCGTATTTCCACCTGGCCGGTGTGGGGATCCACCCGCTTGGTCTTTTCAAAGACCGTGAAGTGGCGGATCAGGTCCAGCAACACCTGAGGGCGCAACATGCCAAGGATTAGGGTGTGGAGCAGGGGCTGGCTGGGCGGATTTTCCCGGCGGCCGTCCACCGTTTTCCAGGCAGTGAAGCGGTTAAAGGGAGCCGAAAGGCTGCCTGCCCTGCCATCCACACCGTCAGAAATGACGCACACGGCGTTATACATGAAGAGGGTGGGAATGGTGGCCATATAGGTCTGAATTTGCTGCCAGGCACTTAAAAGAGTAGCTGTTTCACTGGCAGGATTTTTCAGTTCCATCACCACCAGCGGCAGCCCATTTACATACAGGATGATATCCGGGCGCTTATGCTGATTGCGTTCAATGATATCCAATTGATTGACGGCCAGGTAATCGTTGTTTTCCGGGTGATTAAAGTCCACTAAAGTCACTTCGTAGCTGCGTTCAAAGCCGTCCTGGCTGTATGGGATGCGTACCCCTTCCACCAGCATCCGATGAAAGTGTTCGTTGTTGTGCAGGAGGTGGGGCGAAGGACAACGCCGCACGGTGTGCAGGGCGGTTTCCCGGGCATGCGCCGGCACCCCCGGGTTGAGCCGCTCCAATGCGGCCCGCAGCCGGGGCGTCAACACCACCTCACTGAAACTTTCCCGCTCACAAAAAAGGCCCTCAGGCGATATATCCTTGCCGTGCACATACTCCCATCCCTGCGACTGAAGGATTTCAATGGCGGATTGCTCAACGGTATGTTCGGTTATCAATTTCATTGATAAAGTGAAAAATGAATAGTGAAAAGTGAAAAATTATATTTCATTTCTTTGCTGTTTTAGGGAAGAAACGAGCATGGCGATTAGTTCTTTGCATTCTGATTGCATGCTTTCAAATTCATGTGAAATTAAATAACCTGTATCGTTCAAGATGTCAAGCCAATATTCTGTTTCATTGGCTTCTTTGAGGGCGATGGACATATTACTTATACAATCTGCCTTACTTTGTCCAAACTCTGCTTCCCGTATTAAAGCTCCCACAGCCATTCCGCTTCGTAAAATTTGCTTACTTAATATAAACTCCTTTTTTATTCCTGCAAATGCTTCTAAAGCTTGACTATACGAATAGCAAATGCATAACTTTTATCTCTTAAAGGATTATTCATTGTTCATTTTTCACTTTTCGTTTTTCATTTTCCATTTTTAGTTTTTCATTTTAGTTAAGTTTTACTCT
>JANWWQ010000073.1 GCA_025055635.1 Flavobacteriales bacterium
GGGACTACCCAGCGTGGGCACGAAATTTTGGCTCCAGAGGGCAGAGTTCCACCGCACAGCCTCGGGATAGTACCCTTTTCCAATGATGAACAGCAACTCAGGTTTGGTGGTCCAGGTGTTCAAAGCATAGCGCAGAAAGTTGCGCACAGCCTGCGGATGCCCGGGTATGCCCCAACCGAACTGATCAGTGAGCTCCTCAAAATCTACGGTTAAGGCTTTCCAGCCTGTCAGCCGCCGGTAATCGGTGTAAGGTTCTGCGGCTTCCCAAAGACTTTCGGAAGTCAATACGATGTAATTAAAATTTTTGTATTCCCCGCCAAAGTTTCGGAAACGGCCCTCTGCAAAGCCTTTCACCCGGACGGGTCGCACGATGGGGACTTCCAAGAAACGGCTCTCAGAGGTCAAGTAGCAAGATTTTAGAGCTTGAGGGCCATTGGGCAACAGAGCACTATAACCGCCCGGAACGGTGTAAACCATCACCATGCGGCGGTTACTTAAATCAAAAAGCCAAGGGGCGCTGCCATTGGTGTTAAAGTTGGTGATGCTCAGATGATACTTACTGCCGGCTGGGTTGTTGGGCACTTCCATGTACTGCTCTTGCCGGCCGGAGAGGTTGTATGTTTGGGGCAGGGTGGCCTCTGCATAGAGCAGTGCATTGCGCGTGCTCATGGAGTAGAAGGGTGAAAAATGAATTTTATAAGCGAAGCCCGCATTGGCCACCGAAGCAGCCGGGGCTGTTAACTTTATCCGGGCTAGACCATACGTTTCAATGGATGTGTCCTTTTGGGCGCTCCCAAATGTGACAAAGTAACGGTGATCGAGAGGAGAAGCGTCGGGAGGATCGTTGGCCCCAGCGATATGGACCCGAAACGAGGCGGGCGGACCGCCCGAGAAAATAGTATTTTCATAGCCACTCCAGACACCCGTCCACCCATGCGTGAAAAATTGGGCCCCATTCAAGATGGTGGCATACCCTTCACCCCGATTGTACACCGGTTCCCGGATATTAAACTGAAGCACCTGACCTGAATGGTAATCCGACGAAAACGATTCTTTTATAACTGCGAGGTAATAAGGAGCCGTTGCATAAGCTGAAAAATTATTATCACTTTCCGGTATATACCGAAGATTGTTGGTGCTGTTAGATATTGTGATAAAATAATAAATGGTATCACAAAAGAGACTGAGACCTGGGGTGGCATGATCGTCTGGTGAAAGGTAAAGGGCCGAGTCTAGCCGACCATCATTAGGCTCTCCGTAAAAAAGTATGTAATCCCCTGGATCCCACAAACCGTCAGCTTCACCGGCCACGTAAATAGGTATTTCCTGACCGCGGGCAAACATCTGGAGTTTCCGGGGATCAGTATTGAGCGGGAAGCCAGAGTTTTGTAAGGTACTGTAGGAAATCCTATGAATACCTCGCGCCACTACAGGGCATTTGAAGTAAACCTGATCATAGTTAATCCATTCATTACCGTACGTTTGCCCCCAGGCTTTCCAGTTCACACTACAGCCAAAAACAAACCAGAAACCCAGTGACGAAAGACAACCGGCAGTTATTGGCTGAGTCTTAAAAAATCTCATTTAGGGCAAATATAATAACCCAAATTTTCCAAACAAATATTGAATTTTAATGATATAAATGGGGATTTTTCCCCTGTAATATTTAAATTAATTTTTAAATTAATTCAAAATATTAAAATATAGAGAATCTCTTGTAAGAAAAAAGAGAATATAAATATACTTGACCTTAAACAGCCAAGAGAAATAGAGAACCCAAGAGGGTGAAAAGGATTAAAAGGAGGAATATTGCAAAGCCAGAAACCGCAATTCCCGCTATGGCAAATCCCCGCCCCCAGTATGTATCGGAATTTTTTTGAATTTTAATTAGACCTATTACTCCCAGAACAAGACCGGCCACTATGAGACCAAATCCCAAGTAAGGAATAAACAGACCAGAAATTGCGAAAATCATTGACAACAAACTCATGACTTCAAGCTTTTTCCCATCCTTGGAAAATTTACTTTCTTTTTGAAAATACTCTGGAGAATTTTCCAGCGAAATAACAGAAGTTCTTTGGGTAAAAATATTTTTTCGGTTTTTATCACTAAATACTTGATTAAGAGTTTTGGTTCGGCTACTTTCAGCTTGGAAAACTGTTCCCTCGGAAAATAAAGCTTTTCTTGAAATGTTTTCGCTAAGAGAGAATTTTGGGTTTTGATCACTAAATTCATCAAAACCTGCATTTGGAGAGGTGCTGTCGGAAGAAACCCACAAGGTGGGAAATGAAGTAATATCGTGAGTACTTTCTGAAGAGCTACCAGCCTCAATAACCCTCGGCTTATCATTTGCTATCCATTGAATATGAAGCCTTTTAGTATATAAAGACCGCTGAATATGACAAGAAGTGAGTGAAAGGAGGACAAAAAATAAGAGGAGAATATTTCCCTTTTTCATAATAAAATTTAGGTACAAAATGTAACAAATCAAATTAAAATTGGTTCATCGTTTGGTCTATCTTTTTCTTTAAGGAGCCTCATAGGACTTTTCACATGTTTTTGTAAAATACGAAGGGCATCCTGTTTTACTTCAGGCCATGCAGCCCGTTGCCAAAGAATTTGACGCGCCTCTCGCAAACCTTCCTGAAGGGGCTTGAGAGGTTCGGGGTAAGCACGGGGAGGCAAATACCACTTTTTTTCCAATTCCGACATTTGCCATGGAGCCAATATGTAAGGTATGGGAAGATGACTCAGTTCTGGTACCCATTTTTTTATGAAAACGCCTTCGGGGTCGTGGTCTCGGGCCTGCTTTTCCGGATTGTAAATCCGTAAAATATTAATACCGGTGAGTCCGGCCTGCATATGGATCTGAGGATAGTGAATTCCCGGCTCGAAATCAAGAAAAAGCCGGGCAAGATATTCAGCAGCTGGTTTCCATGGCTGTAGAAGCAGGTGGGTCCAACAGGATACAACCATAGCACGCATCCTAAAGTTGACGTAACCCGTTTCTTTTAGACAACGCATTACAGCATCCACTAAAGGATAACCTGTAAGTCCTACTTTCCATCGCTCAAACCAATCAGGTCGGAAGGGAGGATCCCACTTCAGAAACCCTCTGTTAAAGGGTTCCCACTCCATCCGCCACTCGCTTTCAAACTTCTGAATAAAGTGGCTGCGCCAGATGAGTCTGGTACAAAGGGCATGGAGAGGCCTGCGGTAAGCCGTAGGTGCCAGGCGTTTCTTTTTGGCAATAGCTTGATATACCTCGCGCAAGGAAAGGTTGCCAAACGATAAATAAGGGGAGAGACGGCTACATGACCTTTGGCTTTCTTCTGGTTTGCTGATGCATTGTGTGTATTTAATGAATATCTCTGATGATAGATATTCTTGTAACCGCTCTTGACCTTTTCGTCTGCCTCCGGCTTGAAAATTTCCATGGCTTAAAGGTCGGGGAGGCAGTGCGGGGAGTCCGTGTTCTTGCAGCGAAACCCATCGTCCAGAAAATAAATTGCAGGGAGTAGGCGACTCTTCTAAATGATTTTTTAAATTTTTATACCAACTTTCCCGATGCACTTTTCCTCTGACCACTCCGTTTTGAGGAAATTCTTTCCAAGTAATTCCAAGATTCTGGAAAAATTGCCTCAATTTTATGTCTCTTTGAAAAGAATATAAAAGTCCGGACTCCTCATAACTAAAAACAGCGGAAATGCTAAACTTTTCTGACAAAAAATGAAAAACTGTTGAGGCTTCCCCTTGCATAAAACAGATGCGCCCTTCCCCGTACTCTGTAAGGGTGTCTTGCATGTCCCACAGACTTTGTAAAATAAAAATGTAATGTCTTCTATCATGATGGACATTGTCGTGCCAAGATGGTTCATCAATATAAAGTAAAAGGACAGGCCAAGGATTATCTAAAGCTTCTGACAGCGGCACATGGTCTGAAAGCCTTAGATCTCTTTTGAACCAAACTATATTTATCTTAGTTTTCTGCACCACATCTAATAACTATTTGTCACTTGAAATGTTTAATTAATCTTATGCAAGCCTACTATCTTACTGGAGGAATTGATCTAGGAGGACGTAAAAGCGGCTCCACATCACTCTGCATTTTAAAAGATAACCAGATCTGCTTTTTTAATTCTGAAACAAATACAGATAGTCATGATTGGATTTTTAATCTTACGATAGAGTTAAAACTAAAATATCTATTCCTTGACGCTCCTCTCAGTCTTCCCGGGGTTTACCATAATTTAAATGCCTTCACTAACTACCATTTTCGCAAGGCAGATTTGGAACTATCAGCCATGTCTCCCATGTTTCTAGGAGGTTTTACGGCGTCGGCAATGGAGCTGGCCGCTCAATGGAAGCGGGTCGGCCTCTGCGTGCATGAAACGTATCCGGCTGCCCTGGTAAGGCATATGAATCTTAACCATTTGTACCGGAAAACAGAAAAGGCCGCCAAGCTAGCCCCTCAGCTCATTCAAGCTATTAAGAAAAATGTGCTGTGGAAGGATTTAAATTTTTCATTTTCCATTCGTTTTCCGCCCATTCGTTCCTGGCATGAAGTAGATGCTTTCCTTTGCCTGCTGTCTGGGATAAGATACCAAACAAATAGGGCTTTATGTTACGGAGATCCAGCGGAAGGTCTCATTTGGATTTAAGGCTATTTTAATTTAATAAATTGAAAAATTAATAATGTAATTTAAATTAGGATAAAGAGCCACTTTTTGCTCATTAAAAAGAAAAAATCTCTTGAAAAAATTATTTTTGGTATGCGCATTAGGGCTTTGAGACCACCGTCACCGTCCCATGAAGCTTGCCTGACTTTTCATTGTATTTATAGCCTGCAACCCAGAAATACACTCCATCGGATACACGTTCCCCGAAGGGACCGCGCCCATCCCATTTGAAGTATGGATCTGTGGACCGATAGATGAGGTTGCCCCAGCGGTTGTAAATTTCGATGTAGAAATCGTCGTAGCTGCTGGTGGTGAGGGCAAAATAGGTGTCGTTGGGGCCGTCACCGTTAGGAGTAAAGATGTTGGGAAGCGTGAGGGGTTCAAAGCAATCCTTAAGGGCTACATGGAAGGTGTCCACCAGCGGACACTCCATAGTATCCACGAACACCTGCACGTAGTACACCCCTGAATCTGTGACTTGAATGGAATATTCCGTGGAGCCCGTGTTCCACAGGTAGGAGTTGCCCTGGAAACTGGGGTATAGAATGAGGGTTTCATTGTCACACACCGAGGTGTCGCTGGAGAAAGGATATTGCCCATATTTGGGAATGAGGTGGATAGTGTCCCGGGCAGGACAGGCTTCACCCGCAATGTAAATTTTTACCACGTACGTGCCCGGTGCATTCACCGTAATGGTGTAGGTGGTGTCGCCCGTACTCCACACGTAGGAGTCCCCTGTCAGTTGGGGGATGAGCACGATGTTCTGCCCCGGACATATGCCCGTATCCCTGGGGGGCAATGGGGGCCCTTCCAGCACAGTGACGAGAAGGGTGTCGTAATTTTTACAACTAGCCGGGGGATAATTTTTGGTAACCCTGACAATATAGGCTGTCGTTTGCGAAGGATATACGGTCACCGGGTCGCCACTGCCCACGGGATTTGCAATATTATTTTGGAACCACTGGAATTGGGGTGTGGGGGTGGAAGGCCCTGGCGAAGAGCCATCCAACACGAGAGGGTCACCCCGGCAGATTGAAGTGTCCGGACCGGCTTCCGCCTCCGGTAAGGGCCGTACAATAAACTGCTTTTGACCTGTTTTAGAGCCACATTGATTTACGGCAGTGACTGTCACCAAATTGCTGCCGACCGTAGGGAAATAAATAGTGGTCTTATTATTGGCCGTGTCAATGATGGGATTGGGATTGCTCGTCCAGCCGTAATATGTGTTTGGCGCCAACGGTACCTGTATTTCCAGAGTATCATACTGGCACACATTGACCGGTCCGGAGATACTGACATTAGGTAAGCCAATCACATGGATTTTGGCGGTATCAGAACCCGGGCCTACGCACCCAAAGTTGGTTTCCGTCACGTTGATGAAGTAGCTCCCCGTTCCGTTGAAAATGATTCCTATGGCGCTTTCATTGCTCCAGGGGCTACCGTTTAAAGTCCAGGAATAAGACGATTGCCAGTTGAAGGGCGTGGGATAGAAATAAAACCCGTTATTCTGGCAAATGGTGGTGTCCGGTGTGGGGGGAATATAAATGTAGGGAGGATTGACCGGAAATGCATATATACCCAGCGGTTGGGGGTGGGGTGTGCCAATAGTGAGCCGGATCAGCGTACCCTCTACGGGGTCATTGGGATTATTGCTGTCTGTACCGATGACACGCACATAATACATGCCGGCCTGAAGCCCGATGGCCCCCAGACCCGGAATGGGAGGCAACTGCAGATGAATAACGGTATCGTTTGTGGCATTGACGGCCGTTCCTATGTAAGGCTGATTAGGATAACTCGCCTGGGGAATGAGGGTATAAAACTGGGAGTTAAAGATCTGCAATCCAAACTGGTTTGCTGGATCATATACTACACCCGGTGTCAAGTTGCCTACATCCACATGCACCAGTGTATCAAAGCCCAGCACGTCAGTCAGGCAGGCATGAAGGTCAATCTTGTGGTTGGTTATAATGTCGCAGTGCCGGATACAGAAAGGACCGTAGGTGGATCCAATGGTGTAGGGGTTAATACCCACGATGCGGATATAGTAGTTGCACCCGGGTGGAATAGGATGGAAAAGGGGCTCAATGATACCGCTCACCATACCAGGACTGGGCACCAGTAAGGGATCCCAGGTGTCAGAGTTGGGGAAAGTACCCAATACATTGGGATTAGGTGGAAAAACTCCATTGCTGTCCGAAAGCTGGGCGACGTAAGTATTGTTTACAAACACACCCGTGGACCAGAAGGGAATGTCAATCACACTGCCCACACAAACGGTGTCCATGGGGTTGGATAAAACGGAAGGTTGCAAAGTGGTGATCGTATTAGGGCAATTTTGAATATTTACACAGAATTGAGAGGTAGAACCTATGATGGGAGGTGTAATATCGGTGCGTATAAACCGTATGTAATAACACCCCGGTTGCAGGGTCACAGGGATTTGCGGAGCAATGATGCCAGGATTGGCATTATTCAGCACATAGACCGAATTGGGCGCCGGAATTACTGTGGCGGGATTAAATGTTGGACTGGTGCTGATTTGTACGGCATAATTGCCTGTACCACAAAGGGGATTGGTGAAATGGTAGTAGATGTACAAGTTGTAATTGATGCACACGGGATTAGGGGACACACTGTCCACCACAATGTCCACGGGATATTGGGCGGGGTCGTAGGTGCCCACGCAACGGATATCGTCCACGGCCAGGGAAGCATTGGTAGTGGCGGCCGTGG
>JANWWQ010000074.1 GCA_025055635.1 Flavobacteriales bacterium
AAGAGTTTATTCCAGAAGCCTGGCAGATAAAAGGTACTCGGAAAATTCCGCTCAAAGTTTCATTTGGATTACAAGGAAAGCGGATTCGCTTTATTCTGCCTCCCGAATACGATCCGGCCCTGCCCCTAACCATTGACCCTCAACTGGTATTCTCCACGTACGTGGGGTCAGGCAGTGATTCCTGGGGTTTCACCGCTACGTACGATAATTTTCACAATGGATATGCGGGAGGAATTGTATTTGGCTCGGCTTACCCCTTAACGCCGGGTGCCTATCAGACCACTTTTGGAGGCAACATTGACGTGTGCATCTCCAAATTTAATCCGGCAGGCACTCTTCAGATTTTTGCCACCTTTTTTGGAGGGAATCGGCCTGACTTCCCTTATAGCATGATAGTGAATAGTCAAAACCAGCTCATCGTGCTGGGGGTCACGGGTTCCTCCAATCTGCCGGTCACGCCGGGATGTCCCGATAATTCCTTCAACGGCGGAACAGCTTTTAATTATTGGCCAAACGGTTTTTCTTACCTGGCTTCCTTCCAGAATGGATCTGATCTCTTCGTAGCCAAATTTTCTGCCAATGGGCAGCAACTACTGGGTTCCACTTTTGTAGGAGGTTCGGGCAACGATGGTATCAATTCAGCAGGAGGCCTTAATTTCAATTATGCCGACGATTTTCGTGGTGAAGTGGTGGTGGATCCTCAGGATAACATTTATTGCATCAGCAGTACGCAATCTACTGATTTTCCAGCGGTGAATGCCTTTGACCCCACTTTCAACGGTGAACAAGATGCCGTAATTTTCAAGCTCAACTCTGGTGTTACTTCCCTAATTTGGAGCACCTATTTTGGCGGTTCGCTAGCGGACGCTGGGTATGGCATTAAAGTGCATTCCCATGGTGAAGTATTCTTTTGTGGAGGCACTCGCAGCCTTGACCTCCCGGGTACGGGCAACTCTGCTCAGCCTTCTTTCGGTGGGGATCGGGATGGATTTTTAGCCCGCCTCAATTCCTCGGGAAACACTCTTCTATCAGCTACTTATGTGGGCACGCCTGCTTACGACCAGGCTTACTTATTGGAACTGGACCAACAAGAAAATCCTTGCCTGCTTGGCCAAAGTCTCGGCGCCATGGGCCAAACGGCTGGCAGTACGGGTGTCATTTACGGGCATCCTAACAGAGGCCTCTTTATTCGTCGCTACAGCACGGATCTTAGCCAGGTGACGCTGAGCACCACCTTGGGGTCTTCCCCGCATACGATTTCCTTGGTACCTACCGCCTTCTTGGTGGACGAATGCAACTACTTTTATATAGCCGGCTGGGCGGGTGAGGTGAATTTAAATTACAATGTTAGTTGTAGCACCATAGGACTGCCCGTAACGAGCAATGCCCATCAGACCACTACCGATGGCAGCGATTTCTACTTTGCCTTGCTCACGGAAGATGCCAGTTCTTTGTATTATGCTACATTTTTCGGTGGTCCCCAAAGCCATGAACATGTGGACGGTGGTACCAGTCGTTTCAGCAAGCAAGGCATTATTTACCAGGCAATATGTGGGGGCTGCGGCGGTTATTCTGACATGTACACCTCCCCAGGGGCCTGGAGTAGCCAGAACAGCAGTTCCAACTGTAACCTGGCTCTTGTTAAGTTTCGCATCAGTGACTTCTTCGCCGCAATTCAACCAGCCAGCTTCGGATACTTGTGCACAGGGGAGGTCGTGCAGTTTATTAATGAAAGTGTAGGGGCTACGCATTTTCTCTGGCTGTTCGGGGATGGAACCTCCTCCACTCTCACCCACCCGACCCATGCTTATTCCCAACCAGGCACCTATACGGTGACGCTGGTGGCTTACAACAATGATTACTGTAATGGTTCTGACACCGCTACCCTGGAAGTCACTGTGCTCGGACTAGGTGGGAGTACCCACGCTACTACAGACACCCTCTGTCCAGGGCAAACCATCACTTTGAATGCGGGCGGCGGTACCACCTTCCAATGGCTGCCTGCCCCCGGCCTTGACCCCTCCCAGATGCAACAACCCTCCCCCACGGTGACCCCTCCTCACACCACCACATACACAGTCCTGATCTCCAGCTCCTGTGGAGCCGACAGCCTCCACATTACAGTGCCCGTTCACAACTTTCAACTGACCACTTCTCCGGATGATACCATTTGCATAGGTTCGTCATGCCAGATATGGGCCAGCGGCGCTCACTCTTACTTCTGGCAACCCGCTGCCGGTCTTTCTAATCCCACTGCCCCCAATCCTATTGCCTCCCCGGTCATTACCACTGCTTACGCGGTTACTGGGACGTACCACACTTGTACCCTCACTGATACGGTGTGGGTGTTCGTGGATCATTTTCCCCAGGCCCAGATTTACCCTGGAGATACCGTGATCTGCTATGGGCAAAAGCTCACCCTGCAAGCTTCCGGCGGTACACACTATACATGGTTTCCCTCCTCCATCGTTCATGAAAGTCAGGGCTCCACAGCCGTGATGCTGCCCCTTGAACACACGCAAATCGTTTTGACGGCTTCCAACGCTTGCGGAGAAGATAAAGACACAATCCAGGTGGCCGTGAACCGTGTGATCGCAAAGGCGGGTCCTGACACCACTGTGTGTCTAGGCCAGCCAGTCACCCTTTATGCGTCAGGAGGCGTGCGCTACCGGTGGGAGCCTTCTCTTTATTTCGAAGACAATACACTTCCTAACCCTACTGTACATCCCCAGCTCAACTCTATCTTTTGGGTGTGGGCCTACGATACTCTCAACTGTTCCGATGCTGATTCAGTTTATATTGGTTTCCACCCAGCCCCGCAACTTACTCTTGGTCCCGACCGGTTCATTGAGTTTGGGGGTTATACGGAACTCCAGGCCGGTACAGCCCCCGGTCTCTACCAATGGCATCCGCCGCAGGGCCTTTCCTGCATCCAATGTTCCCTCACAATAGCAAGCCCTTACCACAACACTCAATATACCGTGCACTTTACCGATGAGCATGGCTGCACTTTTTCTGATAGTGTGTGGGTTTTCGTTGAAGGGGCCCTGTATATCCCCAACACTTTTACCCCAGGTAACAACGACGGACTCAATGAAGTTTTCCGGCCAGTTTTCACAGATGTGGTGGAGATGGACTTGCGCATTTATAACCGCTGGGGAGAGCAAATTTGGCATTCTGGCCACCTACAGGATGGATGGGATGGTACCTACCTTGGCCGCCCTTCACCTCCCGGAATCTATGTATGGATATTGGATTACACGCTCAACTCAGGCCGTAGTTTTCGGCGTACCGGGCATGTGCTTCTGTTACGGTGAGAGCAAATCGTTTAACTTAACTAACTAAAAATAGGACTATGCTGTTCGGAACTCAAAAAGCGGCTAATTTTTAGAATTGATTCTATGATTAGGATAAATAAAACTTTAATTATTTAACGAATAGTTAAGTAATTACTCAAATAGTTAAGTAGAACGAATATAAGAAAAATCTGATATAAGGGGAAAAAATTCAAAAAGTAATAAAATTAATAACCTACTTACTTCGTTTACTTTAAAACTTCACCACCGACATCTTTTACCGCCACGATCTCTGAGACCGCTTATCACTTCGTTCTTCCATTTCTCTGATAAAGTCTACTAGAATGTGGCCCGCTTCCGAAAGAAGAAAATCCTCATCCTTTTCATCTTTAGGTCGGTCTGATAACTTTTCCAGGGGTTTGAGCCCTTTCTTTTGGCGCATGGCATTGATCTTCATGAGTTGACGTTCTTCCTCACGGCGGCGCTCTTCTTTCATTTCCTCTTCGTTGAGAGTAACCGTTCCATCCAGCCGTTTGCGACGGTTTATTTCAATATCTTCCAGATACCATTGATATTCTTGGGATTTTTCTAGTCTGAGGGCGCTCTTCTGACGCAGGATTTGCAGGAGGCCTTCATCCAAGGGGGCGCCCCCGTGGGCCACTGGCGCAATTTGGTCAAAAGGCAGGGCGGTAGGCTCAACGCTCTCGCCATATTCATCCTCCGGAATTGCTGAGGCAAAGGGTACATCAGGAGTGACGCCCGCGTGTTGAGTACTGCCCCCAGAGATGCGATAAAACTTGGCCACAGTAAGTTTCAATTGACCCAGGCGTTCCTTTTCTCTGGGCAAAATCCGATTGAGGTCCACGATGTTTTGCACCGTCCCCTTGCCAAAGGTCCTGCTGCCTACCACGACGCCCCGACCCAAATCCTGAATGGCTGCCGAAAAAATCTCACTGGCCGATGCTGAAAAGCGGTCAACCATAACCAGCAAAGGCCCCCGCCAAGCCACCCCTGCTTCATCATATCGCACTTCCAAATGCCCATGGTTATTGCGCACCTGCACAATGGGTTCGCGATCTACGAATAGCCCCGTAAGTTCCACGGCTTCATAAAGAGAGCCCCCTCCGTTGCCCCGCAGATCCATTATCACTCCATCCACTTTTTCTTTTTCAAATTGTTCTAAGATTATCCGTACGTCCCTTGTTGTGCTCTTAAAATCCTTTTCACCCTTCTGCATGGCTTCTTGATCCAAGTAAAAAGAGGGCAGATGAATCACCCCGAACTTGTATGTGGCGTGACCTGATTTGATGCGCAGAATTTCGCTTTTAGCACTCTGGTCTTCCAGCTTGATTTTGTCACGTACCAGACGCACAGTGCGGGGGGGGGAGCCCACAGGGTCGTTGGCTCCCAAAATTTGAAGCCGTACCACAGTGCCTTTGGGCCCACGAATGCGAGAGACCACCTCATCGATGCGCATGCCTATAACATCTTCAAAACGTCCCGTATCCCCCTGAGCTACCGCAATAATCTTGTCGTTCACTGACAATTCTTTGCTCTTTTCGGCCGGACCTCCTTTTGTGAGAGCAATGATTTTTGTGAACTCCCCTTCCGTCCGAAGCGTGGCACCAATACCTTCCAAAGAATTGCTCATAGAAATTTTGAAATTGTCTGCTGTGGGCGGAGCAAAGTAATTGGTATGAGGATCGGCCGTTTCGCAGACAGCATTCATAAATAACTGAAAGACATCCTCGCTTTTCTGCTTGCGCAAGTTGTTGCGCAAGTTTTCGTACCGTCGTGCAATGGTGCTTTCGCTCTCATCTTCAGCTTTACCAGCCAAGCGCAGCGAAAGGGCTTCTGATTTGATTTTCAATGTCCAAAGTGAATCCAGCTGGTAAACCGTATAGAGCCAAGGGGCATTCTCCCTGTCATAACGGTATCGCTCCTTTGTGGTGTAATCAAAACTTTGTTCTTTCAAGGAAAGGGTAAAGTCAATCCGTTCATTCACCCGTTTGCGGTACAATTCATATACATCGTAGGCCCATTGAACATCCCCTGTTCGCAGCATATCATCAATGCTATACCGAGCTTTGGCAAATTGGTCAATATCCCTCTTCAAAAAGTACATTCGGCCAGGATCCAGATAGCGTAGATAGCGGTCAAATACCCGAGCAGAAAAAGAGTCATTCAGATCTGGTTCTCTATAGTGCTGAAAACGCAGGATGTTAGCAATTTCAATGCTCAGGCGGCCATGATAAGGTAAAGGCGCCAGGGGCTTCACCGAATCGGGTGGTACTACGCCTGCGGACGAGGAATGGTACCCCACAATCGGAACCAATGCATTTATTACGAGCGTTAAGTAAAATATCGTGACCAGGCGCCACATTCCTTTAAACAATTAGTCAAACCAAACGTACAAACGTACATAAAATTGTGGCTATCTTTAACTCTTGTTGAATTATGGCTTTGTTCGGGCAGGTATTTCGTTGTACCAATCCCAGAGGAACCGTGGTGATGCTACACGGTCTGGGGGAAGACCACAGCGTTTGGGCAGAGATGGCCAAGCGGCTAGTTTCAGCCTGGGAATGTGATGTACTTTGTCCCGATCTTCCCGGAGCAGGCCAGTCCCGCAATTATCAGGCTGATGCATTATCCAGTATTGACTTTTTTGCCAGAGAAGTAGTCACGTGGGTGGAGGCTCACAGTCGCATAAAACCCACGGCGTGGGTGGGACATTCCATGGGTGGTTACGTGGCCTTAGCCGCTGCAAAAATGAACATACCGCTCATTCATGGCATCTTCCTTTTTCATTCAACGCCTGAGCCAGACAGCGCTGAGCGCAGGGCAAAACGGGAACAGGCCATCCGCGTGTACTCTCAAAACCCTGAACTTTTTCTCCGGGAATTTTATCGCAATCTTTTCGCCCAACCGGAAACTGAAGAAAACCAGGTTCTTATCCAGCAGCTGCTATATTATGGGCTCACCATAAATGCAGAACACTTTGTGGCCACCCTGCGTGCCCTGCGCGATAGGCCTGATTATCTTCCGGTGTTTAAAAATCATGTGCCCCCGAAGGCCATACTGGCCGGGAAATATGATAATGTTTTGAATTACGAACGGCTGAGCGCTTTGGCCACAGAATGTCAGGCCATTTTTTTCCCTGCAGAAAAATCAGGCCATATGGCCATGTACGAGGAAAAGGAAACCACCTACTTGGCTTTATCTACTTTTGTTTCAGAATATCTAAAGAACATAAAAAATGGGGAAAAAATTTCTTAACCTGTTCATTCTATTTAGCAGTATTCCTGTTTATAGCCAAAACATTCAACTGGTACCCTTCATCACCAGCGGCCTGAACTTGCCGGTGGGCTGCTATTTCGCACCTGGCGACGACCATCTGTACATCGTACAGCAGCGGGGCAAAATCATGCTGGCTACTTCTACGGGAACGGTGCTTAGCACGCCCTTTCTGGATATAACTTCCCTGGTCTCCCAGACAGGCAATGAGCGCGGCCTCCTGGGTTTAGCATTCCATCCCGATTATGTGAACAACGGATATTTCTACGTCAACTACACAAAGGCTTCCAACGGAAACACTGTGATTGCCCGATACCAGCGCAGCAGCGGGAATCCTCTCCAAGCTGATCCCAACTCCCAGCTTATCCTTATGGAAATTACCCAACCTTATAGCAACCATAACGGCGGTCAATTACACTTTGGCCCAGACGGCTTCTTGTACATCGGCATGGGCGACGGAGGCAGCGCTGGCGATCCGCAAAACAATGCCCAAAACATGAACAGTTACCTGGGCAAAATGCTGCGCATTGATGTAAACGGAGGCACGCCCTACGCAGTGCCGCCCACCAATCCCTTTATAAATAATGCCAATGCTAAGCCGGAAATCTGGGCCCTGGGCTTGCGCAATCCTTGGTGCTTTAGTTTTGATAAGGTCACAGGGGATCTGTGGATTGCCGACGTGGGGCAAAATGCCTGGGAAGAGATTGACTTTCAGCCCGCCTCCTCAACGGGCGGGGAGAACTACGGTTGGCGTTGCTACGAAGGGGCCGGCCACAGCTA
>JANWWQ010000075.1 GCA_025055635.1 Flavobacteriales bacterium
CACCGTTGTTTTCAGGTAGCTTTTGTTTGATCATATCGGCCTGAATGGTCACTCCCATATGGTTGGCCTGACCCGTCAAATCCGCCGAAACATGATAATCCTTGTCCCCTTTGAAGACGGGGTTACGTAAATAGCACCACAACACGGTGGCCATACCTAGTTCATGGGCATAGGCAAAAGCTTCGGCAATTTCTGTGATTTGCCGAGTCGATTCTGGAGAACCATAGTATATGGTAGCCCCCACTGCTGCTGCCCCCAGGTTCCAGGCATCCTTCACCGTACCAAACAGCACTTGGTCAAACTTATTGGGATAGGTCAATAATTCGTTGTGATTAATTTTCACAATAAAAGGGATTTTATGGGCATAGCGGCGGCTGCAGGAGGCCAGCACGCCGAAGGTGGAGGCCACGGCGTTACATCCTCCTTCAATGGCAAGTTTCACAATATTCTCAGGATCAAAATAATCGGGATTGGGCGCAAAACTGGCTCCGGCACTGTGTTCAATCCCCTGATCTACAGGCAAAATAGAAACATATCCCGTCCCCGCTAGGCGACCTGAGTTATAAATCCATTGTAACGCACTGAGGACACGAGGCGACCGATTACTTGGTCCAAAGCTTCTGTCCACAAAATCCGGACCGGGAAGCATTAACCTCTCCTTAGGTATACCCCGACATACGTGATTCAGGAGGCTCTCGGCCCGCTCTCCCAATAGGCTTGTAACGTCTATGCTCATAGTGGGTTTTTCCGAGGGCAAATCTAATACTTTCACCGGAGGCTTTCGGAGGCCTTTGATGAAACATTTTTACTAGGCGTAAACCTGCAAAGCCCGAGAGTTGGGGAGTCGTCCTGGGTTCATGCTGTTTGGGAATGTTTGAGCCACACAATCTACAGTGGCAGTGTCCTGACGGTAAGTTAATTAAAGACAAGCGCCCCTTCCCCGAGGGGAAGGGGCAGTAAAGGGTCAGAGAGGCTTAAATTTTTTTGCCACCTACTATTTCCGAATCACTTTAAAGCAAGATTCCTTCCCCTCGGCTGTTATGATCATTTGGTAGAGACCCGGATTCAGATGGCTCATATCAATGGTGGTCTCCAGATTTTCAGAGGCATTTACTTGCCGAGTCCAGATGGGGCGGCCCAATAGGTCATTAATCCGCAATTCCACAGTACTCCGGAGAGCTTCATGGAAGCGGAGCGTGAGAGGACCTTCGGTGGGATTAGGACCTATTGTGACCGCCATACTGTGAGAGCCGATGGGCTCAACACTTACAAATCCGCTGCTTGTAAGGGCAATATTCACATTATCCAGCGAAGGCTGATCAGGACCAATAGTAACAATGGCCGGTGTGGTGTATATGCCAGCCTGTTCTGGCCATACCTTGTAGGTTCCGTAAGGCAAGTTGTTGAAACTGTACTGACCCAGATGATTGGTATAGGTATAAGCCACGGGACTGTCATCCGGATCGAGCAGGAGCACCTCCACGTTGGGGACAGGATCTCCCGGAGCACTTTTATTGGCGCCTTGGAATATGCTGCCCCCTATGAAGCCGGGGCCTCCCGGGTTAACTCCTGGGATCATCGTGATGCAGCCAATGTTTACATTCGGGTTAGAAGGGGGCACCACTATCTGGGTAGCCTGCCACCAGAAGGGCACGTTACTGAAATAAGTAGGTACAAAATCCGCATAGTAAGGAGAATTGGGAACCAGGGCAACTTTGACCAGGTAGGCCCCAGGAGCCACGTTAGGGAAGCAGAACTGGCCATTGGAGATACCTGTGTTAGCTAGGGCGTTCAGCGTGTTGTTGAACGGATTGTATTGAACCAGGTAAGCTAACCCTGCGTCGGCTGGAATCAGGTTTCCGCTATAGTCCACTTGGACGCATCCGCAGATGGAACCGTTGTTGTTGAGGGAAAGGTTTAGCGTCAGACAGGAAGTATCCACGCAGCCATTGGGCCAAGTGGCCACGGCACATATAGAGACGGTCCCTCCTGCGTTGAATGTAAAGCTTCCTTGATAGCCGACATAGGTGTTACCATTCGGTAAATACCAAACCACGGTTGAAGGAGTTCCGCCGCTAAGTAACCCCGTCCAAAAATTCACAACATTACTGTTATTACTGGGGGCGGCATTGGCCAAAATTTGGAAATTACTGCACGGATTGGTCGGGGGGGCAATGTTCAAGGTGTCACATACTGTGTAAATACATCCATTGGTGTAAACAATTTGCGCGCACACGTTATAGGTTCCAGGACCGGGGAAAGTATAGGGAGTGGCTGGATAATTACCGACTAAAGCTGTCGCGTTATTTATGATCCACGTTACTTGGCTAACCTGTAAGTCGGGCGAATTGGGAACTACGGCCAGGACATAAGCCAGGTAATCGTTTAGTGCTGTGTTGGGTTCCATGTAAAGTGTGGCTTCGCAGCTACCGGAGGGAGCTTGGACATGAACACCAAAACACGTATCTATAACACAACCGTTAGACCAGGAGGCAGTGGCACATACCGTGTAATAGCCTGGGGCAAGATACGTGTGAGTTCCCTGAGGTTGATAGCTGGTTTGGCCGTCACCGAAATACCACATAAAGGTGGCTGAACCTGAAGTGGGCGGGGCATAATAGTATGCAAAATATTGGAGGGTATTTCCTGATAAGTTGGTTATAGGTTCAAAGTGATGCAAAAAGCAGGCAGGGTTGTTTCCCGTCACGGGAATATTTTCACATGCGTAATTTAAACAGGTAGGGTAATGGGCTACCACACAGATATCGTAATAGGTATTGGCGGTGCTAGGGGTCCATGTGACTGTGGCACCTGAGGCTGAACCGATGGGGGCTGAATTCTCAAACAACACGACGGTAAGCGGATTTATACCGCCATTGCCCGTAGCGGTTACGGCCACAGCCTGCCCGGCCTGGGGCGTAGTAGGATTTACCGTGATGGTAGTTGGACAAGGGCCAACATCACAACCCGTCAAGGTCACCGTTCCGATCCAATAAGGTGTGCCGCAGTTATTTGAAGTCAGCGTGAAGGAAGGAATGGCAATACCCGTGTCACATCCCTGAAAATCCAGAAAAAAGGTGTAAGTCCCTGTGTTATCAGGCACAGGTACATTTAAATAAAATTGCCCGTAAAAATTGGTGTAGCCCACGCCTGCAAGGGGTGGTCCTCCCATGTTGGAAATACCGGTATAATTCACCTGAATCCCCGGAAGCATGTGATTAGTGTTGCTAAGCACCTCCCCCGTGATGATAAAGTTGCAGGGATTCTGGGCAATGCTGTCGGTCGTTCCGCTCAGATAGGAAAGAATTGATAAACTCAAGATCTTACTGATAGTTTTCATATTTCAATTGATTTTCAATCACAAAATTCTGTACAGGACCAAAGGGCAGCCCTTATATGTTTCAGAAAAAATTACGCAGTTTGGAAGTATTGAATATTTAAAAATCCTATAAATAAAAGAGAATCACTTTTATCATTATTACTTAATTCTTTTCTCCCTCTCCCACGAACCAATGTTCTTTTTGTTTGAAGAGCACATTAAAGGTAGTTAGGGTACCATAGATGCGGGTAATATACTGTTGCAGGTCTACCTTTTCATGTTCTTCAAGCTTTTCGTGGCTGTTGATATGCTGCTCCAAAATGCGTAGGCGGTTGCGCAGCAGGACGATTTTATGGAAGAAGGTTTGAAGAGGGATTTCTTTAGGTTGCAAAGACGGATTTCCAGGTTTAAGCACCAACATGCCGCCTTTCCATTTTTCAGCAATGGGCACCGTTTCCATCTCTTCCGAAAATTCCAGCAACACTTCCCGGAGCGCTCTCTTCACATCCTGAAGGCTCAAGCCCTCAAAAGGCTGAGGGGCTTCTTCTACCAATGTCAATCCCGGGAAGTCATCAGCAATTTCCTTATCGCCTTCATACTTGAAAAACACCCGTGTGGTGCTCAAGGTCCCTCCCGTAACTATGCCCACATCAAACTTAGGATGCCGAACCCGGGCGCCAATTCCGTATTTCATGATAAAACTTTGAAAAAAGTTGCAAATGTAAAGTTTTGTCGTATCTTTGGAGTTGGTAGAGGGTTAGAGAGGGCCCGGACGTCCTTCACCTTGGCGCCGGGCTCTTTAATTTTGGTGCCCTTCCATGCCCCGAAAATCCCCCAAAAACACCTCGGATTTCTCCTCTGAGGCGTTATCCCATGCGATCGTCCAACTGCTTAGGGCCTCTTCCAAGAAGGAATTATCTGCCCGCCGGATAGCCACCCTTCTAAAACTGCGTCATCCTCACGAAAAGGCTGCAGTAATTGATGTCCTAAAACAACTGGCCTCAAAGGGTGTGGTCCAGGAAGTAAAGCCCCAAACTTTTATGCTCAAAGGGGCTGAAAAAAGTTTGACTGGACGGGTAGATCGCCTGCCTTCCGGAAATCTTTACGTCATATGTGAAGAGCTGGACAAGGACATTTTTGTGCCGGCGCGCTTTAATGGTGGAGCCCAGCATCAGGATACGGTGCGCGTTGTACTCACCTCCCGACCGGGGGCTTCTCGTCCTGAGGGCCGGGTGGTGGAGGTGGTACGCCGCCACCGGACAGAAGTGGCTGGCACCTTAGCGCTCCATCGTCAGCAATGGATTTTACAACCCGACAATACCCGCTTCCCAACGGTGTGGATTAAGGGGGGGCCAGAGTTGCCTCTTAAAAGAGAATATTTGGGATGCAAAGCTTTAGCCGAAATTACGGCCTGGCCAACCCATCCAGACGAAAAACCTGAAGGAGTTCTTTTGCGCATTTTAGGCAGAGCTGGCACCCACAAGGCCGAGGTGGATGCCATCATGGCTGAGTTTGGCTTACCGGCTAAATTCCCGCAATCCGTACTCCGCGAAGCCGAGGCATTGCCAGACGGTATCCCGCCTGAGGAGTATGCCCGCCGTCGGGATATGCGTCAAGTACCCACTTTTACGATTGACCCTGAAGATGCCAAGGACTTTGATGATGCCATCTCCGTGCGCCGTTTAGACTCAAAACTTTATGAAATAGGGGTCCACATTGCGGATGTCACCTATTACGTACGCGAAGGCTCGCAGTTGGATAAAGAAGCTCAGAAAAGAGCCACTTCCGTTTACCTGGTGGACCAGGTAGTGCCCATGCTGCCGGAACGCCTGTCCAACGATCTCTGTTCCCTCAAACCCCACCATGACCGCCTTACTTACTCCGTAATATTTCATTTAGACCTATCCGGGCATATTCACCACTATTGGATTGGTAGAACAGTGATACATAGCCGCCGCCGCTTTACGTACGAGGAAGCTCAGGCCATTATAGAAACAGGGGAAGGAGAAATGGCCGAAGAAATTTTGATTTGCCACCGCATAGCTCAAAACCTGCGTAAAGCACGCTTTGCACAGGGAGCCCTAAATGTGGAACAGGAAGAGGTAAAATTCCGATTGGATGAAAATGGCAAACCCCTCGGTATCTTCATCAAATACCACAAAGAATCCAATCAGCTCATAGAGGAACTGATGTTGCTTGCCAATAAAACCGTAGCAAAGCATGTGGGGCTGAACGCCTATGGGAAACCTAGCGGTAAAACTTTTGTGTACCGGGTGCACGACCTGCCCGATCCAGAGAAAATAAAAGAATTTGCCCGCTTTGTGCAGAATTTCGGATATCGTATCCGCACCGATAATCCCCGCGTGCTCGCCCGTAGCCTCAACCAACTCCTACAAGAAGTAAAAGGAAAGCCCGAAGAAAATCTCATTGAAACCCTCACCATCCGCAGCATGGCCAAAGCCGTGTACAGCACGGAGAATATTGGCCATTATGGGTTGGCTTTTGATTATTACACACATTTCACTTCACCCATCCGCCGTTATCCGGATGTATTAGCACACCGCCTGCTCTCGTATTATTTAAATGGCGAAGGCAAAAAGCCTGATAAGCGCAAACTGGAGTCTTTATGTGTACATAGCAGCGAGAGGGAACGGAACGCCGCTGACGCCGAACGCGAATCAATAAAATTTAAGCAGGCCGAATACATGAGCGATCGCGTAGGTCGGGTCTATGCCGGCATTATCACGGGTGTCACGGAGTGGGGCTTCTACGTGGAGCTCACTGAAACGCGCTGCGAGGGTATGGTGCGCCTGCGCGACCTGGATGATGATTCCTACTATCTAGACGCCGCTCACCACCGCATAATAGGCCGTAATAAAAAACGCATTTACCGCCTCGGTGACAAAGTGTATGTGTTGGTGAATAAAGTTGACATTCAGAAACGACAAATTGACCTGATACCGGAAGTATATTAATTTCCATTTCAGAGCCTCATGTGTGGCCACGCCCTAATTTCGCCACAATATGCGCGTAGTGATACAACGTGTTTCGGAAGCATGCGTAGAAATCAATAACCGCGTACGCAGCTCTATTGGAAGCGGACTGCTCGTCTTCCTGGGCGTGGAGGAAGGAGACACTTTAGACGATATCGTGCACTTGGCATATAAGGTTGCTCGTCTACGTATTTTTAATGACGCGGAAGGGAAAATGAACCTCTCCGTCGACGACGTAAATGGACAGGTTCTGGTGGTGAGCCAGTTCACTTTACTGGCCTCCACGGTGAAAGGGCACAGGCCTTCTTTCACCCGAGCCGCGCGCCCCGAATTTGGTCGGATGATGTATGAAATGTTTGTGAAACAGTTGGAAAAAGAACTTAATATCCGGGTGGCCACCGGCGAGTTTGGCGCCGATATGAAAGTACATCTGGTGAACGACGGCCCAGTGACCATTATCATGGATAGCCGTCAAAAGCACTTTTAGCACTGCCTCTCCATTTGACATTACAAATTCTGGGAGTCCCTAAGCAGGTTTTTGATCTGGCGAGCCCATATGTGAGATTCTCTCTTATTTTGTTAAAACCTAATAAACAGATGCTAAAAATTTATCTCAGCCAAAGGTCCTTTCCAAGGTGGACATTTGCCTTACTTTAGAGGTCTTATTTGTATGTGCTATGGGTCGCCGAAAATCTAACTTCCAGGAGCAGTTACCAGCCTCCTTTGATTCTTCTGGGCCAGCCCTGGAAGGTTCGGGTATATTTGGTTTGCCTTATGAAGTGGAGAATTCCACTATTGTACTGATTCCAGTACCATGGGAAGTGACAGTCTCTTATCGCAGTGGTACGGCAAAAGCTCCAAAAGCCATACTGAAAGCCTCCCATCAGGTGGACTTGTTTCATTTATTCAATGAGCGGGTATGGCGTCAGGGAATTTGCATGGATGAATTTTCTCAGGAAATAGAAGACATCGGAAAAGCTATGCGTCGTAAGGCGGAAAAATTTAGGGAAGACCTACTGCGGGGAA
>JANWWQ010000076.1 GCA_025055635.1 Flavobacteriales bacterium
TCTTGCTCCAGGGCACATTCCGTCTTATCCAAAAGCATATCCACAATGGCTTCGCGGACAGCTGCACAGAGGTCAGCAAGGTTTTCCTGAATGAATTGAGGGTTTCGGCGGGTTTGTTCTTCTAGAAAATAAAGTACAGAAGTCTTCAGCCCACTAAAGCTGAAGTTATAACCTGGCACACGGGCCCGGCTAAATGAAAAAATCCCAGTCCGCCCTTTTTCAGCCCATTTATCCAAAATGGGTCCGCCGGGATAACCCAATCCCAGCATTTTAGCCGTTTTATCGAAAGCTTCGCCGGCGGCGTCGTCCAGCGTTTGTCCAAGAATGCGGAAGTGTAAGGGGCCTTCCACCTTTACCAAGTAGGTGTGCCCTCCAGAAACCAATAAGCATATAAAAGGTAAAGGCAGCGAATGATCTGGAGCCGAGGCCCAAAGGGCATGGATATGGGCTTCCATATGATGAACTCCAATGAGGGGCTTTTGCAGAGCTAATGCGAGCCCTTTTGCGTAGGCAACGCCCACCATGAGGGCGCCAGGTAGTCCCGGCCCCTGGGTACAGGCTATGGCATCCACCTGTGCAAATCCCAGGCCGGCCTCTTGCAGGGCTGCCTCCGTGACCCGGGTAATGAGGCGCATGTGGGCCCGAGATGCCAGCTCCGGTACCACACCCCCATATTCCCGATGTTCCAGCTGAGCGCGCGTCACATTGGCAAGAACTTTGCCGTCCATAACCACACCGGCTGAAGTATCGTCGCAGGATGACTCAATACCCAGGACTACCTTTGGCATGACGCCCGTAAAAGTAGGCATGAGCCCCGCCGTCCCTGAAAAAGAACTATCCCGTCCTACAAGGAAAGGTTCGTGGAGGCGGATTTTTTTTCGGTTGGCCTGGTCGTTCTTTCTGATTTTCCTCCTTTTTGCATTCTTCCTCCGCTTCTCCTGGGTACAAACCTGGATTGCTCAGCGGCTTGCGCACTGGTTCACTGCCCGGTATGGTTTTGTGGTGAAAATTGACCGCGTGGATATTGGGCTAGTCAGTGGTGTGAAGCTGGAAGGGCTGGTTTTTTTGGACCATCACCAGGACACCCTTCTGACGGCCAGGAGTCTTCAGATCACCCTGGCCGATGTGCGACCATGGCGGGGCGTGTTACGATTGGGGAAAGCAACTGTGAGCGACGGTTTTATCCAGTTGCGGCGTTACGCCGGAGAAGACAAACTCAATATTGAAGAGGTGATTGATAGGGTTGCCCCGCAGGACACCGTACCGGATACCCTCCCGCCCAAACCATTCTATTTTTCCATTGAAAAGGTACATCTGCAAAGCTTTGGATTCCGGATGCGCGATGCTTCGCAGGCGCCCCTAAAAACCGCTTTCCAACCCGGTGAAATCCGAGCGGATATAGGATCGGCCGTGTTCAGAAATTTTAGAGTGAGCGGGGACTCCATATTGGCTCATGTAGTGCATCTAGAGGCCCAGGAGCGCTGCGGACTGGGTATAGACTCTTTGGCCTGCGATTTTGGTATCTGTTCCACGGCTCTGTTTTTTGATAATCTCCACCTGAAAACTTCTGCCGGTACTCAGCTAGAAGGCAGGGTGCGCATGCTCTACAAGGACTACTCCAAATTTTCCGAATTTCTGGACTCGGTTCGGTGGGACGTGGCCCTGCGTCCCTCCCGCATTCTGCCGAAGGATTTGGCCTTTTTCGCGCCTTTGCCTGGGCGATTCACTATGCCTGTGGGGCTCACGGCCCTCGTGCAGGGACCTGTGTCGGCCCTCCGCATTCGTAATCTGTCCTTACTGCTGCCCGCCCATACACTAGTGGAAGGTAGCCTTGACACGAAGGGACTCCCTGATTTAGAAAACCTATTCGTTCGGGCCAACGTGCGGCGGATTCAGACGGATTTTGAAGAACTGCCGGAGTTTCTGGGACCGCTGTTTGGGGTGGAGCTCCCCTCCTGGATCAGTGGACTGGGCCTTACGGAAGTACAAGGGCAGTTTGAGGGTCAGTTGCACAATTTTAAGTTTGAGGGTTCTGTGGCCAGCGGATGGGGAAATTTGGGCGTCCAATTACGCTGGCTATCCCCACCGGATTTTTCGCGGGCTGAATATGCGGCCTCGCTGCAGTTGGAGAAATTTAATCTTTCCCCGCTTCCCGGGGCCGGATTTTTGGGGCCCCAGACTGGACACATAGAGCTTCAAGGCTCCGGACTCACTTTGGAAACGTTTCAGGCCCGGATAACGGGGTCTTGGAATGTTTTTACTCTGCTGGGTTATCCGTACCAGAACTTGCAGGTGAATGGTCAATGGCGAAGCAGGAAGTTTGAGGGGAAAGTGAAAATGAATGATCCCCATGTTATGCTTCGTTTCCAGGGCACCCTGGATGTTTCACGAACGGTGCCTGCTTTTGACTGTGAGGCTTGGGTGGGGGGGGCTCATTTAGATAAACTGGGACTGATTTCGGAGCCCCTAGAGATTGAAGAACTTGCCTTGAGAGCAACTGCCTCAGGAGTGAACCCTGATAATTTTTTGGGGGAATTGTTGATTACGCCTTTGCGTTTATGTAATCGGGGTAGAGTTTACGAATATGCCACAATTCAGCTCCAGGCAGATACAGCGGCTGATGGCAAGCGGCATTTTCGTTTAAGTTCAGCCCAGGCAGATGCTGACTTTCAAGGCTACTTCCGCTTTGTCAACCTAGCCCACACAGCCATGCGCCAGCTGAATACCTACGTGCCCTCTTTGAAACTGCCAGCGGATACGTCCTTGGTTAGAAAGGATCAGGTGGTGGATTTTTCCCTCCACCTGAAAGAGCCTGATTTAATCGTGGGGCATTTAGCGCCCGAATGGCACCTGGAGCCAGGGGCCAAGGTGCAGGGACGGTTTGACGGGAGGCGTTCCATGTTCCTGACGGATGTGATTGTGCCCGGCTTTGCCACCCCTTCCTTGAAAGCCCAGCACCTAAAGCTCCGCCTAAGTTCAAACTATAGGAATTTCTATGTAGAGGCATCCGCAGGGAAGTTCTATCCTTTGGACAGTCTTTTCTTTTTTGGGATTTCGGCAACTGTGAGTGCTGAAAATGATTCATTGGAATTTTCTTTAGGGTGGCTAGGAGATTCGGAAGGTCTTTCTTCAGGTCTGTTGCAGGCGGGGTCCTCACTTTCGCGGCCAGGGCAGTACACCTTGCATTTTCAGGACAGCCGCATCGTTTTCGCAGGAGAAACGTGGAAACTGCGGGAAGGGGCTGTGGTGCGTTACGATTCTTCCGGTTTATTTTTTAATGAACACTTTCTATTTACCAGCCCCCTGGAGGCCAATATTGGGCTTCAGGGAAAAGCCGGTTATTCTCAGAAAAACGTGTTGCGGATTTTAATTAATGACTTTCCTCTGGATTACGTGAACCGCCTGGCAGGCCTGAGCAAAAAAGTTCAATGGGATGGCTACATTTCCGGTTACGCAGGCGTGTTCAGCGCCCTTAAAAATCCTCATGCGGAAGCCGACCTACTCATCGGCCAAATACGTCTGAACAACAGGGAAATAGGGGATTTGTATTTCAAATCCAATTACAATCCTGAGGAGGAAGAAATTATCTTGGACGCCTATCTGGAAAACCGACGCGACAGGTTATTATCGCTGATGGGGGGTAAAGTGGTACTGCGCCCGGGCAAAGAATGGCTCAACGCGCCCATCATTGTAGAAAAGCTTCCTTTGGCCGTCCTAGAAATTTTCACTGCCCCGGATTTTCAGCAATGGGAAGGCTATCTCACAGGGTTCATTCAGATCAAAGGCACTTTTTCGGCGCCTGAACTGGAAGGCAGATTACGTGCCGAGCATGCCGCTGGCTACATCCCGGCTATTGGGGGACGCTATACCTTTTCCTTCCCCTCAGAAAGCTATATAAATCTCTCTCCCCGTATCATCACCTTGCCAGTGATCACCCTTACGGACCTTGCAGGTCATAGGGCTTTTTTGAGTGGTGAAATCACCCATAATCGTTTTTCCAATATGCGCTTCAATATCAGCCTAGATAGCAAGGGACAGGATTTTATCTTTTTTAATCCCACGCGCAGGGAAAGTCCTCAGCTGTACGGAACGGCTTTGGCCAAGGGAAAAATATTTCTGAGGGGATCCCCAGAAGACGTAAAAATCATTGCGGCTATTGAGAGCTCTCGGGGTACCCGTCTGTTCATTTCCCTGGAAGAAGGGACTTTGGTGGCCTCTGAAAATACGTATGTAACCTTTACCAGCACGCGCTCTACCAGCCATCTTGATCAAGATAAAAAGAGGGGAAAGGATACCACGGGGGTTACCTCGTCTTTGACTTTGATTATTGAGGCAGAGGTTACCCCTGAAGCGGAAATAAATCTGGTATTCAATGAAGCCACCCACGACGTGCTCACGGCTTCCGGGAGTGGGAATCTGCGGGTGGAACTTACTCCCGCAGGTGACATCTTCATTTTCGGTGACTATGAAGTGGTCAAGGGGAAATATAGGTTTTCTTTACAGAATTTGGTGAGCAAGGAGTTGCAACTGAAGCCCGGAGGAGTCATCACTTTTAGCGGAGACCCTACGGAGGCCCGTATCAATGCTACGGCCTACTATGCCACCCGAGCCTCGCCGGCGCCTTTGCTGAGCGCTTCGTCGGTGGATGAGGCCCATCTGGCATCGGCCCGCAACCGAGTACCTGTGGAAGTGCTGGTGCATTTAAAAGGTCCCATCAGGGAACCCCAAGTGGCTTTTGATGTTGAATTTCCCACGGTTTCTGAGAATACCCGCGCCTCTTATCAAGCCGTACTCAACACGGCAGATGAGAAAAACAAGCAGGCCTTTTCGCTCCTGGTGCTTAACCAATTTCTGTCGCCTGGCACCATGGGCAGTTCCATCAGCGGTGGGGGAGCTTTGGGGTCCAACAGCCTGGAAGTGATCAGCAACCAACTGAGTAATTTGGTATCCAAGTTCAGCGATGACCTGGACGTGGGAGTTAGATACCGTCAGGGTTCCAAAACAGGATCGGGCTCTGACGAGGTAGAAGTGGCACTGTCTACGCGGCTCTTGGACGACCGTCTGATTATTGACGGGAATTTCGGATTCGCGACCCACAACCGCAACACCTCGGCCTCCTCTGCCAATGCCCAGAATTCAGGCAGCATTATTGACATCAATATTGAATATCTCCTCACACGTCAAGGCAATTTGAGGCTGCGGGCCTTCAACCGATCCAATTATGCCAATCTCTTTAGCCCCTTCCCTTACACCCAGGGCGCTGGCCTAGGATTTCAGACGCAATTCTCCCGCTGGGAAAGCCTGCTTCCCCGTAAACGAAAAGATAAGAAAAGCGTTTCACCCCTAATCTTAGATGAATTCCGTCCTCTAGATGAATGAATCCACATCCAGAACATTTCGCTGGCAACCCTAAACCATGTTTTCCAGTCATTAAATAAACGTTAAGCCAAAAAAAACTTTATACTTTCGCCCCCGAGCTCTGTGGAAGACGTTTATATTTTCGGAATTCGCCTTCTGGACATTCCTACCCTACAGGAAACACTCTTTAAATTTATTATCAATTTTATTACTGCCTTCGTACTGGTAAAATTCCTCTATTACCGGCTTCACAAGCGCAGGGAGTATTTTTTCACCTTCCTGCTGTTCAACGTCTTGATCTTTTTTGTGTGTCTGTTGCTCAATTCAGTTAAAATCAAAATGGGTTTTGCTTTTGGGTTGTTTGCCTTGTTCGGGTTACTGCGTTATCGCACGGGATCACTGCCGCTCAAGGAAATGACCTATTTGTTTGCCGTGATCGTGGTGGCTGTGGTGAATGCTTTGATGAACGAGCGCATTTCTATCTCTGAGATTTTTTTCTTTAATGTTGTCATTATCACCGTTACGGCCCTTACGGAATATTATTTAGGGGAGCCGGACCTATCTGAGGCCCGTGTCCGGTATGCTAATCTGGACTTGCTACTTCGCGGAAGCCGTCAGGATATTTTGAAGGACCTACGGGAAAAAACCGGATTACCGGTGGTGCATTTTCAAATAGATGAGTGGGATACCATGCGCAGCTTTGTGGAGTTACGCATATTTTATCAGGAGAAGCGAAATGGGCGATGAATCGGCGGGCTCGGGGCCGGGAGGCTGAGGAAGCCGCAGTCGCTTATTTAGAGCAACAGGGATATAGAATTCTCCACCGTAACCTGCGCTTGGGCCGCCTGGAAGTAGACATTATAGCCCATAGCGGAGATACGCTGGTATTTGTTGAAGTTAAAACGGCCTCTGCGGATCTTTTAGGAACATTGCCGCCCCTGAAGCCTGCTCAGGAGGAGCGACTGCGGTCCGCAGCTGAGCTATACCTTCAGCAATTCCAGGGATGTGAGGAGGTGCGTTTTGACCTCATTACGGCCTTCCGGCAAGACAGGGAATGGAAAATTCACCATATCCTTGACGCCTTTGGTCCCCTCCACTAGCCTGAATTAGCTCCATCGGTTGGAAAATTTTGATACTATAATTGCCACAAACGTGATTACATAAAATTGACCCAGCATTCCGAAAAAAGCCGTTAACATGCGGGCCGTGGTGGTTACCGGTACAATATCTCCAAAACCAATAGTGGACATGGTGATCATAGTATAATACGTTATGTCGTGAAAAAATAATGTGATATCCTCCTGGTTTGTACCCCTGAAAGAATGGGGCATAATGTATTCCACCATCATAAAAACAAACACTCCGATGATGACCAGAAGTAAATACCCACATAGGGCACCCACAAGTACACTGGCCGTAACCTGGCGGGGCCGAAGTATTTGACGGAATACCTCCCAAAAAATGAATAAATAATATACCACGTATGTGCCCAGGGCAGCTACCGCCAACTCTCGATTCCTGAACACCTTAAATGCAAAAAAGGGAATGACCATACTAAGTAAAAACAAAACATTCTTGAGGAGCTTGATAAAAAAAGTTTGTTCATGAAAGATTCCAAATGATACCACTCCTAAGATGAGCATATTCAAAGGCCATACGTATCGCACATATGTATCCTGATCTGTAAATATGATTTTATCAAAAAGGACAAGAAACAGAGAAAATAAAAGCAGCTCAAACCGATACAGGAACAACTTTTCTTTGTAGCGTAATGGCATTTTCACCGGCGAA
>JANWWQ010000077.1 GCA_025055635.1 Flavobacteriales bacterium
GATAAACATTTATAAGGCTTTCACGGATCAAAAAATTTGGCCAAGAGGATTGCCCTTGACCACTATTACTAAAAGTGTTGATTTCCTCTCTGGAACGCGTCGGGAACAAGTAAGGGTGGGAGTGTGGCAGGGACTGGCGGATGGTGAGCCCGATGTGGATGCTATATACCGACTGACTGATGGCAGCCCTTGTCTATTTAACAAAAGGGAGCCGCTGGTCCTGGATAAAGGTACCTGGACCCCTTTCAATAGTCAGAATACCATTTTCTACAAAGAAACTTTTCCCCTGCTGTACATTCCTTGCACGGTTACATTCCGTTTTTCTGATATACTGCGCAGTTGGGTGGCCCAGCCCGTGCTGTGGGCAGCAGACCTTCACCTGGGTTTCACGCGGGCCACGGTCTTTCAGGACCGTAACCCCCACGACTACATGAAGGATTTTGAGTCGGAAGTGCCCATGTATCTTTTTTCAGAGAAAGCCATAGAGGTGACGTCGGCCTCTGTCTCTACCCACAATAGCATCCAGGGCAATATGTGGAATGCCTATGTTGCGCTGGCTGAGGCCGGCATTGTTCAGGAATCTGAACTGACGGCTCTCCGGGCCTGGCTTAACATTTTCTAGTGAAACTATGGCAAGGATTTTAATTATTATTGGAGCGGTGCTGCTGGTGGCGGGCTTAATAATACAATTTGCTCCTCCACGTTGGTGGCAATGGTTTGGACGGCTGCCGGGCGATATCCGTGTGGAAAAGGAAAATGTCCGGATCTACTTCCCTTGGGTTTCCATGTTGTTGATTTCTTTGATTATTTCCCTTGTCCTGACAATTTTTAAGCGTTTTCGCTTTTGATGGGTTCTAAGTCTGAGAGGGCTTTACGCACTCTGTAAACCGACTCTTCAATGGCCTCTTCCGAAGCAGCAAACGAAAAACGGATGTGATCGTTCATGCCAAAAGCGTTTCCAGGTGTGAGGGCCACTCCCACTTCATACAAAAGATACATACACAAGTCCTGGGCATCCCGGATCACTTGCCCTTTGGGCGTCAGGGAGTTTAAGTAGGCCGAGATATCCGCAAATATGTAAAACGCACCTTCTGGGGGGTAATATCGCAAGCCGGGCACCCCCTCCAAAAGGGAAATAAGTTTCTCGCGTCGCCTGCGGAAGGCCTCTACCATGGGGCCTATCACACTTTGTGGTACAGCCCGCAAGGCCGCAATCGCAGCCCTCTGAGTGATACAGCAAGTGGCAGAGGTGTATTGTCCCATGATCTTTACGCAGGCCTGGGCAAGCAAACGGTGTGAAGCAGAATATCCAAACCGCCACCCGGTCATGGCAAAGCCTTTGGATAGGCCGTTGACCGTGATCACCCTGTCCCGGATTTCCGGAAAGGCCGCGAGACTACAGGGCTTTTCGCCAAAATGAATGTGTTCGTAAATTTCGTCCGAAAGGACATAGAGCCGGGGGTGGGATGCCACAACGCTGGCCAGGGCTTGCAGGTCCTTCCAATTCCAAACTGCACCGCTGGGATTGCACGGTGAGCTGAACATGATCAGACGAGTACGGTCCGTGATCATCCCTTCAAGCCTTTCAGGATCGGGCTTAAACCCCTCATCTAACGTGGCAGGCACAAACACACACCGCCCCTCTGCAAAGCGCACCATCTCCCTGTAAGATACCCAATAGGGCACGGGCAGCAGCACCTCGTCACCTGGATTGACAAGCGCATACACCACATTAGCTATGGCCTGCTTGGCACCTGTGGCACATACGATTTCGTCCGGTTCATAGCGAAGGCCATTGTCGCGGAAGAGTTTTTCACATACCGCCTCCCGCAATTCATCGTATCCGGCCACAGGGGTGTAATGAGAATAATTGTCGCGGATGGCTTGGATAGCGGCTTCCTTAATTATCTCAGGAGTGTCAAAGTCAGGTTCCCCAAGGCTTAGATTAATTATTGGTCGACCCTTTTTTTTCAGTTCTCGGGCAAGTTGGGCCATAGCGAGGGTTTCGCTTTCGCCCATGGCCTGCAGTCGGGCAGCCAGAATGTTCTGGCTAGTGGGATTTGTCATCCGTGCCGGAAGGACTTTTCATTTAATACCCGCCGCAATCGGCTGCGATTCTTCTTCAAAATCCTTGTAGAGAAGGCTGGGCTGAATACCTGTGTTGTTCTGATATTTTTTGGAGGAGTAAGGAACAAAATCCCCCAATATTTCATGATAAAAAATCTGGCAGATCGGTACACCTGGATAGATACGGATGGGATGGATGCAATGCATCTCCAGGGTCCAGTATCCTGCAAAGCCTACATCACCAAAGCCAGCCGTAACGTGCACATACAAGCCCAATCTACCTACGGATGAGCGCCCCTCTAACATGGGGACGACCCCTTCGGTGCGGGTGTATTCCAGCGTGCGACCCAAATACAGACGACCCGGTTCCAGCACTAAGCCAGATTCAGGGATTTTAATTACTTGCACATCGTTGGGTTTGCGCATATCCAGGACCCGACCCGTGTACACCATGAGCTCGTTATGAAGACGAAGATTATAACTGTTGGGATTGAGCAATTTTTCATCAAATGGCTCAATAAACAGGGTTTTCCCCAAGCGTTTTTTTATTTCTAATCCCGAAAGTATCATATTCTGAGGGCGATTGAAGCTGCGAAATAACTGAAATAATTTTGACCTACGAAACCATGCAGATAGGGGTACTGTGCAGCGGCGGTGATGCCCCGGGTATGAATGCGGCCTTAAGGGCTGTGGTGCTTACTGCGGCTGAAAAAAACTGGAAAGTCTGGGGCATCCGATATGGGTTTGAAGGATTGATAGACGATGAATTGATTTTCCTTAATTCTGAAGGGGTGCAAGGCATTGCACGGCACGGAGGTACCATTCTGGGCTCTGCCCGCTCCACCCGTTTTTTTCATAAGGAAGGTAGAGAAAAGGCTGCTTCTGTATGTAAACAACGTGAATTAGAAGCCCTTGTCATAATTGGAGGAGACGGCAGTTACCGTGGCGCCGCTGTTTTTCAGGCAGAGTGGGGTGTCGCTTGCGTCGGCATTCCGGGCACCATTGACAACGACCTTTATGGCACAGACGCGACGATTGGCTTTCACACAGCGGTCCAAACGGCCGTGGAAGCCATAGACAAAATCATGGACACGGCTGAAAGCCACGGTCGCACCTTCATTATTGAGGTCATGGGTCGGGATGCCGGGCATATAGCGGCTACGGCTGCTGCGGCGGCTGGTGCTCATGCCTGTTTTATACCCGAACAAGCAGGTCAACTGGAGCGCCTGACGGTCTTCCTGGATAGCTATGCCCTTGCCCTGCGCCGAAAACCCCTCATCATTGTGTATTCCGAAGGCGAAAATGAAATATCCCGCCCAGCCTTGGAAACTCTCCTGAAAACTCGTTATCGTGATCTGGATGTGCGTTCCGTGGTGCTGGGCCACATTCAGCGCGGCGGAAGTCCCGTTGTGGCTGACAGGCTTCTGGCCTCACGACTGGGCCGGGAGGCCATACTTTGCCTGTCCCGTGGTCAATCGGGTGTGGCTTTGGGACTTCGCCATGATGGTGTGCACACTCTCCCGCTGTCAGAATGTACGAAGGGCCGACAATCTCCTTCTTCTTACTTGTTGGATTTGGTTGGACTGGGTTTTCATGAATGGAAATGATCGATCTTTTACATTCAATCTCTTTAGCTCCGCGTGATATATTCAGATAGCGTGAATTCTTTGGCGCATGCGGTTATTAAAAGGAATTTGGTTGCTCTCCGCTCTGACTAGATTGTCTAAAAAGTAAAAACACCATGGGATCTGAATCAATTCCAGGAGGAACGCTTCATGAAGCGCCGGACGACTTGTCCCAAGTCTTCAAGGAAATGCCCGAGGTTTTAGAGCGATGGAAGAGCCTAACTCCTTTGGCTCGCAACGAATGGATTTGTTGGATTATCAGCGCTGCGAAGCCCCAAACACGATCTAAGCGCATAAAGCAATTGACCACTCAGCTCTTAAGTGGTATCCGCAGGCCCTGCTGTTGGCCGGGTTGTCCGCATCATAATCCCAAAACGGCCCGCTGGCATGGCTCCTCAGTCGGCAAAAAGCTTTGAAATTCCTAGTAGCATCCGCTTCAGGATAGGCCCTCGGCTTCCGTAGCGACTGCCCTTGCGAAAACTGTCAAAAAAGAGTTTCGTGTATAGTACACTGTACAATGCACATTTAAAGTGATTGAATTTTTTACCCGCGTGGGTGAGATATACGTATTTGCTTCCGTTGGCCTTCATTTTTTTGTAAGCCACCAGTGAGTTGCGATAGTCCACCTGTTCATCGGCCTGGCAATAGCAAAGCATAATAGGACTTTTAGGAGCCCAATCGTACACGTCGTTTTGGCGCAAAACCTGGAGAAAACTGAAATTGGGATTGGTGCGGAATTCCCGGACCAGATGATCATGGATCATTTGCGCAGGCACTGTGGGCAGACGTCGATTGATCTCCTCAAAGGGGGTTTTGCCATCATAAAAATGTTTCACAAGTGTGTCATAAGGGTGCTTGAAAATTTTACGCAAATCGCTGAAGAGTTTGTACACCTGATTGTACCCTGATATCAAATAAGGCAAGTAAGCGGGATAGGGATAGTCCTTATACATGACCTCGCTTTGAACGCCAGTCATATCATATGCTCCACTCATCGGGGCAGAGGCTGTCACCTGAAACTCTTCCGGGTAGCACTCTTCCATGAACTTGTGGGTAGCCATGGCGGCATGACCACCCTGGGAGTAGCCGGTGATGAAAAGTTGGTCGTTGAGCCTTAAGTTCAGACTATCGTGCAAACGGCGAATGGCACGGATCATATCCATGTTGGCTTGAGCCTCCGACTCGGCGTGTTGATATATATGAATGCGCTCCCCTTTCCCAATTCCGAAATAATCTGGCATAGCCACCACATAACCATCTGTGGCAAATCCCACACAAATGGCCTGTTCGGCAGCCAGGACTACTTTTCTGTCGTGTTTAATTTGAGTACCATGATTGAACATCAGCAGAGGCCTTTTGGCGGAGGCCGGCATGCGGGGGACGAACAAGAGACCGCTGCTCCGCACAACATCGCCCCCAGGATACAGGGAAGTATAAATCAGTTCATAAATATCTACATCATATCTGACGGGTACCAGAAAACGGGAAACGCGATGTTTCTTCCATAAATTCACAAGCTCCTCCTTTGTGACGGTTAAAACTTTCTCTACCTGGACTGGTTCTCCTGTTCTAGGGGCTGGAGACTGGCTGTATGAATTCAATAAACCATTGATAAATAATGGAATAGATAACAGGGCGAGCGGGAGCTTTTCCATACTTCAAATTTAGTATGCTTGCATACGATCTGATTTAGTTAATACTGTTAAAGTTTCGTTATTTCTTGGGTTTTAAAACAAATTGGAAAAGTGAGAGGGTTTGCGTTCTTTTGCGGTCCCGAAGTAGCCTATGTCAGAACAGAAAGTTCCCATCACCGTGGCTTATGGAGACGGAATCGGACCAGAGATTATGGAAGCCACTTTGCGTATTATTGAAGCGGCGGGCGCTCGCATTGAAAAGGAAGTGATTGAAATAGGGGAGAAAATTTATTTAGAAGGCCACTCCTCCGGGATTAAACCAGAAGCCTGGGAATCCCTTCGGCGCACCAAAGTTTTCTTGAAAGCTCCTATCACTACGCCTCAGGGAGGCGGTTTCAAGAGCCTGAACGTGACGGTGCGCAAAGTGCTGGGACTTTATGCCAATGTACGTCCGTGCGTTTCATACTATCCATACGTTAAAACTAAACATCCGGTGATGGATGTGGTAATCATCCGCGAAAATGAAGAAGACCTATATGCCGGAATTGAGCACCGGCAAACAGATGAAGTGTATCAATGCCTAAAACTTATTACTCGGCCCGGCTGTGAACGAATTATTCGTTATGCCTTTGAATATGCCCGTGCTTACGGTCGCAAAAAGGTGACCTGCTTCACCAAAGACAACATTATGAAAATGACCGACGGGCTTTTCCACAAGGTGTTTGACCAGATTGGTGCCGAATATCCCGAAATAGAAAAGGAACATTGGATAGTGGACATCGGCGCTGCCAAGCTGGCCGATAGCCCTGAAGTGTTTGACGTAGTGGTGGTGCCCAACCTGTACGGAGATATTCTCTCAGACGTAGCTGCTCAGATTACCGGAAGTGTTGGATTGGCCGGATCTGCCAACATTGGCGACGGGGTGGCCATGTTTGAAGCCATACATGGTTCCGCACCCCGGCGCGCTGGCCAAAATCTTGCCAACCCATCTGGCCTGCTTCTCGGTGCCGTTCAAATGCTGGTGCATATCGGTCAGGCCGATGTGGCTGAACGCGTGCAAAACGCCTGGTTGCGCACCCTAGAAGAAGGTATTCACACATATGATATTTACGAGGAAGGCACCTCCCGTAAGAAAGTGGGAACCCGGGAATTTGCCGATGCCGTCATTGAGCGCCTAGGGCAGGTACCGCAAGTGCTTAAACCCGTCAAATTCAGCAACGCATCCTTTAACATACGAGTATCGCCTACTGTGCCAGCCAAAAAGGAATTGATTGGAGTAGATATTTTCCTGCACTATAAAGATCGTAACCCCGACAAGCTGGGCGAAACTCTTAAAAACTTTCGGGCTGGACAGATGGAACTCACTATGATCACCAACCGGGGAACCAAAGTGTGGCCTGGAGGCTTCCCCGAAACCTTTTGCACCGACCACTGGCGGTGCCGCTTTAAGAGTGAGGACGGGAAATCTTCCACCTATCGGGAAGTTTTAGAATTAATGACCCGCATAACGGAGGCAGGATTTGAAATTATTAAAACTGAAAATCTTTATAATTTTAATGGGGAAGCAGGATTCTCGGCCGGGCAGGGACAATGAGTGAACTTACTCTGGAACCAACCCCTTCCTGCGTCCAGCCCTAAGATTTACCCAATATATATTTACTTAGTTGTATTTCAACGAAATATCCGTATCCAACCGGATATCAACGGCTGTATTCGGCTCTACGCATTTCCTTGCCGACTTGCGGGAACCTGGGTTCTGA
>JANWWQ010000078.1 GCA_025055635.1 Flavobacteriales bacterium
ATTTTCCTCTGTGGGAATAAAGGTTTCCTTCAATTCTAGAATTTTATATAGATTTTTAGTCCAGCGAATGGTTCCGGTTTCCAGGTCGCTTTCCCACCCTCCCATGTTGGCTACTCTGAACGATTCCTCCAGGAGGTTTTTGTATTCCTCCATTTTTTGCTGCTGCTCCAATTTTTCTGTGACGTCCATCTGAACTCCGAAATGGCCCAAAAAACGTCCCTGTTCGTCATAAATACCCACATAATCACCTTCTATTATTATATTTTTTCCGCTTTTATGTTTTTCTTTAGTGAATGTCTTCAGGCGCCCTTTATTATCCAAAAATTCGCGCCATACCCGCCGTGCCTGTTCTACATCATCCCCAAAAAAGTCCTGGAGCTTATAACCAATCATTTCCTCGGGTTTTGCGCCGTATTGCTCGGCAAAAACCTGATTCACCCGGGTAACTTTCTGATGCTGGAAAATGTAATCAAGAACTTCCTCTTTGTTGACTTTATCGTTCCATACCACCGGTTTATCCATCATCATGAAAAAAGCCCCAAATAGATTATTATTAAAAAAATATTCAAAATCTCTTTGTTTGCTTTCCAAGTTTTCGATGAGCTGGCGCCAATAGGTGACATCTTTTGCCACTACGGCAATGTATTCTTCATCATTTTCGGTTTTAATAATAAATTTTTTATAATCAATAATTCTATTATTAAAAACAGTTTCTCCTGATAAAGCGCTGCTTTTCCCTTCCAGTAGCTCCAAATCCATTTGAAAATATTTTTCTGCTAAGTTTAGGGGGAGAATTTCAAAATCGGTTTTTCCCAGTACATCCTCGGGTTTCAAATTATAAAGTCTACAGAAACTTTTATTTACATAAACATAACGTAAATCTTTATCTTTCAGGAAAATGATATCTTGAGAATTATCCAGAATACTCTTTAGGCCAGTTGGAATTTCAGGGCTTTGAATACCTGAAGATAGGTGGGGCTTTTCCTCAGACCTTTGAATGATATTAAAAAGGTATCCTTTGATGCCGGAATTACTTTGAAGAGGAATGATTTGTAACTCAATAGAAGGGAAATTTTTAAATGGTTGGACAAGACTCAAACATTTTTTCCCTACTTCTTTAGCCAGGTTTTCCCAGCCCACATCTCTAAGAAAATAGCGCACTATGTCTATGGCTGAAATATGCTCTCCTCCATATAACTGTTCACCTCCTAATAAATCGACGCCTTTTTTATGAAGTGCCTGCACACCTACGATGTTGAAATCCGTATCAGTAAGTATGTAGGCTAAATTTTGCTTGTTGGAGTGGCTGTAAGTCTGCCAAGCTTTGGTATCCATAGATTTTCCAGGGCTGGAAATCTGAAAAATACGCCCAATAATACAAAGTTAATTACCATATAGAAACTTGTTTATTTTCGTCGCAAGCAAGTAGTAATTGATTATGCATTCTATGACAGGCTTTGGTAAAGCGGTGGTACAGGCGCAAGGATTGTCCGTTACCGCTGAAATACGAAGCTTAAACAGTAAAACCCTGGATTTAAATCTCCGACTCCCACGCCAGGCGTGGTCTGTTGAAGGTGTCATCCGCCAGCAGATATCGGCCGCCCTTGTACGGGGAAAAGTGGATGCCACTATACAAGTGCACTATACGGAATTGAAAGAGAATAATCAACTCAACCTTGCTTTATTACGCGCTTATCTTCGTGAACTCCGCAGGATTTGCGAGGAAGAGGCCATTCCTCAGGAAGGGTTGCTGGAGGCCGTTATGCAGATACCCGGCCTGGTGGAATCTGAGCCCCGTGAACTGAATGCCGAAGAAAGGGAAGCCTTGATGAAGGCACTTGAGAATGCCTTAAATGCTGTCATTTCCTTTCGCAGGCGCGAAGGAGAGGCCATGGCCCAGTCCATTGCTTACCTACTGGAGAAATTGGAATTCATGCGGCAGCGTGTGGAAGAATTGGCGGGGAAACGCAAGGAATATATTCGGAACAGGCTTCGGGAGGCCCTGCTCACTGCCGAACTGCGTGAGGCCATGGATGAAAACCGTCTTGAACAGGAGATCATTTTTTACTTGGAAAAAAGTGATATTCACGAGGAAATATTGAGAATGCAAGCCCATTTGAGCCACTTTGCCGAAACCATGCGCAGCGATGGACCTGTGGGTCGAAAGCTTTCGTTTATAGCTCAGGAAATTGGACGAGAGATTAATACCATAGGTGCCAAAGCAGCCGACGCGGAAATTCAAAAATTGGTTACGGAGATGAAAGAAGATCTGGAAAAAATCAAGGAACTTTTGCTGAACGTTCTGTAATTCAGGAGGTTCCGAGCGGATTCGAACCGCTGTAAATGGTTTTGCAGACCATTGCCTAGCCCCTCGGCCACGGAACCTTGGAGCACAAAGGTATAGTTTTTTCATTTAGAGCCGATCGGCAGAATCTGAAGGCCTTATATAGGCGCTGAAGCTGATATGGTCGGCTATTGAGCCATCAGTTCTGACCGCTTTTAAAGAAAAGCCAAGAGTGATAAGATAAAAACTGAATTTTGCAAGATTAGTTGGCTTACTTTTAAGGTATGGCACGCGGCCTCACGATTGTAAAGGCCTCTGCCGGCTCTGGCAAAACAGAGGCGCTTGTATTGGAATATCTAAAGCTGGCCTTGGAGGAGCCCGATCATTTTGACAAAATATTGGCCATAACCTTTACCAACAAGGCAGCGGGTGAAATGAAACAGCGTACACTAAAAATTCTTCATGGCCTAAGCGAGGGACAAATGGACCGCCGCTCAGATGAGTTGTGCAAAGCGCTGAATATCAGGCATGAAGTACTTAAGGAAAGAGCCAAGCACTTGTACCACCAAATGCTTCACCGGTTTTATGGGATTCGCTTTAGCACGATTGATGCCCTGCTTCAATCTATCCTGCGCAGCATGGCCCGGGAGCTGGGGCTTTCGGCTTCTTACCTATTGGAAACGGATATCCTTAGGGTGGAGGAGGAATTGCTCTCTCAGTTATATCAGAAGTTAGAAGATGACCGCCAACTTCTGTATTGGCTCAGGGCCTTCATGGAGGAGCAACAGCAAGCAGAAAAATCCTGGGATCCCGACCAGCCCTTGAGGGCTTTCATGGCCCATTTGTTTTCAGAAAATTCGCGTCAGTTGTTTCGTGATCACTGGCCCGACCTGAATAAGGCCGAGTGGATAAAAACCCTAGTTGAACAGACTCTTAACACTATTTGTCAATCCTGGCAATTCAAAGCCCGGAGATGCCTGGATATCCTAGACCAAGACGGTCTTGATCTGGATATTTTCCCTCAGGATTCACTTATTGTATTTTTTCTTAGTTTTTTGTCGAATTTGGAGTGGAAAAATCCTGTTTTTGAAAAGCTTGATGAGAAAATTATTAAACTCCGCCAACACGGAATACCATTTAGATTAAAAAGCACCATACCCAAAGAGAAAAAAGTAGCCTTTCAACGGGCTCTGGAAAACGGGCTTCAGGAACAACTGAACGGCCTCAAAGGGGATATAATTAAACATTATCCACGGTTCAAAACCTTCCGCAACATAAGAAAGGGCATTTACCAGTACGGCCTGCTGGCCCAATTCCATGCACTTTTGGAGCAGTGGAAACGAGCGCACCACACCCAGCTCGTCCAGGATGCCCCGTATTTGGTGGCTGAAATTTTGAAACATGCTCCTGGGGCCTGGATTTTTGAGAGAACCAGCCAGGGAATCCGCCACATTTTGATGGATGAGTTTCAGGATACTTCTTGGGCTCAGTGGGAATGCTTAAAGCCATTAGCGGAGGAAGCTCTTGCGGGGGGCCATTATGTGTTCGCTGTGGGAGACCCGAAACAGAGTATTTATGGATGGCGAGGAGCCACGCCTGCCATCATGCAACAATCTCTGCCGGAGATCGCGATGGGCATAGGTGTGAAACCCCATATTCTTGAAAGGCGCAAAAACTACCGATCAGCCCCACAAATCATTGAATTTAACAATGCCCTTTTTGAGTTGCTTGTGGCTAAATCCAAGGACATCATTGCAAGCTGGATCAATGGTATGGACCTCCCGTCCTGTCAGGAAGTCGTAGCTAAACTCTGTGCCACCTATGCCGATGTGAAACAAATGTCTGCCAGGGAAAATACCGCTGAAGGAAAAGTGGTGTTGTGGTGGTATTCTGCTGCAAAAAAAAGTGAACGTAAAGCCGAGGATTTTGAAAAGTCTGATCTGGAATCCTTAACAGAGGGCCGGCCTGAAATGGAAACTATTTTTAAAGTACTCCAGGAACTTGAGGAAGAAGGATACACTGCCGGGGATGTGGCAATACTGGCACGCACCAATAAGGAGGTGAATGATATAGTGGATGGCCTAAACCTCTTAGCCGAACAAGGTTCTAGACCGTTTCCTAATGCGGCTATCCTTAGCAGCAGGTTGGTCGAGCCTAATCGTGCTCCGGCCGTCCAGTTTCTTGTGGCCGGATTGAGATATTTATCTGACCCTCTCCAGATTTACTACCAAATACGTTTTTATGCGGCCTTTCTTGGTTTACATGGCGTGTCAGAAGGGGATGTGGCCCAGCAACTGTGGGACCATTCCAAGGCTACGGCCTGGATTCAAAGACTGCCCCAAGTAAAGGGACGGATTTCCGAGATTGTAAGGCAGTGGATGGAACATTTTGATTTTGAACGGCTTTGCCCAGGACAACTTTATTACATCTACCGGTTTTTGGATCAGATACATCAATTTGAAAAAAATCATGCCTCTGGGGTGGCCGAATTTCTTAATTATTATGACCAGAAGCAGGGCCGCAACAGCTCCAAAACGCCTCTTCCTGAGATAGCTGACGCCTTGAAGGTATTCACCATGCACGAAGTCAAAGGATTGGAGTTCCCCTGTACTATCGTGATACCGCCGGGGCTTCGGGGCGTGAAAATCCATGGAGGTCAATCGTGGATGCTAGTACCTCTGGGCAGCAATGCAAAGGGGACCCATGAATTTTTCCCTTTCAGTTTCAATGGAAAAACGCATAAAAACAGCTTGACAGAAGAAGCTTACAGCCGGGAGGTGGCTCTGCGTTTTCAGGAAGAACTTAATCTGCTTTATGTAGCTTGTACGCGGGCTATCAAACGTTTGTACTTAGTGTTGCCCCATCCCGGGAATCCCACCGAAGATTCATGGGCTGCGGTTTTGAAAGGCCTGATATGGGAGGACACCGTCAAGGTGGCTCGGCCTTTTTCCGAGATGTTGAACCAGGGTTGGCTGAGGCTTGTGATTCCTTCCGAGCAGGAAATATGATGGGTGTGTCTTGGCTTCAAGTGGTTAGGGAGGGAAATTTTCAAAAGCCGGGTCGAATTGTGGCGCTGGATTACGGACGCCGGCGTTGTGGCCTGGCGGTTACCGATCCGTTGAGGTTGATTGCTGGACCTTTGAAGGCCTTACGCACTATAGATCTCAGGAATTTTCTTAAAAACTATTTCCACTCAGAAGTTGTAGTGGGTTTTGTTGTGGGCTATTCTACTCATCGGGACGGAAAACCTGTGGAACATGAACGGGACATTGATGCACTTCTGTATTGGTTGGAGGGGGAATTTCCTTCTTTAGGTATCTATCGGTTGAATGAGCGATATACTTCACAAATGGCTACTCGGGCACTGGTGGAGGCTGGAGCACGGAGGTCAGACCGCCAGAACAAGGCGCATGTGGATGTTGTCAGCGCTATCCTGCTGCTACAGGATTTCCTTCAATATTATTGTGCTGGGTCAAAAAGTTATTGACTAAAATTAAAAAACCCCGCCTGAAAGGCGGGGTTTGAAAAACTGGCGGCGACATACTCTCCCAGGCTTTAGGCCCAGTACCATCTGCGCTGGTCGGCTTAACTTCTCTGTTCGGAATGGGAAGAGGTGTTCACGACCGCTATAGCCACCATAAAAGGGGACATGCTGGACGAGGGATGACACATTCGAATAAATGCATCCGCGGAGCATGGAAAGTTTTCGGACGATTAGTATTGCTCGGCTTTGTCGTCTCCGACTTTACACCTGCAACCTATCAACCTCGTCATCTACGAGGGTCCTGATAAGGAAAACTCATCTTGAGGCAGGCTTCGCACTTAGATGCTTTCAGCGCTTATCCTTTCCGCACACGGCTACTCTGCGCTGCACCTGGCGGCACAGCAGATACACCGGCGGTGCGTCCGACTCGGTCCTTTCGTACTAGAGTCAGCTCCTCTCAGTTTTCCAGCGCCCGTTACAGATAGGGACCGAACTGTCTCACGACGTTCTGAACCCAGCTCGCGTGCCACTTTAATAGGCGAACAGCCTAACCCTTGGGACCTTCTCCAGCCCCAGGATGTGACGAGCCGACATCGAGGTGCCAAACCACTCCGTCGATGTGAGCTCTTGGGAGTGATCAGCCTGTTATCCCCGGAGTACCTTTTATCCTTTGAGCGATGGCCCTTCCATGCGGAACCACCGGATCACTATGCCCGACTTTCGTCCCTGCTCGACTTGTAGGTCTCACAGTCAAGCGCCCTTATGCCATTGCACTCTACGCACGGTTACCAAGCGTGCTGAGGGCACCTTTGGAAGCCTCCGATACCTTTTTGGAGGCGACCACCCCAGTCAAACTACCCGCCATGCACTGTCTTCCCTTGGGGAGTTAGACACCCGA
>JANWWQ010000079.1 GCA_025055635.1 Flavobacteriales bacterium
TTCTTTGGCTTTTTGGGCATCAGGAATTATGAAGGATACAATATCGGTGTTTTGTATTTGCCAGATTATTTATTCTTTTTACCATTTTTACTTTGCTCCTAAAAGAAAACTTAGCAGAGCAATACCTCTAGGATTATTTTCCCTGCTGTTGTTTAACATCAAACCATACCTTCTATTAGCTTTATTTCCTGGAATTCTTTTCTGGGCCTCTTTCTCAAGACTTCAAAAAATAAAAAGCAAAGTTGTTAGGGTACTTGTTTTGCCCTTTATTTTAGCTATTACCGGTTTCCTTCTTCTCAATTTTTTCTCTTCTTCTGTGGGCGTAAAATATGGCTCAGCTCAAGAAGCCATAGAAACCGCTGTAATAATCCGTAAAGACCTTCAAAGGGCTGAACAGTACGGAGATAATTATTTTGATATCGGGGAAGTGGATCCCAGCTTCGAAGGGATGCTGAGTAAATTTCCAATAGCCCTAACAGCTGGCCTGTACAGACCATTCATTTGGGAAAGCCGCAGCCCGGCTATGGTTGTCTCAGGTCTAGAAAATTTCATTTTATTACTTTTTACGATAGTTTCTCTTATACGTCTGCGCATATTTGGTCTCTTCACCTCCACATTCAAGGATCCCATCTTGACGCTATGTTTTATTTTTTCCGTTTTTGTGGCTTTTATAGTAGGATTTACAACGGCTAATTTCGGCGCGCTCGTGCGTTACCGGATGCCCATCCTGCCTTTTTTCCTGTCTTACTTTTTTATACTCGCATATTTATCTAATGAATCTTATCGTGAAAAGACAATATTTCGTTTCAAACTACGCTTCGGAGAGAAAGCTGAGGCTATGCTTTCCCCCACCTCTGTAACTACGGCCTGAATGATTATTAAAATGATCGCCGAATTCCTATAATCCAACGAAAATCCACATATTTTCCTTCAGAGCTGGGCGGGGTGTTCAGGAAAAACGGCACATCCCAGCGGATGGTGAGGGGTTTTAAAACCTGGGTCCAGGGCCCCCACCGCTTGATGGTCATGGACACACCCGCCCCGGCATCCATACGAAATTGCGACGGCTTTATACGAATGCCTTCGGCATAGGCGTTAATCACCCCGGCATCTGTAAATCCATATACATCAAAATGGAGCCATTGACGAAATGCACGGGGCCTCCATGGCAAAAGGTCGTCTAAATCCAGTTCCAGGTTTATGGCTGCGCCACCATTGCTCCAAAAAGTCAGATATTGGGTCCCGTTGTCATTAAAAGGTGCCAAGTACCCACTATAACCGCGCAAATTCAGGCCGCCTCCCATATGAAAATTGCTGGTGTAAGCTCCCAGTGTGGTTAGGGCTTCAGGAAAAAATCCATAACTTCGGGTGAAAGGGTTGTCTATAAGGCTTTCTGGATTTGCGCCGGCCAGATACAATGCGCTCTCCTGAGGTACCAGCCGACCACTTCCATACATTGCAAATATTCGGGAACGCAATTCAAAACGCCAAAGTTTGTGCGTGTGAATGTTCTCTACGCTGACTTGCTGGTAATCAGCTGATGTGGCGGGTAGGCCACTGCGTACCCGTATATGCCAGGTTCCCTGACCGCGTGGATAACTATATGCATATTGTAGATGGGCGTTGGCCGTGATGTTCCATTGGCCATAGGTCCACAAGCCTGGAAAGATAAGATAATCCAGTCCTTCACGAGCGCGGTACATCGCCTTGCCAAAAAGAGAAAGGGTCCAGTGGCCACTTCCATCTGTGCGGGAAAATCCGCCCTGAGCCAAGCGCAAACCGTCCAACCAGCGCAGATCCATATGATAAGTGAGCCCTGGCCACACATTGTCCAAAGCCGTTTGGTAGTGAAACCACACATTTAAGAGATCGATCCGAGGATTGCCATAAAACACTCTGTTACGTTGGGTTAATAAACCGGTGGGTACCAGAAGGCCTAATTCCCACATGTGATACCTTTGATAGTAATCCCCCCGCATACGCAAACCAAGACGAATTCCATCAAGCCCAGTATACCATAAATCAGGTCGTATGTATGTATTATATTTCTTGTAGTCAGCTGGCACCGGAAGCCCATGGTCAAATTGGAATTTGGATGGAATTGGTCGGGCATTGTTGAGCCTATAGACATCAGCGAGACGTTCGCTTGTATCGATTTGAACCGATTTAATGCCTCCTGGAACAGTAATGCGGGCGGTATAGGTTTTTCGGATATTATCCCATCCTATCCAGCGTGGTAGCCTCTGCACTCCTTGGCTTAGGGGCTTTTCATACCAATTATTGGGTATCAGATAAGTGCTTTTTTGGCCATTTTTGGAAGTAACAGTGAATTCCAAAGGCATTTCCATACGGCCTTTCCGCTTGAAGGTGATGGCGTAAGCGTCGCTTCCTTTTATTTTTCTTATGGATTTTATTCCATAATCAATGGTCTTTGTGGTAGTGAACCATTGATCCCAGAACCACACGATATCAGCTCCCGTATAATCGCGCACGGCGGCCACGAAATCTTCTTCATAGGGATGGCAGAGATACCAACGATTAAAGTAAAATTTCAAGGCCTTGAGGAAAATTTCGTCTCCCAACACATATTGCAAATTATAGAGCAGGGTGGCTGTTTTATAGTATACCTGCCGATATCCGCCGCCATGGCCAAGCGCTCCGTTGAACTTGTCGCTATGCGTATTGATGGGCACCTCACGGCGGGGAATGGCATCGGCCATATAACCCATAAACACTTCCCCGTCCCTAACCTTCTGACGCGGATAGAAATGTCTTACATAAGCCGAACGGGGTGGATTTTGAACATAATAAGGCCCATCAATATGTTCCAAGGCCCAGGCCGTGAGGAATTGCGTGAAACCTTCGTCCAGTGCGGCTCGGTAAGTTTCGTTATTGCCGATCATCCCAAAAAACCAGTTATGACCTATTTCGTGAGCCAATAAATCACGGTAATCAGGATCATAGCCTCCATCCAAGGTAAGCATAGGGTATTCCATTCCGTCGCGGGCATCAGCAACTACCATTTTAGGATAAATGTAGGGCCCAAAGTCCCGCGAATACACACGGATCACCTTCATAGCAAACTCTGCGGCATTTTGCCAGCCTGCCGCATGGGGTTCTTGCACCAGCGCCACCGTTTTCCAGGGGCCGTAATACACCTCTCCAATCCGGTATGTGGGGTCGGCCGTCCAGGCAAAGTCGTGTACATTGAGTGCGGCAAATTTCCAGATCTTCCGTTTGGTACTGTCATAAGGAATGACGACGGAAGGGGCAGAGTTCCAGGGCTTGCGTGCAAAGTGACGCAGATCGAGTTTTTCCCTTAAGTCTGCAGGCAGCACTTCTGAGCGGTTTACATTCTCGCCCGTGGCTTCCACAACAAACTGACTGTTGAAGTCCAGCTCCACATAATAGGCTCCAAAATCTCCATAAAACTCATGTCCCAAGTGTTGGTCGGTACACCAGCCAAACTTCCGGTCATAAACCGCTATGCGCGGATACCAATGCACTCCATCATAATGTTTGTAACCGAAGGCATCAAATAATTTCATACGCCGACGCTGAGAGCCACCGTTATCAAAATATGTTTTAAATGCTATGTAGAATTCTACACTTTGGCCAGGCAAAAGGGGCTTGGGAAGCCAAGCTTTCAAAATAGTACCGTCCAACTCGGTTCGTAAGGGCTCACCATTAAGTGTAATTTTTTCTACTTGCGTGCCAAGCCGCTGGCTCTCGTACCGACCGTATTTGGGGATAATTTTATTATTCACAGTGAGATCATGGAGGTAGCTTCCGGGCTGAAAGGCATTTTGATATAAATTAAAAAAGACAAAATCCAGCTTGTCTGGCGAATTATTGTAATATGTTAGGTACAGTTCTCCACTAATAATATCTGTCTTTTCATTCAAACGTGCTTTTATGTAATAGGTTACATCTTGCTGCCAATAACCTTCATACGGTTTTCGGTTTTTCCAGTAATGAGGATTGGAAGTACTCCTATAACTATCCAGGAATGACCTGACATCTTCTGGGATAACTGATTGAGCAAATATCTTATCGTTATTAAGAAAAAAGAATAACAAAAAGGAAAAAAAATAAAGTTTCATATAAATTAATTTAACAACCAAAAAATTTATGGTTTGCGAAAGGTGAACCAGACTGCTGCAATAATACACAAAAAGGCCGCCAGGTGGTTCCAGCCAATCCGTTCATTCATATAAAATATAGCAAAAAATGAAAAAACCAAAAGTGTGACCACTTCCTGAATCACCTTAAGTTGCGTGAGCGAAAATTGCCCGTAGCCCATCCTATTGGCTGGTACGGTGAGGCAGTATTCAAAAAAAGCAATACCCCAACTGAGAATAATGGCTCTCCACAAGGGCTGGGAAGGATTTTTCAAATGGCCATACCAGGCAATGGTCATGAATACATTGCTCAGGAGAAGTAGTGCTACCGTTTTCACGGAGCTAATCTAAAGAGAGTGGAAAAATCAGAAAGCGCTTAAGGCCCTTCCAATATGAGGGGCCGAAGTACACGCCCTGCTGCGCTTTGGACCACCAGGACATACAGTCCAGAGTGAAGGGGGGGTAGGGCCACTTCACACGTAAAAGTGCCCTGAATCTGCTCAGATCTCACAAAGTGTTTGCGCCAGACTTCCCTACCCGACAAATCGTAGAGGGCGATGCAGTAGGGATGATTATCCGGAGGGGTGTGCATCTCCATAAACAGTTTATCCCGTGCCGGGTTGGGCCAAACACGAAGAGAGTTCGTAAATTCCTCCACCTGGGATTCTGAGGCATTCTTCTCAATCTGGATATTGTCAATGTAGATATTGTTCCCCCATCCAGAGGTCTTGAATAAAAATCGGACAAACAACTTTTCGCTATTGAGAAAGGACGCGGGGATTTTTATGCTTTCCCGCCGCCACTCCCAAGGCTTTGGGACGAAGTTGGATGTGTGATAGGGCACTGAAGCCAATCCATCTTTTCCTTTAGCATAGAGAATACCCCAGGACTGTCCGCAGTTTTTGGATAACTGCACAATCAACCTATCGTTATCCGTGCTGTTGTTCCGGGCATAAGCTACGTCAAAAGCCAGCCTAGGGTTTTCCATTCCTGAAATATTAATGGGGGGCGAAGTGACCCAAAAATCCCCGGGGAAAGGCTGACCTGCGTTATTGATTTGCAGGCAGGCCGAGGAGTTGGCTGGGCCGTTAAGGTTAGCGTGCTGCCAGCCGATCCCCAGGGGATCACCTTCAGCCAGCCACTCTCCTGAAATGAAAGGATTGTCTTCAAAATCTTCATAGTAAATGGTATTGGCGGGAGGTGTATCCACCACACGGATATAGCCGTGCTTAACTGCGGAATAACTACCACTGTTGTTTGTACAGGTGAGGGTTACGGAGTACAGACCAGGTGTATTGAAAGTAATATAAGGGGAATCCAAGTTGGACACAATGGAAACCGGACCATTCACTTGCCAAAGGTGCCCGAGGACTTCACCATTCCAAGTGAGATCCCTCAAACGTGTGGAATCACCAACACATAAGAGGGTACGCTCAGCCCTGAAATCCACTTGTAAAGGACAGTAAGAGGTACTCATGGGATTGAATACCCCAGTATTGGAAAGATTTGAAGGGGACCCCAAAGCATTCCATTCAGGCAGGGCATTAAGAATATTGTAGGCCCTTTGTTTCTGTCCCAGGGTGAACATATTCTGACAAGCGTCATAACTCATGTAGTTTTCTATCTGATCAGGCATATTGGTGGTGAATGGGGAGCCAGGTAGTGCGTCGTTGGTGCAAGTGCTCTGATTGAAATTACAACCGTAGGTGGGTGCGGCAGAGGGTGGCGTATCACATACCAGGTCTCCGCTGTTCTGGCAGGTGGTGCCACAGCCTTCATCAAAAGTGTGGGCCAATCCGAAAATGTGCCCCATTTCATGGGTGAGTGTACGCCCGTCCTGACCTGTGGCCGTACCCGTTGTACCCAAGTAACGATGGGCAATGACCACCCCAAAGTAGCCATTGTCTATCCCCCAGGTGGGATAATACGCGTACCCTGCTACCTGGCCTGGACCATCGCCCAGGTCAATGGAACCCACCACCCATACATTTAAGTATCTGGTCTGATCCCAGGGAGCCGCTCCCCCCATTGAAGGATCTTTACAGTTGTCGTTAGCTCCATAGGT